>QNVH01000006.1 GCA_004347955.1 Thermoproteota archaeon | reverse complement strand
AAAGAGCTGAACATGCGTCAGTTCCTTCACTTCTGCCCAACCTTCCTCTGAAAGTTCCTGCTTATTAACTTATCCTAAGCCATAATCATATTGAGATAGGGCCCTTGGCATATATTTCAGTTGAACGCAATGTGCTGCCAAAATGGCAGTGTGAGTAGAAATTTGATAGTCAGATGCAGATCTTGAAACCGCACTGTGCTGTAGAGGTCCGTGCTAGCCTCAAGCAATCTTCTTGAGTTGCCTCTTATACATCTCGATTATCTCCCTAACGGTGGTGGCGTCCTCTGGGCTCTTGTCGTCCCTCCACCTCCCAGTGAACCTCGGAAAACGGATGGCAAGGCCTGACCCTTTCCTTATGGCGTCCTGTCCGCAGGTATGAATGGGTGAGAGGGTGATCTCAGCGCCCAAGACTTCTATGACCTTGGCAGGAACTACCCAGATGTCTGGGGTGATTTTTGAGTCCACTCTCGCGTGTCTGTGAGGTATTATGTAAGGCTCGAGCAACTTTCTCATGTTCCGTATGTCCTCATCGGTGAATCCCGTACTGCACTTGCAGACGGTCCTGAAAACGTCTTGGACGTCATCGTAGGCTGCCAGAAGGAGGGTGCCTATGTGTCCTGCACGCTTGCCAGTTCCCATGGACCCTCCCACCACCACNAAGTCGACTGTGTCGGTCATCTCGCTTTTGTAGTCTCTCTTGTACTTTATCCAGAGCCAGCCCCTCGCGCCTGCCTTGTAAACTGACTCGGGACCCAAAGACTTTGCCACAAGCCCCTCGCACCCATTTGATATCGCTTCCTGGAAGAAGTTCTCTAGATCATCAACGTTATCTACAATCTTTTGTTCAGCCAGTCTCAGCCTCTCGCTCTCACGCACCACCTTTGCGAGGAATGAGCGCCTCTCAGGATAGGCCTTCATTGTGAAATCTGAGCCATCAGCATATAGAATGTCGAAGAGCCTAATGGAGGCAGGATATTCCTCCATGGCTTCCTCAATGCCGTATTTCCTCCGCCGGTGCATCAGTTCTTGGAAAGGTAGCAGGTCGCCAGTATCTGGGTCCACTGCCACGATCTCGCCCTCCACTATGTACGACTTTAGGGCGATTCCGTCAGTGGCTAGACTGGCTATATCGGGATAGTGGTGGGTTATGTTCTCAAGCCTTCTAGAAAAGAGTAGCATTTCTCCGTCCTCAGTCCTGTGGATCTGAACCCGCTCACCATCATACTTGTACTCAACAGCGCACCTCCCACCCATCTTCTCCAGTATCTCGGAGGGAGAAGAGAGGCGCTCGGCCAGCATCGATCTTATTGGCCTCCCAGGGCATGGTTTGAAATTTTTTATAGCCTCCAGACCTTGAAGGACTAGGATCTTTGCCACTGCACCAAGATCGCTGCTCACATTGTATGCCCTCTCAATATCTGGTCTGGCATCCTTTGATCCTGTAAAGGCGATGGTCAGGGCGTCGAGTATTGTCATGTCGGCAACTCCTAGCCGCAGCGTACCTGAGACTGTTCTTATGATGTACATCGCCTCCTTTGGAGAAGAGTCCCTCAGTAGGTCTGAGAGGATGCGAATCTTCTCCTCCTGGGAGCCGGGACCCTGCGCTCGAGCAATTCTGTCCAGGTCAGCGTAGACCCTCTCAATAGTTATGTGATCCGCCTTTTTTGTGGTTGAAAAAAGGTCAAGTGTGACCTGCTTTTTCCCCTTAGAGAGAAGTGTGTTGGCGACTTTACCCAGATCGCCCACGCTTTTGTATAGCTGTTCAACCTCAGATTCTTTTGCTGCCGACGCCTGGGCTATGCAACGGATTATCATCTTATCCGCCATTCCAAGTTCTAGCGGAACAAACTCAGGGTAGATCCTCCCTTGCGTGAGGTATACAACCTTGTCAATGAGTTCTGGTGGGCAGCTCCTGAGAAATCTTACAAGAGTGTCGGTTATCTCGAGCCTCTTGGACGTCTTCCCAATCTCCTCGTAGACCTCAACAAGATCCGAGTATCTCAAGATACCACCACTTGGTCATTAGCATATATTGTGCTATTGGCAAATTTACTTTACTACGAGAGCAGCAAACTTTTGAGCTTGATACTTGAGGGTGAAGTGGAAAATACTTTTATAGTAAGGGATAGTGGGAAATGGAGGGTGCTTCTGGGTTGATCAAGGGCGTGATCTTTGACCTCGACGGCGTTCTCCTGAAGTTCAACCTTGACAGTAAGAAGATTAAGGAAGAGATTATCAGGTTTTTTGTTGAAAGCGGCCTTGAAGAAGGCTTGTTTACCCCTAGGGACAGCTTCTCCTCAATTAAAGAGGGTGCGAGGAGATACTTTGAAGAAAAAGGGAAAGGGGATAAGTGGATAGACGATTTGCTGAAGAAGGGAGAGATGATAGCCGTAAGATATGAGGTTGAGGCAGCAAAAACCACAGATCTTCTTCCAGGAGTAAGAGAAGTTCTAAAAACTTTGAAGGCCAAGGGGATGAAGTTGGCGGTGTTCACATATAACAACTCAGAGGCTGCCAGCACAGCCTTGGAGAGGACAGGCATAATAGATTTTTTCGATGTAGTTCTGGCAAGAGACAATGTGCCCAAGCCCAAGCCAAATCCCGAACACCTGAAGGTTGTCCTACAGGCGCTTGGGGTTAACCCCGATGAGGCTGTAGTGGTGGGTGACTCTGAAATGGACATCAAACCTTGTAAAGCGCTTGGGGTGAGGGTTGTGAGTGTGACTACCGGCATAAGAACCGAAGAGGAATTGAGAAAGTATGACCCTGACTTCATAATAAGAGAGCTCAAAGAGCTACCGAATCTTATCGAGTCTAGATTTTAGTCATTTAATGTGAACTATCCCCCCATCGGAGGGGGCTTCCCGCCGATAGTTAAAATAAAGAGGTGAGTGTTGTGAAGCTATTTTGATACGAAAACCACCTCTACTATATTGGGAAAAAGTTATCCCCCAACTAGGTTTAAATCACACTTGAGCGATAATGGTTATTGTGACCGACATTTATGAGTTTGGGTGAAGATGATGTCAACTTCAGATCAGGAAACTAGGACTTTGGCAGAACTTAAGAAAGACCTTGAGGAGAAGATTGCAAAGGCAGAAAAAGAACTTGCATTTCTCAAGGCTTCCCTGAAGCTTGTCGATGAGGCGCTAACAAGGATAAGCTTCAGACCGGCGAGCAGGCTTGTAGAGGAGACTCAGAAGGCGCCAGTGGAGATGCCAAAGCCCTCCATTGAACCCCCCGCACCACAAGAGCAACCTTTCCCGATAAAGTCAAAAACAGGCGAGGATTTGGGGATGTTTTATATTGGAAAGAACACCATCAGGATTGTCCCAAGACCAGATCTTGGACTGAATTTAAAGACGCCGCCTTTCCAGTCCTTCTTTTTAGAGAGAGTCATTGGTGAGATGAGGAAGAAAGATGAGATGGCGGTGGACGCAGGGACTAAAGATCCTGATTCAATTATTGAGTACAGCATAAAGAGCGACGGCGACATTATAAAGGAGATAACGATCCTTAATGTAGACGAAGATTCAAGGGTGAGGGAACTCAGAAGTTCAATTCGCTGGACATTTGAACGTATGCTCGAAAAGATGCCTAGATAGTGATGCCGCATATAATAAATTCAAAAAGAGCAAAAGCAAAAATTCAAAAGTAAAAATAAAATAAAAATAAGAAAATAAAAAAATAAAAAGGAGATTATTCTTTAAAGTATTTATCAAATGCAGCCTTTAGTACGAAGGAGATTACGACGGCAAAGTACCAGATCACGCCACCAGGCCACGGAATGCCTCCGAACCAGACTAGCTGCTGGGTTGGGACGGCAATAATGTAGCACAGAATCCAAGTGATTATCAGGGTCACATAAGAGGAGATGCTCCAGCCCCCGCGGTACCAGCAGCCACTTGGCCCAAAGGTGTACAGCTTCTGCAGGTCGTAGTTTCTCTTCCTAGTGACCCAGTAATTGGCGATCATGATACCAGCTATGGGACCAAGGAGTATTCCGTAGTTCGATGCCCAAGCGGTCATGTAGTTGGTATAGTCGGCAGCCTTGGCAACAGCCCACCACGGTGCTGCGAAGAATGCGATTATGGCAGCCACTACGACGGCAGTCTTCCATCGTAACCGAATAGTGGCCATGAGGATGTCAATGAGAGGTGGAGAGTTTGCGGTTATATCGGTGGACCAAGGTGCTAAGAAAGCGAATATTAGCCCTATAACTATGGCAACTCCTCCCGGAGCGTACTTCAGTATAATGTCCTGAGGCAGGATAGTTCCCGTCAGACCCACCGCAGCGTAGCCAAGAGCGGTTCCCACAACTTGGCATATGACGATCCCAACAAATAGACCAGTGAAGAAGGCATACTTGTGTTTGGGATTAATCCCCCTTGAGAGGTCGGAAATGTTCAGGGCGACTGTGGCCCACCAGTTTGTCTGGACGGCCAGATATGTTAGAAAGTTTAGGCTGAAGTAAGAGGCGGTGCTCACGAATAATTTGGGTACATTCGGAGCGAATTGAGGAGTACTAGCCAAGAACCAGACTAGCCATATGAAGTAGAGGAGCATCAAAGGTCCAGCATAATCTGCCATTTTTCCTATCCCTCTGAGGCCCAAGCGCATTACGAGAACAAACGAGGCAACATAGAATATGAGGGCGATTATAAGGTAAGTGTACGCGAGTTCTGTTGCTTGGGCGGCTGGGATGCCGAGAGCGAATAGGGCAATGAGGGTCAGAGCGTAAGATCCTGCCCACGCCTCAATGCCAAACCACATGGTTCCAGCGAAACCTCTCAGTAATACAGGGATGTGTATACCTCTGAAGCCGAAGGACTCCCTTAGCTGAACCGGGTAGGGTACTCCGTACTTGACTCCAACAACGCCGTTTAGGTACATGACTATGACTGCTGCAAGGTTTCCTATGAATGCGCCCACACATGCCTGCCAGAAGTCCATTCCTAGACCTGCCCCGATAGGACCCAAGAAGAACATAGGAATGCAAGTGTTCATGCTGAACATCATGAAGGTGAAGGTCAGAGCGTTGTACTTCCGTTCTGCCATTGGAACTGGTAGAAGGTCTGGATTTTCTTTATAGCCTTGCGGGGTAATTGTTTTTTCCTCTGCCAAAAATTCCTATCCCCCTTTTTATTCCCATTCTTATCAAGGCGGAATTATATTTAAGCGTTCCCAAAAAAAGGAGAGATCTATAACGGAAACTTTAAAAAGGGGATTTTCATTTCAAAAAGTCTTTGTTATATAAGGGCAGAATATTTATAATTTATATTTTAATAAATATAAATTTAATTTAACTTAATATATATAATTATATAGTAATAATTCTTTATAAATTAAAAAAATTAAACTAAATTGTTATATCTTTTTAGAGATCCTCTCAAGTTTTGGAGGTGAAATTATCTGACTAGCTTGCAAAGAACGCCGAATCACAGTCCCCCAAACTTTACATATTTTGTCCCGCCAAGATGCAGCAATGGGGAAGATAGCCAAATACCATCGAAGCTCTTAGCCCTCGCAGCCACAACTTCGCCCAAGATTATGGAATGGTCGCCCATCTCTAAAATTTTGTGAAGTTTGCACTCAATGGCGCCCATTGATTCGTCAATAATCGGGGTTTTGATAATTGTTCCCTTGGTGAAGTTGAAGGTTGTGGACTTGTCATAGGACTTACCAGAGACCGAACCCACAGTCTTAACTTTTTCAAGGAGGGCAGGTGAAGGTATGTTTAGGGTGAATTCGCCCCTTTTCTCTATCAGACGATGAGTCAAGCGGTCAGGGGCTATAGAGAGGGCAAGAATGGGGGGGTTTAGGGAGACAGGCGTATGCCAAGCTACCACCATGGCGTTCGGCTTATCATCGTCCCGGAGGGCTACGACTATTACAGGCACCCTTGGGGACAGGAGGCGATGGTACAAGCCCTCCAAACCTAAGATCCATTCACTCAATAGGACCTACCACAATAAAAGTAATTACTCAGAGGGAAAAATAACTTGCTAATGACATGCGGGTGTCAAGATTGGATGTATTTCAATGTATTGAAAACAGGAGGAGTGTGAGGAGTTTCAAAGATATTCCAATACCAGAAGGAGACCTTAAAAAGATATTGAAGGCAGGGATCCTGGCGCCCTCCGCTGGAAATGTACAGCCATGGGAATTTATAGTGACTACTATAAAGGATCTGAAGCTAAAGCTGGCTGAGGCGGCCCTGGGGCAGTATTGGATGGTCGAGGCAGGCGTTATAATTACGGTTTGTGCCAACGAAGAAGAGTCGGCAACATATTATGGTGCGAGAGGTAGAAACCTGTACTGCATCCAAGATACCGCGGCAGCAATCGAGAACATGCTGCTCGCGGCGACAGCATTGGGGTATGGGTCTTGCTGGGTTGGCGCGTTTGATGAGATGGAGGTTAGGAGAACACTAAATATCCCAAGGAACGTGAGACCGGTAGCCATGATACCCATAGGGATTCCAGCAGAAATGCCGGAGGCTAGGTCGAGGAAGGATCTCCGCCAGGTCGTCTACTTCGAGACCTACGGCAAATCAAAATGGTGAAAGTCAGAACTGCACATAGAGTAACCACACAGGCATTAAGAAGTGTTGTAGTGTAGCCGCATACACGTATTGGCTTTGGCCCTCGTTGCCAATTGGGAAAATATAGTGGGTCTCTATCCACGTGACGTTTGAACCGATTATTTTGTTCCTGGCTGTTAAGGTCTCGTTTATGTAGTCCGCAGATATCACAGAGAGGTATTCCAAGGCATCCCATTTTGAAAATGCAGAGCCATTTATGTGGTCCAGGATGTTGCGGCTTTTGATGTGCCCACTTTCATAGTAAGCGTCCTTGAAGTAAGTGAGGTCCACTGGATACCATCCACCATTGTCACCGTTCGTGGGGAGGTATACCATCGCCCATCCATGCCAGGCAACGTTGGTCAAATTGAAGACCATGTTGTTGTCCTCCTCGAGTTTATTCATGCCAGGGACGTACAATGGACCAATGACAGAGTATGCAGGTATTCCAAGAATCCTGCAAAATAAAACAAACAAGTTTGCTTGGTCGTCGCAGTCACCGCTCCTAGTCAAAAAGGTAGTCAAAATGTCCTGGGGGGCGAAGAGCTCTGCATTGTATGTCATATTCTCTTCGAACCACATCAAGATGTTACTGATTATGTGGAGGACGTTCTCATCTTCTCCCTTTAGGGCTTTCGCAGTGGAGATAAGCTCACTTGAGTTTGAGAGGTGTGAAAGATCCCATAAGCCTGTTAGGGAGTACTTCTCAGCCAGTTCCCTCGGGATCTGGGAGACGCTCCCGATCTCCGAGAGGTCAAATTTTTTTTCTCCAGTTTGAATAACAAATGTCATGAATAATTCCGCAGACTGATTCTTTCGGAGGGTTGTGTTGGTGAGGACTTGTATGCAGGGGTTTCCATCTTCATCCTCAAATGTATTGAATTGCGCTGGCGCGCCATNAAAAGTGACGTCTTTCAGGATCGCGGTCTGGTAAGTTGTGTTGGGAAAAATGTTTTGGTTCAGCAGGTAATAATATGGCGTGTCCGGAGATTCAGGCGGCAGATCGTCACCCATGTTGACCAAAGTTATGTTNATTCCGTACTGATATGAACTGGCGTAGAAGGTCGTTAATAGCATCGGGATTAGAAGCAATGTTAGAGGCATAAACCATTCAAAAGACCATATGAGGACCTCTGGGAAAAATGTTTTCCTTGAAAAGCATCATCAGTGGTCGGTCAGATNCCCACGGCTGAGGTGCGGGCTTACTTGCGACAGGCGGGGATCGTCTTATCTTTAGCAGGCAGACACCTTCTGCTTGAGTAGCCTATAAAAATCAGAAAAATTATTAAGGTCAGAGGACAAAAAAATCACAAGAATTTTTGGAGGAACAAATATGGTATTTTCAGCGTATGTTTTGGGCGTCAGCCAAATAGGAAAAGAGAAAGAAGTCTTGGAAAAGTGCCTTAAAGTTAAAGANGTTGTCGAAGGCACGATAGTATTTGGCGAGTACGACGTGATAGTAAAGATAGTACAAACGATATGAAAGACTTGAGTAAAAGGGTTGAAGAGATAAGGAACATAGAGGGACTTCTTAGGACGACAACCCTCATTTCTATGCCTTAATTTTTTTAGAGGAATTATTACCTTAACAAGCGGGTTCATGCAAAAGCGACTGCAGTCATTAGGACTATGTTGAGGCGACTATGCAAGCTGAATAATTCGCAAACAAATCAAAAAACCAGAGTTTCACTCACAGCTCCTCGAAAGCAGATCGCATACAATCCTGTAAATCGATTCCACAGCGTTGAACTGGGAGGCGTACCTGCTGGCTTCTTCTATCCTTATGGATATGATTGAGGACTCGAGAGCCTCCTTCACAGCCGTAAGCAGGTTCTCCCTCGAAAGTGAGTGTTGTTGTAATGATATAGCAAGACCCATTTTGGAGAGAGACTCCGCTATCCCTTGGTGTTCAGAGTGAGCGGGTGTCGGTATTATTAGCATTGGTTTGCCATAGTATATCGCCTCTGAGACTGTGTTGTGTCCACCTCTCGTCACCAGAAGGTCACATGCCTTAAGGTAGAGGTAGCGATCGTCGACCCAGTCGTAAACCCTGAGCCTTTTTGAGTTCGCTGGAATTTTTGCTCCCGGGAAAGATCCCTCAGAGTAGCCCCTGCTGAGGACAACATTGTAGGAGTCAGGGAACTCTTCAAAGATCCTGAGCAGCAGATCTGAGATGTATTTCTTCTCAGCAAGGGTTCCGCTCATGGCAGCAAAGATGAGCGGGCGATCGTCGAACCCCATCATTCTCTTGAGATCATAGCTGGGTGGGAGCTCCTCAGGGCGTTTAGGGATTATTGGACCGACTAATTTGAGCTTCTTTATATACTGATGGGAGGGGACTATGTTCACTTTAGCAATAGTAAACGGGGGAGGGAAGTCAGGAACTATTATGACCTTACTCAATTTCCATAGACTCCCCAGGATCTCAAGCCCAAGCCTCTCGGTGTAACCCTTGATGACCTGCTTTATTCTCCGCTTGATGGGCCTTGAATGGGGAATCATTATTCTCAATTGGTGCAGTATTAGTACAGGGATTATGCGCCTCATCCTCGCAGCCAAAACTGTGGACAGCCTACTGTCTGAGATCACAAGGTCTGGCTTAAAGTGCTCTATGAGGTTGAGCTCGGCGCCGACCTGCTGTGAAAATACCAAGAGGCTCCTAGGCCCAGCCGATAGAGTCCTGCGAAAGTCGAATGTCCCGTCCTCCTTTTCATAGAACTTGAGTGGGGGTACGCCCTCCACCGGGAAGCCAGCCTTTCTCACAAACTCGGTAGCCTCTCCATAGGTTGAAAAGAAGACCTCGTGGCCTCGGCTTTTGAAATGCCTAGCTATGGGAATACACCTGCCGGCATGCCCTAGGGCTATTCCGCAAGGGGCAAAGTAAATCCTCATAGAGACCCAGCCCTTTAGTAAAAAAAGTTCACATGAGCTTCTTCTGGACCACCTCGCCTCCTGGGGATGTTTCAGTGAAGACCTCTGCCGTAAAGACGTACACCTTTAAATCCCTTGAGAGCCAGCTATCTGGGGGGAGTCCTGCCTTCATGCAGCATTCAGATAGGAAGGTCTCTTCGTCCCAACCATACTCAACGGGAACCTGTGGTAGGAGGAGCCCTTTATAAAAGCCCATCTCCACAACTAGACCGTCTCTGCCTACCCTGATTCTTTTGGGGTATTCCTTTGGATCATTGACCCTAAGGAGTGTAGGGGGTGTGAGGACGCTGACTTCGAAGACCACTTCTTTTAATTCATCTATCTTGAGGGGAGGGAATCTCGGATCCTCTAGGGCGGCGCTTATAGCCGATTCCATGACAGCCTCTATGAGGGGGAGATGTGGGAGGGGGTAGCCTATGCATCCCCTGAGGATCCGTTCCTCCCCAATTAGTTTTTCAATTGTGACGAAGGCGCCTGATTTTTCGTACAGCCGCGGACTTGGGGGCTGTGGTGGGACGGGCTTCTTAGACTCCTTGAGGTAATTGGTGACGGTGGATCTTGCAAGCCTTACAAGAAAAGTTCCCTCCTCCAAACTCAACAACGAGATCACCTATTGATGGTCTTGATATTTTTGATGCGCTCTTCTATGCCCTTCCAGTGGCTACCGTGCCAATAAACCTTTCCACATCTAGGGCAAGTCCAGAGCGGGCTTATATTTGGTATCTCATCGAAAGGGATTTTTGAACGGTCTGCTTCGATGAGGGGGGTATTACACATTGTGCACCTGGTGCCGATCGAGTTTACAAAAGAGTCCTTTATGAATGGTGAGATCTCCAGAAGAGAGCCTGTCAGATCCGTGGACTTGATGAGCAAAGACCGTATGCCCTCCTTGGACGCTCTCTTGAAGAGCTCCACGTCGCGGGTGATGAGTATGCGGTCCTCGCCTCTGGAGATCGCGAGGAGGGTCTCATCGTCATGGAATTGATCGTAAACTGTATCATAGCCCAGAAGTCGCAACCACCTTGCCAACTTTCCGAGCATAGCGTCCACTACAAACCTCAAATCGCTACTGCTCCTCCGGGAGACTGCGGACTATGTAATCCAATACCTCATCAGGAGTCAGGATCCCAATGACCTTAGGCTGAGAAGGTTCGGAGAATATGACGCCAGGGAGACCCTCCTTCAGGATCTTTTCCGTGACCTCGCCCAAAGAGATTTCTTCTTCAAGCAGGGGAACGTTGGCTACCATAGATGTGGATATGGTAAGGTGCCTTATCCTTGCCCTTTGGAACTTTTCTGGAACATATTTGTGAAACTCGATGAGGGCTTTGAGAACCTCCCTCTCGGTTATTATGCCCACTGGCCTCCCGTCCTCATTCACCACGGGGATCATGGATAGGTTCTGATCTAGTAAAAGCTTCCTTGCATGGATTACCCTTTCGTGAGATCTGACAATTGGAACGCGCCTGCGCATAACCGATGTCGCGGCCACGGTGGAGTCCTTCACAACGCGGAGCATTTCCCTCTTGTATACAAGTCCGAGGAAAGTGTCACCGTAAAAAACCGGGAGGGAGGGGGCTGAGAGCTCAAGCATGAGTTTGGCAGCTCTCCTCACGGACGAATCGTTGGAGAGGGTTACAGGAAAAGGCCTCATAAAGCCTGATATGTAGAGGGATTCTGGGGCCACAGCCCTCAACCTCTGCGTGCCGATCTTGCTGAGTACGTCACGGTATGAGAGGATACCTATGGGCCCACCATCGTCATTGACACATATGCTCTCAACATTTTCCTTATCCAAGACGTCTAAGGCATCCAATAGGGGGCGGTTCTTGTTGAGAGTTGGAACATCCTTAACTAGTATGTCCAATAATTTCAAATTCATCCCCCCTTTGCTATGGCCTTTACGAAGTCAAACTTTGTTATAAGCCCAACAAGCATACCTTCATCGTTAATAACAGGCATGCCGCCTATCCCGTTTTCTATGAGAGCTTGTGCAGCGCTGCTAGCATCTTCAGAGAGCTTGACCGTAAAGGGGTCAGGCGTCATGATATCTTCAGCCACCGGTATAAGGTATAACCTGGTGGATGAAAACTCCTCAGACTCTGCCTTAGACCCCTTCATAAATGAGCTGCTGGCCTTTGGGGGGCGTATGAATGAGAGGTCGGTCTCGGTTATAATTCCCACGGGTCGACCTTCATCCACGACGATAACCCTGTCAGTGTTGAGCTCCTCCATAACATCAACGACCCGGTAAACTGTGTGGTGCCTCTTCACTATTGGGAGATGCTCCCTCTGGCAGAGATCGCCAACAGTGTACTTGCCCCTCATGGTCTCAGCGAAATACCTAGTGAGGTCAGTCTTTGTGATTATGCCCAAGAGGTCTCCCCCTTGGTTCACTACAGGCAGGCCCTTTATGTTTGCAGAGACCATCCTCCTAGCAGCCTCGACTACCAAGGCGTTCTCATCTATGGTTGTGACGGGGGTGCGCATCACCTCGCTCACGAGTATCGAGTCGAAGTCCCTCTGCCGCATCTTGTAGTTCCTGAGGCTTCTCACAATGTCCCTCCTGGTGATCGTCCCTACTGGTCGGGTGCCCTTTACTACGACCAAACGGCTCACCCCCTCCCTTAACATTAGATTCCTGGCGTATGCCAGGGTGTCAGTGTCATTTATAACAACAACCGGTGAACTCATCAAATCTCCAACCCTCAATCAAATCACCTCTCCTATCGGCGTCACTTCTCAATCCACAAATTTTGGAGCTTTACATACCAGACATCAGAGACATTTAAGGCTATTCGCCGAGTTCCAAGCGACATTCTTCGCAGAGAAACTGACCATTGACCTCTTTTAGTGAGTCCGACCACTCCTCGCAGTTATCACAGTATCCCGCCATTACCTCGCCCCCCTTTGAGGGGAGTAGGCTGTTGCGCTTTGCCTCCGCCAAGACCTCCACCAATTCGGGTGCGGTGGAGAGTATGTCCCTCGAAGTTATTATCCCAACCATCTCGCCCCTGTCCACAACCACAAGCCTCCGGATCCTCAGTTTGGCCATCTTCCTAGCAGCTTCCATAATCTCTGCCTTGGGGTCTATCACGGAGAGTGGGGAGGACATGATATTCCTCGCGATAGTTATGTCCGGGTTGAGACCCCTTGCAATCACCCTCTCCACCAGATCACGTTCTGTGATTATACCAACCGGGTGGCTATCGCGGGTTATGATCACCGAGCCAACGTCCTTCCCGCTCATAGCGATAGCAACTTCCCTCGCAGTTGAAGTCTCTGGCAGGGTTATGAGGCTTTTTGTCATGATATCTCCAACAAGCACTCTAGCCCTGATTCGGACCATCCAAAGCCCCATATTATTATCTTCTGAGGATATATATGTGAGTTGCTCTTGAAAAATTCAGGTCGGCATCGAGCCTCCTGGAGGAAGTTGGGCGAGTATCTCGCTCTCAGGTATGGCGTTTATCAGCTGCGACAGNNAAGAGTCCGCCCTCTGAACTAGGAGCTGTTTTATCCTCTTAACCAGCGCGGATCCCGAGAGGTCTCCAGGGACGAGCCTGACGTAGGATTTGGAGGCATTCCTGACGAAATGCTCGCCCCCAACTATGATCCTAAAGGCACCATCGGCAATTTGGACGCCCAAAAAGATTGTTAATGGTACATTGCGCACATAATTCCTCTCGCCGTATATCATGAATGCCCCCTTGCCCAAGTACTCCCCTGCCGGAGGAGTCTTCGTGACCTGCTCTGCCCTGACCCAGTAGCCGTCCGCGGCGCCCAGGCCCGCCCTCCATGCCCTAGAGTACACGACAGCGAAGGCGACAGCCTCCTCCTTGGTCTCGTTGGGGACCTCCTCACCCCTGGATTTAACGATCACAACGGACCCTCCTGGAACGTCCGAGTGGGCGAATATGTCATTAGGCTCCATGTGCTTCTTGACCAAGACCTCGTTCTGAGTCGCGTCCTTTCCGCCGATTATGAGAAAGCCTTGCGATGAGAAAGTCCACCTGAACCGCTCGTACCACTCCTTCTTCATGGACTTNAGAACTACGGGCTGGGAGACCCTCAGGAGACCCTCTTTCAGGTCTTGGATCTTCTTTTCAGTCTCCTCTATGGCGCTGACCAGCCCTTTGAGCTTTTTAGAGNCCTCCTTTGAACTGGAGAAGTATCTATTTGCATTTTCGGTTGCTGAGCATTTGAAGTCCAGGACTACTTCACTGCCATTGAGAACCGCTGTCAGAAGCCCCTTTGATTTATCTATCTTCAGAATATTCATGGGGGCGGTACGCTTTATCTCTTCCCAGTCAACGCCCTTCCTACGCATATCAACTACGTGGTCTATTAACTTCTGCACCTTGTCGAGATTTGAGATAATCGTCTCCCCTATCTCGCGGTCCCTCTGCTTCCTCTCCTCCAGTTCTTTCATTGATGCCTTTTGTCTGATCAACACACCTTCTAGTGCCGCGATCTCCTGCTCCTGCGGGTGCCTCCGCCTCTCGCCCTCCTTGGCGCTCACAAGTGGTGCGAAGTACTCATCAACGGCAGCATTGAAGGAGTCGAAGGGGACCCTCTCAAAAGGCAGGGAAACGAACTCCACAGGTTGGACTGAGATCCTTTTTTGGTCTTTTACGACGATGTGAGGCTTTAGCGGGGAGGTCTTGATCTCCTCTATGGTGGATCTGGCGGTGCTCAAAAATGTATTCAGGAGTGGCTCGGAGATCTCTGATGAGGGAAGGTTCGGGTCTACGGAGGACCTGACCAAACACTCCTCGACGAATTCGGGAGGGAGGTTGTAGTACTTGGTCAGGGAGCGTACAATATTGACCTTTTCGGAGCGAATCTCGTCTATCTTGGGACTGCTGTAGATGCTCTCGCCCCTCGCTGGGGGAGGGCGGTACATCACTCCTGTTCTGACGCTCCTGTCTCGCATCGTCTTCTGACGGAGAGCGTAGAGGATCTTGCCAGATTCGTCTGTGATGATTACGTTGCCCTCACCCAAGAGCTCCAAATATACGTTCAATACCCTTCCCGACTTTTCAACAGTTAGACAGGCGATCCTGTCCAAATCTACTTGTTCAATCGACTTTATGATGGCGCTTGAGAGAAGACGCCTGATGTTCATTGCGTGAGGAGAGGGGCTGGGGGGGAGCGGGTACTTGAATGTTGTGATGTTCAGACGCCTCCCCAGCTCCAAGAGCAAGTCCAGATTGCCGCCGGGGCCGTGAAGGCGGAAGAGAAAGCCCCAATCATCCAGATTATAGACGTTCTCGATGCGA
The DNA here is from genome assembly GCA_004347955.1 of Thermoproteota archaeon. Lineage (GTDB taxonomy): Archaea > Thermoproteota > Methanomethylicia > Methanomethylicales > Methanomethylicaceae > WYZ-LMO10. Next base: position 13,955 of record QNVH01000006.1, on the reverse strand, counting down.
GTGCTTATAAGAATGGACTTCAGTTCTCTTAAAATAGCGAGGAGGTCAATTGATGTCAGGGAAAGTTTCAGAGAGACCAACGGTCGCACCGCAACCAATTTACAGAAAGATGTACTATATAAGAGTGGTATTTGCATTTTTGGCAGGGCTAATTTGCGGGGCATTGAATGTCGTTGGCGTACTCGGGCTCGCCATAGGCATAGGGGTTTTCATATTGACATATTTGCTCTTCCGGTACGGGATAAAGAGCATATCCGAGTCTGTGAAGGACCCGAAGAAATTTTACATGACAGGAATATTCTCCTACTTCCTGATCTGGTTTGTGATCTGGGTGGTATTTTTCGACATATTATGGATGTCCTGATATTTTCTCTCGGTCTGCCCCTGTTCCTTAATCCTTATACCTAATCCTAATCCTTATCCTTATCTTTGTCCTTATCCTTGTTCTTGCTCCTGTTCTTCTCTTTTTCCTTGGACTTCTTCCGTGGGGCGACCTCGAAAGACTCCTCCTCAGTTTTAACCTCTGCAGCCTGTGGCTGCTCGTCCTTTAGCGGGTAGTCCGGGTACTCTTCCTTTAGAGAGGAGAGAGTCCTCAGCATGATCTCCCAGCATATCAGAAAGCCGCGTTCATAATCGTCGGCGGTGGACCTGAATGCCTCGTTCTTGAACTTTTCTGCCATCTGCAGGATCTCTTTGGGATCGCCGTGGCGGTAGAGCTTCATAAAGAAGGATGTTTTGTCTCTCTCCTTTGCAGAGACGTAAACGCCCTTCATGGCGTCGAAGAACCCCCTGCCGATCTCGCCCAGTGGGAGAAGTTTATTCCTTATTGGGCTCAGCTCCTGCTCGGCCCTAGCCAAGCTCTTAAAGTAAACGTATCGGACTATCTGCGAGGCGTCGGGTGCGAACTTCCTGAGCACATCGTATGTAGACATTTGCAGCATCCCACAGGATTCTTTATTTGACACCTTGTACTTATGAAAACTTCGATTGAAGATGCGTGTCGAAGATCTTGTGGAGGCCATAAGGTTCTTGGAGACCGAGCTCCCACCTGATGTGGAAGGAAGGTTGAGGGGAGCCTTGGGCAGAGAGAGCGGGATCAGTAGAATGGTGATCGAAGCCATACTGGAGAACGTCCGTTATGCGAAAGAGAAGGGCGTTCCCATGTGCCAAGACACAGGCATACTTGAATTCTTCGTAAGGTGTTCCAATGGTCACGAGGAGATAAGGGATAAGATAGCGGAGGCATTGAGGAGGGCAACCCGCGAGGTCCCTCTGAGGGCGAATACAGTAAACCCCTTCACGAGGGAGAATGAGGGGACAAACCTTGGCAGGTGCCACCCAATAGTCCACTTCGAGGGAAGGCCCTTGAATGAAGGCGATATAGAGATGGACATAATAGCGAAGGGCGCCGGCTCGGAGAATGTGAGTGCTTCGTTTATGTTGGACCCGATGCTAGGGGTGGAGGGCATTAAGAACGCAGTTGTGCAAGCAGTGCAAAAAGCGGGGGCGAAGCCTTGTCCACCGGTAGTTGTCGGGGTAGGAGTTGGTGGAAATCTAGAGAGATCTGCGCATCTTGCCAAAAAGGCGCTCCTAAGGCCTTTGAGCGAAAAGAACCCTAACCGGAATTTGGCAGAATTGGAAGAGGAGCTGGTTGGGAAAGTGAACGCGTTGGGAATAGGGCCTATGGGGCTCGGAGGGGAGACCACCACCATTGGCGTCCTTCTCGAGTGGGGGCACTGCCACACGGCCAGCCTGCCAGTCTCTGTGAATATCCAGTGCTGGGCTCTCAGGAGGATATCATTGGAATGGCAGGGCAAAAACTTCAGGATATTGAGGTGAGCTCATGGATGGGCGAGAATTGAGCCTCAAATTTAACGTAAATGTTCGCAGACTTAGGACTCCGCTGAGGGAAGAAGAAATTAGATCCCTGCGAGTGGGGGACGTTGTCTATCTCTCTGGGACCCTCTACACGATGCGGGACATGGCGCATGTTAGGGCTCTTGAGGTTCTGAGGAGGGGAGGAAAGCTGCCGTTCGACCTCAGGGGGGAGGTTATCTACCACTGCGGACCGCTTTTGAAGGGTGAGGAGGTGATCTCAGCAGGACCAACAACCAGCATGAGAATGGAAGGGATGGAGGCGGAGCTAATACGGCTGACTGGGTTGAGGGGCATAATCGGGAAGGGGGGGATGGGCGAAAAGACGGCGGAGGCTCTAAAGAAGTTCGGGGCAGTCTACATGGAATTTCCTGGAGGCGCTGGGGCTCTAGCAGCTAGAGCGATAAATAGGGTAAAGGAGGTCCACTGGAGGGATCTCGGCGACCCAGAGGCAGTCTGGTTGATGGAAGTTGAAGAGTTTGGACCGTGTGTCGTCACAATGGACTCGAGTGGAGAAGTCTTCCGGAAGAGATAGGGGCCCACTCAGTTGCTCCACGCCTGAGGTCAAGAGTTTCGGTCAACTTGATTCTTTGAAGTTGAAGTGATGGAGAAAGTTCATTGTTTATTCGCTGCGAGATTGCGCTGGTTCCAAGTCGTCCTTATCAGGTTAACGAACCTCCTCGTTGCCTCCTCAGGATTCGCAGACTTCGTGATTGCACCGCCCACTATAAGGATCTTCGCGCCAGCACTGACCATCAATGGAACCACCTCGAGCTTTATTCCTCCTGCCACCGCCACCGGAATTTTCACAGACTTCACCAGATTCTCCACAAGGACGATCTTCTGGTCGACCTCGCGCTCCCTTGTCTGAGCGCTTATCCCAACGTGCAAACAGACAACGTCCACGCCGAGCTTCTCGACCTCCACAGCTCTGCTGATAGGATCCTTCAGGTTCATCAGGTCCACCATCACCTTGACTCCGTATTTGCGGGCAGCTCCGACGGCGTCTTTTATGGTGTAGTCATCGGTGGCACCCATAACAGTTACCATATCAGCACCATTCTCGACGGCTAGCTCGGTCTCCAGCCAACCCGTGTCAAAAGTCTTCAGATCTGCTATTATTGTGGCATTGGGGCATATTTTACGGAACTCCTTAACTGCTCTGAGTCCCTCCGACTTGATCAAGGGGGTCCCTGCCTCGATTATATCGGCGCCCCCACGATAGGAAGCTTCGGCTATGGGCAGCGCGTCCTTAAGATACCGTTCATCGATCGCAACCTGNAGTTTAGGACCTTCATAAAGTGGCTTGAGACCCAACTGCGACACCTTCTTATCCGTGGGTATTCCATTATAGTCCCAACCTCTTACAGCATAGTACTCATTTAATAACCTATCCATATCGATGGTCTCACCCTTCGCAGGACCCTCCGGCATAGGCACCTCAAGAAGGCGCCTCGGCAGGTAATCATCCTTCCTTGAGAAGCCCTCCCTGACGTTGAAGAGCCTCTCCAAGTTGTAGATACGTTCCCCAATCTTGTAAAACTCCTCGCGGTCCACATAAAAGCCCGTCGCGGTGGTCAGGAGGCGTGCGTAGAAGTCGGGTTCGAATAGGAGCGTCGAGAATAGTGCCAGAGTGGTGTACTTGCATAACACTAACGAGTCTAGTACAGCAAATACGTCCTGCATTACCTTTGTGAGGGCGGCTTTGTTGTCGTAGGCGTTNGGGTTCAGATACCTTGGGAGGCTTAGGATCTCCGGTGCTATCATGAACGCCCTAAGGTGGCAGCCTCCTCTGTTTGATGTGGCATATGCCAGAGCCATACCCTTCGCGCCCCTCGGGTCGTAGGCCGGAAGTTCAAGTCCCTTAACGTGCATGGCGTACTCCTCTCCGCCCAGCTTTGCAGCAGCCCTCTTTGTCCCCTCTGCCAGCAGGGCGCCTATGCCCTGTCTGAAGGCAGTCATGGATATCAGCTTCTGGAGAGCCTCGGCATTGCCAAACTTTGGAGCAAAACCTATCTCCTCAAGCTTTACTTTGCCGTTCTCGAAGCATGCCATCAGGAACCCTATAGCCTGCCCCATGGAAATAGTGTCTATGCCATACCGGTTACACAGGTCGTTCGCATAAGCTATAGCCTCAATATCATTTATCCCGCAGTTCGGTCCAAGGGACCAGATGGTCTCGTACTCAGGACCTTCAGATTCCACGATCTCGCCAGAAGGGAGTTTGACACGTGTGACCCTCCCACACATTATGGGGCAGGCGAAGCACCCTTTCTTTCCCTTAAGGATGGTCTTCGCCATNTATTCGCCGCTGACTTTCTCGGCATCTTCGAACACACCAGTGCTGTAGTTCCTCACGGGGAATATGCCTGCCTTGTTTATGATGTGCACCAGCACNGCGGTTCCATACCTGCCCAAGCCGTCGCCCGTGACAGGATGACCCCTCAGCACCTCCGTTGCATGTCTGACCTCCTTCATGAAGGCATAACGATTCGCTAATGGGATCTCGGCGGAGCCCTTTACCACGATGGCCTTCAGCTTCTTGGATCCCATGACCGCCCCGACGCCGCCCCTTGCAGCGGTCCTGTGCTTCTCGTTCATTATCGCCGCGATCTTCACTAGGTTCTCCCCTGCAGGTCCTATGCAGGCGACTCTCGCGAACTGGTCGTTGACAATGTGCTTGAGGCGAGCCTCAGTCTCGAATACGTCAAGTCCCCATAAGCCTGAGGCGTCCCGGAGTTCTGCTTTCCCATTTATAATTGATAGGTAAACTGGAGTCTCACTGGCGCCCTCAAATATTATACCGTCAAAGCCCGACCTCTTGAGCTCAACGCCAAAGTGACCTCCGCTGTTAGCGTCGAACACGGTCCCGGTGGCAGGCGACTTTGTCGAGACAGAGTATCTCCCCGATGTAGGTGCCGCCGTGCCGGTCAGTGGACCAGTCATGAAAATGAGTTTGTTGGCTGGGCTCAACGGATCTATCCCGACGGGAAGTTCTTCGAATAGGATCTTCGCCCCGTAGCCTCTCCCGCCTACAAAAGAGGCTGCTACATCCATATCGAGATCTTCAACGGATATCTCTCGTGATGAGAGGTCTACCCTGAGTATTTTACCCATGTAGCCGCCCATGAAATTCCCTCTGGACTACTCATAAAATGTGGATAATACTTATACTTGTCGAAATGTGTTTTGCAATTCAGTCTCTGATAGGTACGCCCGGTGAGATTTCGGGGTTACTTGTTCCCGATTTTAAGATGGAACAAAAAAAGGAATAAGGGCAGGCATGTGGGATATGATATGGCGGGATGGAGGGCGAGGGGGAGATCTTATGGCAATAAGGGTGGAGTTCTTCGCAACACTCAGAGATCTTCTGGGTACTAACTCTGTGGAATTGAACTGCGCGGATACGGTGGGTGACGCCGTCCTAGCCCTCATAGAGAGGTTCGGGGAGGTCTTCAGGGACGCGGTGATGGAAGGGGATAAAGTCAAGGAGATGGTTAAGATTTTGGTGAACGGTAGAGATGTAAGGGAACTGAGAGGGCTTGAGACAGAGTTGAGCGATGGGGACTGTATCTCAATATTTCCACCCGTGGCAGGCGGATAGTTCGTCAGCCACCCATGGATAAATCCCATGAGCTTCCTTGCGAAAGAATGTGAAGCCCGTTCATACCGTCTCGGAAAAGAAGTCATGGGTTTCCTAGAGCCAAAAAAAGGAAAGGTACTGTGAGTGGAAAGGTGCTTACCCTTCAACGACCCTTGCCGGTCATTCCTGCTTCTTGCCTGGCTTCCCAGAGATCTTGATCTCTATTATTGAGACGTTCTTCGGCGGATCTCCGACGGTCTCAGTGCCTATGCTGACGGATTTTACGACCGCATTGCCACTGAGGAACCTCTTTGAGACAACCTCTGCCACATCAACCGCACGCGAGATGGCCCTCCCCCTTGCCTTTATGGTTATGGTTCCGCTGTTGCTGAGTTGCATCAGCGCTGCCATGGCATAGCTCATAACAGGCTTCTTTCCAACTAAAATGACGTCTTTTGGCATTGGCGGTTTTTCTGCACTTTGTGCTTCAGTTTTTTGCGCCTCTGACAAAAAGCTCCCCCCGGTGGTATTGGTTTGCAGCAAATAAGTTAATTAAATCGATATTTTAAGTTTTTGAGGGCGATATGGGAAAATTAGACCTGCTGAGGGACTATAACGCAACAGCGCACCTTTACGACGAGAGGTACAAAGAGGAGCAGGTGCCGAAGATCAGTTTTCTACTAGGTAAGCTCAAACCTAAAGAGAAAGACGTCCTGCTGGATGTGGGATGCGGCACCGGTTTACTATTCGAGAAAGTTAATTGTGGACTCATCGTTGGAGTGGACATTTCATTAAACATGCTGAGGGAGGCTAAGAAGAGGGCAAAGGGCGTTGTGAGACCGTGTGCGGGGGTAACGGAGGTAGGAGCTGAAACAGAAGTGGAAGGGGGCGCAGAAATAAAGGCAGAAGTTTTGGGAAAGGCTATGGGAGGTGAAAGTTCAGAGTCGCAACAAAACCCTGTGGAGGAATAAAGGGCAACGTAGAGCTCATCCTAGCGGATGCTGAGTTTCTTCCCATTAGGGGCGGGAGCGTGGACATTGTCGTGAGTGTAACCGCTTTGCAGTTGACAGGAGGCCAGGAAAAGGCGATCTCTGAGATACTGAGAGTCCTCAAGGACCAAGGATCTTTCGGGATAAGCATAATAAAAAAAGCCAATCTTCCTAACGGTCTGCCGAAGGGAACAGAAATATACGATCTAGATGGAATGAAGGATTTCTTTTGTGTAGGTAAGAAAGGGAGTCTTTGAAGAGGTTAAGTAGTTATTTTGCGAGTGTGCAGCCCTTTATAAAGTCCTGCGACAGGTTTTTATAATAAGTGATCCCGATGATAACAATGGTGTAAATAGATGCCTAGCGAGCCGTTGAGGCTTCTGAACAAAGCCCTGCACAACCAGATTTTGGTAAAGCTAAAGGACGGGCATGAATATATCGGGAATTTGGTTAAGTACGACCAGACAATGAACCTCATACTTGTGGACGCTGTCGAAGCAGTAGACGACGGCAATCCTGTTGCAAAGTACGGAAAGATCTTGGTCAGGGGAAACAACATCCTCTACATTAGGACCAGCACATAGGGGCTTTGTTGACAGTCCCAAAATATACTAATAGTAATAATATTGTAACAAGGATAACAATAAATAGTAATTGTGAATATTTACCACATGGCAAGGCGGTGGCATGATTGGCCAATAGAAACGTCGTAATCGAGAGGCTCAACCAGCAGTCGGTCGAGTTGCATAGCGTAGAGTTTGTGGAGCGGAAGGGGCTAGGCCATCCGGATTATATAGCGGACAGCCTGTCCGAAGAGTTCAGCCTCCAGCTCTGCAAGGTCTACAAGGAGAGGTTCGGTCAGATCCTGCACCACAATGTCGACAAGGTGCTGTTAGTTGGTGGTCAGGCAAACGTAAGGTTCGGCGGAGGGGAAGTCTTAACACCCATATACATACTGATGTCAGGGAGAGCCACAACAGAGGTATCGAACAACGGGGTAAAGGAGTATATCCCGGTAGGAAGAGTTGCGGTTGAGTCGGCGAAGAACTGGATTCGGGAGAACCTGCGTTTTCTGAATCCCGAGACTCACGTAATCGTCGATCATAGGGTAGGAAAGGGCTCTGCAGATCTGGTCTGCAACTATGAGGCGAGAAGGGAGAACAAGTGCTCAAATGACACATCCTTTGGTGTGGCATATGCGCCATTGGATTCCCTAGAAAGGGTGGTCTATGAGACGGAGAGGTTCGTGAACTCGCCGTACATGAGAAAGAGGCTGCCGGAGGTCGGCGAGGACGTCAAAGTGATGGGGTTAAGGAGCGGGAGGGAGATCAAACTCACGCTTGCCGTAGCAATGGTTTCAAAACTGATTCCGGACTTAGATCACTACATATCTGTCAAGGAGCAGCTCAAGAAGGAGCTGGAGGACTTCGTCGCCAAGAAGAGCGATTTGCCAGTCGAGATATACCTGAACAACGCAGACAGACCGGACCTGGGGGTAGTCTACATAACCGTAACTGGGACCTCCGCAGAGATGGGTGATGATGGTGAGACCGGAAGGGGCAACAGGGTCAACGGGCTCATAACCCCTTCAAGGCCCATGTCGCTTGAGGCGACGGCTGGAAAGAACCCTGTGAGTCACATAGGCAAGATCTACAACGTGATGGCAGTAATAATAGCCAACAAGGTAGCCGAATTAAAAGGGGTTAAAGAGGCTTACGTGAAGATCGTCAGCCAGATAGGAAGACCAATAGACGACCCGCATATGACCAATGTCCAGTTACTGCTCGAGGGCGGGAGTGTGCTGACGAGCGGGCTCCAAAGCGAGATCGAGTCCATAGTGAATGAAGAGTTTGACCAGATAGACAAGATAACGGAGGGCATACTTCAGAGGAAATTCACGCTCTATTGAGTTCCCTCATCCTCTCGAGTTGGTATTCTTCGAACATTGCTTTTATCTTCTTCTTTTTTTCTGTTGATAAATTGGCGAGTTTCTGCCTAGAGACCTCCATGGCGCGCTCGAAAGAGCTTTTTTCGACTATGACGAAACCTGAATAATCCGTAAATGTGAGTTCCCTGAGCGGTATTACTGGTATCTCGAGCTCAAACATCAGAACTTCGGGTTGTCCCTCTTGGACGATTATAAATTTCGGTGGCGAGCGCTTAAGTTCTTTTTTGAGGTCGTCATTCAGGGGCTCAGCTTTTTTCACCAATACGCCACCCTCACTGGAAGACCTGAGAGTTTCCTTAAGTGAGGGGTATTTGTAAAAGATCAAAGAGACCCCAGAGGCAAGCGAGGCCATTTCTGATAGCATTTTTAGATTCTTCGTCTTCTCAGATTCAAGGTCAGCCCTCAATTTTGCAACCTCTCCGAGGAGAGCGCCTATTCGCCGCTCCATCTCGTAAGTTTCGGGCATGGCTGGCACGCGTTCCTTCCTCTTTGCAAGTCGCAACTCGAGCTCAAGCTCCTCGATCTTCTCCTCAAGGGCCTTTACCTTGAGAGAGAGCGAGTCCCTTTCGGATTGGATGTTGAGTAGCTTACTCTCGAGAACGTTGATCAACTCCCTCTCCGAAGTCTTACGTTTTTTGCGCAAGGGCCTCTCTGGAGGCGGAGTTGTTGAGGAGGCTATGGCATCTTTGATGCTCATACCCTTTATGACCTGAGCTTTAATGTCGTCCAAATTCACTTGGACTCCCAACTCCTTAACATGTGAGGCACACTGCTCAAGCTTATTCTTGTAGAAGGAGTAGGCTTTAAATGCTGCAGATAGCGCATCCCGCTGATGGGAGTCGGCGACCTCGATCTTCTGCTCGAGTTCCAGCTTTTCAACTATCTCCAGTTTCTCAGAGGTTCTAAGTGACTGTTCAGGGAAATACGTGATGGCATTGTGGGACGCTGATAGTTTCAGAACCATGGAGGGGGGTGGTCGAACGTCCGACGCGAAGATGAGCGCCCTGCCTAGAGAGGCAACAATTCGCGTTATTTGACCCCTGCTGATCCCCCTCCCGCTAGAGAGGTGGACCACGTTCCCATTGAGATCAAGGACAGCCAGACCAGAGACCATACCTGGGTCCACCCCCACAATAAGGTGACGCTTGTGCAACTGTTCGGCTTTTACGCCGATTGGGGCATAGTCGAAGGACCTTGAAAAGAGGGGNGTGATTTTCACATTCACGCTGGAGGTTCGTAATGGNCGGATTATTCCAGATAGCTGGTTCCTCGGGGCGTAAATTATGAAGGACGCGCTCTCGATCCCGTGTGAGCCTTTTTTAAGAGATAAGTCGTAGTCAATCCCCCTCGTACGGAGCGCAGACTCTATCCCCTTCGCCAAGCTCAAAATCGCGCCTTGAACGCTCCTCCTAAATCTGCCAGCGCTCATGCCCCCCGGACCGAAGCTCCTCCTTCTAGAGATCGTGACTCTGGTCTCGGGGTCGAAGAGCTTTACGACGAAGCCCTGCCCGGAGAACACAGCCCTAGCGCAGACCTCAGCGGACTTNAGCGGGAAGAGCTTTTCGCCCCTCGTGATCCCCAACTCCCTTCCGATTACGGATANGGGTTTAAAGCCATGTATCGGTGAGCCCGTTATTTGAATCAGGTCTGCGTTATAGAGGTAGCTCATGAAGCTCTTAATATCCTGTTCTGAGCCGAGCTCATAGATGTTGTCAATTGCGACGGCATCCACCTTGTGTAGGCGGACGAGTTCCAAGACGTCCTCCTTTGATGCGACCTCCTTTTTAATATTATTCGAGATTGTTCAGCTAGTACAAGAGAGAACCCAGAATAGGAAGGCAGTCTATCAAGACCAAGCACCACTTTATAAGGGATCATGGTCATCAGCATAACAAAGATTTATATACTGGAGGTTGTTCGATAGATATAATTTACATTGGGTTATAAAATTAGCTATTTATTGTTTTTAATAGGTAGGTCCATAATTGTATTTTTGCAACAAAAAGTTTAAAAGTATATGTTTTACAAATCAGTTACAAGTATGCAATAAAAGGTGGGATAAATGACTGAAACAGAAACCTCAGGTTCTATTAATGAAGGCGTTATAGTAGTAAAAGGGGACAACGTTGCCAACGTTGCAATGGCTCTCTCGTCCCCTACAAGGATTCAGATACTGAACTACATTAAAGGGAAAGAGGTCGACATGCAGCAGATCGCCGAGCTCATAAAGCAGAGCAAGGCGAATGCGAGTGCGCAGATGAGGATACTCGAAGGGGCGGGTCTCGTTAAGACCATCTACAGACCCGGCGTGAGAGGAGTTAAAAAAGTTTGCACAACCAATGTTAAGGAAGTAAGGCTGATTTTGGATTAGCCTTACAACCTATTTTTTGTTGAATTTTTTATTCTTAATTTTTTATNAATTTCTTGCAAAATGAAGAATATTCAACTTTTAATTCTACATGTTGTAGTTTTAACTTTTCTATATGCCAGCCGAGGCTTTAATGAAACCAAGATATGGCGGGGAGGGATTGCCAGGTCTCGACTTGAACTCTGGGTGAGACTGCGTCCCAAGGAAGAATGGGTGATCAGGAAGCTCGATGAACTCCACCCGTCTCTTGTCGTAAGAGAACCCGCTCAGAACAAGTCCACCCTTTCTCAAGGCTTCCCAGTAGTCGGGATTGACTTCATATCTGTGGCGGTGCCGCTCTGAGATCTCATTTGATCCGTATAACCTGTGGGCTAGTGTGCCCTCTTCGAGGAATATCCTGTAGGCACCAAGGCGCATTGTGCCCCCCAAAGCACCCACGCTCCTCTGTTCTGGCAGGAGGTCGATTACGGGGTGCGGAGTGCTCGGATTCGCTTCTGTGGTGTCTGCGTCCCTATAACCAAGGACATTCCTTGCGAACTCGACGACGGCGAGCTGAAAGCCGAAACATATTCCCAAGAAGGGGATCTTCCTCTCACGCGCGAACTTTATGGCCATAATTTTCCCCTCCGTGCCCCTTGCACCAAAGCCAGGAAGGACCATTATCCCGTCGTATTTACTCAGAGTGGATACGGTTGAAGGATCTTCCTCAAAGACTGTGGTCTCGATCCACTCTAAATGGGGTGTAACACCCACCTTTGCACCCGCATGCTTTAGAGCCTCAATGATGCTTACATAAGAGTCCGCCAATTTCGTGTATTTTCCACACATCGCTATTTTGACGGATTTCTGAGAGACCTTGAAAGATGAAACTATGGAGCTCCATTCTTTCCAGTCAGGGGCGTTGCTGTCCAAGGATAGCCGCTTCACTATGTACTCACCCATGCCCTGTTTGTCGAGCTCCATGGGCAGCATGTATATGTTATCGACATCATATGATGTGAAGACGGCCTCGTAGGGAACGCTCCCAAAAAGTGAGATCTTTCTCTTTACAGGTTCGTCCAGCGAGACGCGGCATCTGGCTACCAGAATGTCGGGCTGTATTCCGATCCTTCTAAGCTCCTGTACGCTGTGCTGGAAGGGCTTACTCTTCTGCTCTTTTGTGACATCTAAAATTGGAACTAGGGCCAAGTGTATAAATAGTGTGTCGTCATAACCCTCCTCAAGACGCATCTGTCTGACAGCCTCAAAGAAAGGAAGGCTCTCGATGTCCCCCACCGTGCCGCCGATCTCCACGAGAAGGATGTCGCATTTTGCCATCTTTGCGGCAGTCCTTATCCGGTTTTTGATCTCGTCGGTCACATGAGGTATTATCTGTACACATCTCCCCAGATACTCACCCTTCCTCTCCTTCTCTATAACTGAGGCATAGACCTGGCCGGTGGTTATGTTGTTGAATTTTGGAATGTTGATATCCAAGAACCTTTCGTAATGACCCAGATCAAGGTCCGTCTCCCCGCCGTCGTCAGTTACATAGACTTCCCCATGCATGTAGGGGTTCATTGTACCAGCGTCGACATTTACATACGGATCAATCTTGACTGCCGAGACTGAATAACCCCTTACTTGCAACATCTTGCCTATCGATGATGTAAGGATCCCCTTTCCGACGCTGCTAAGTACGCCGCCTGTCACGAAGATAAATTTAGTCATCCTCAACGTCCCTCAGTTTTTGTAGACTATAATTGAGAAAAGATAAAAAGATATCCCACGGAAAAAATAAGGAAGGGACGATTTTTCGTTGGCGGATTTTTGCACCTTTCTGAGTTTTGATTTTCATGTTAGAGAGTTGTACTGGGAAGAACCATAGGATTTCTATTGAATGAGTGTCAGATACAATTTTTGAGCACCGCCACGATTTGCCCGACAGGATCAGGGATAGGNTTTTTCTACAACTTGTAAACGTTTGATATTCCAAGTCCCAGAGTTGTGGTGCCATACAGTCTCGGCTTCAAGAACCTTCAATTTCTTTTTGAAGAGAGGAGAGTCACACACAAAGGTCTCATATTCTCCTCCCTCCCCCGAAGGGTTCAGCCCGTACTTCTCTTGCAGCTTGAGTAGCCTCTCAACCCTGCTCCAGTCCAACATTTTTCCGAGCCATTCCTTGTCCAGTCCCTCAGCAGAGACTGAGGTGAAGTAGACCTCGAACTTAAGACTCAGGATCTCGGCAAGTAATCCTAACTCAGGCATACCCCAGAGTGGTGAGAGTGGCTTCAGACCCAAGGCGGCGCACAATTTCTCCACCCTGCTCTTCTGGTAATTACTCGCTATGGCACCTGTGGCTATGCCCTCGATCTTCAATTGGTCCTTAAGGTGGGACAGGACAGGGATAAGTTCAGTGACCTCCTTCTCCTTTTCTCCAGACACTCTAAGACACCGCCAAGGAAAACGCATACACTCAGCCTGGAGACCCGCAAACTCGACATTAGGGCGGTGAAACATCCAAGAGTCAGGTTTTGCAGGAATGACAGTCAAAAGAGAGGCGATCTCGTGGCCCTCCCTTACAAGCCTGTAAAGAGCAAGATTGCTGTCCTTTCCACCGGAGTAGAGGACCGCCAGACGCATTCGACCACCTCACGATGCAAGCAGGAGAGCGATCAAGCCCGTCAAAAAGATCCCGTCAAATGTTCCTGCGCCACCGATGCTGACGTTAGAAGCTCCCAATTTTTTGAAGTCGCCCTTGTGGAAGAGGTCCGCCCCCAACAGAGTACCTACGGTCCCACCCACATAGGCTACGACAGGCGCATACTCTCCCCCCACTAACAAAGCAACGATCGCTGTGAGTATTGGGGGTATGAAGCCAGGAACAACTATTCCGAGACCTTGGACTGGTCTCGAGAGGAAGTAAGTCAGCACCGAAATCGAGAGAATTGCAAAAAATGATGCAGGGATAGCGGCAGAGTTGATCATTAACAGATAAGAGGAGAGAATGAGGGGCATTATGGCGCCCCCCACGTTTATAGATACAGTGGTGTAGGATTCCTTGGACTCGATNGATGGGATGGGATATGGTATTCCCATGAAGTATGCGTANCTCATAATTATGACCGGAACATCGGTCCTAATCTTCCAGAGTGGGACATTGACGGTGCTGCCCATAAGGCTAAAAATCAAAAAGAGCAAAAAGCCATACCA
>QNVH01000059.1 GCA_004347955.1 Thermoproteota archaeon | reverse complement strand
CCGGCGCGAGGAGGGTGACCTTGGGGACGCTCCGCGGGCTGCAGAGGACGATAAACTTCGCCAGGAAGCTCGGGTACGACACCTCATGGGTGGGTTATCTGAAGGTGAGCACGCCGTGGGGGAAGAAGATGCCGGACGAGAAAAGGAGGGAGGTGTACGGGTTCTGCATGGACGTATTGAGGGACTGCGGCTTCAGAGGTGATATCGGGATCTGCAAGAAGACCGCGGAGATGGTGAAGGAGTTCGGGATGGACGAAAAGATGAGGTGCAACTGTGCCTAGTATTGCGGTTCTATAAATTAATTCAGATGTCTTGTCGTCCCTCATGCNGATGNTCAAGTTGGCGAGANATTGCTAGTATTACATAAGAGTTAAATAGGATACTTTTTTATTAAAAGTATGGTGAGGAAAGAATTGGGTTATACCATCACTGAGAAAGGCACGGTAACGATCCCTGCTGAGATCAGAAAAAAGTACAAGTTAGGAAAAGGCTCCCGCATCGAGTTCGTTGAAACTGGTGAGGGAGTCTTGATTGTCCCGGTAATCCCACTTGAGGACCTCTTCGGTGCAGATAAAGCCATCAAGGAAACAGTATATCAGATGATAAAGGAATTGCAGGAAGAAAGGAGGAAGGAGGCATCTGATGAAGAGTAGGCTCATCTTCGATACTGGTCCGATTTTTCTCTACTTTGCAGAGGATAAGCAGGTCAAAGAAATGTTCGACGAAGTTATTGCCGAAAGGGCGGAGGGCTACACGTGCGAGACCAACATCGCAGAGTTTTACTACAAGACCTGTGAAAAACTTGGGCGTGAAGTTGCGGAAGTGAGACACACGTCTATCAGACACTCTAAGATGTCAATATTGGCTGTGGATGAGCGGCTCACCCGCGTCGCGGGAGGGCTGAAGTGTATTCACCGAAGCAAAATTTCCCTGGCGGATGCGTATATCGTGGCTGCCGCAAAAATGTTGGGAGGAACCCTGGTCACAACAGATCCTCAACTTGCAGAACTTAAGTTGGTACAAACCAGATTGCTTTCGATTCCATGATACCGCTGTGGTGCCCGCAGCCGGGAAGTTTGAGATGGAACTCAAGATGATCCGAAAAGTCAGAAAGGTTATACTGGAAAAAGGCAGCCAGCACTTTTTCCCCAGCCATGCTTTAAATATTCATGAAGAGATTTAATGAATCGAAGTGACATGTTTATTTTCTTTTTGAATAATATAGTGATGTATATGTCTGAAATTGCATTTGATAATAGAATGGAAACTTGGGAGGAATGCCTCAGGGGACTACCCCAGAGGCTGAAGGAGGTGGATGGGAGACCGCCGCTGCGCCACGGAAAGCCGTACCTATCTGTATGGGAGATATCCGAGCAGTTCTACTGCGAAATGAAAGTTGAGATGGAAAACAAATACGGAGAAGTCAAAACTGAGGCAAAAAAACGAAGGCAAAAGTATACATGGTGAGCTCCTGAAGATGGAAGAAGCGGAGATCGAGGACATCATTGAAGGGATCAGATCTGTTCAGTTTTACCAAACCTCCCTGCCCCTACTGGCCGAAGTAGGAGGAGTGCCGGTAAAAGGTCAACCTTACTGCATGGCGTTCGATAGGGGGCGCACTGCATTTATTAACGAGCTTAAAACATTCACCCTGAAGACCGCCAGAGTAGGAGGACCGGCNCGCTCATCACT
This sequence comes from Thermoproteota archaeon, assembly GCA_004347955.1. Lineage (GTDB taxonomy): Archaea > Thermoproteota > Methanomethylicia > Methanomethylicales > Methanomethylicaceae > WYZ-LMO10. The sequence goes on along the minus strand of QNVH01000059.1, from coordinate 5,627 downwards.
TTCGCATTGCACGACATGGGCCTCACCACCACGATATCCAGGCATGACAGGGACGCATCGTGGACATAATCGGGTTGAGTCTCACACCTGCAGGAAAAATGCGCCCATCGAGGGGCTATCGGGTGAAGAACTCCAGCTTCTTTATTCCGACTATCTCGTCGAACTCGATCCCGAGGGCGTCGAGGACCTGCCCAAAGGTTGTCTCGATGTGGCCTACGTACTTGTCGACGTCGACCTCGTCGACCCTGGCAAGCTGGACGGGCTTGACCCCAATGGGACCCTGAACCTTGACATATGAGATTATGTCACCGGGCTTTACCTCCTTGCCCTTTTCCTTGAGTTGCTTCGCTGCCTTGACGTGCTGTGGGGTGGTCTTCTGGTACCTCTCCACTGGGCGCGATAGCATGACCTTGAAGGCCAGTTCGTCGAGGGTGTATCTCCGGCTCTTGAGGTTTGCGTAGCAGTTTTGTACTATCTCTTTGATCTTGGTCTTTGCCCGGTCGAAGTCCTGGGGTGATTTGACGTCCTTCAGGACCTGCGTCATCTCGTTGAAGGCGAGCTTTATGAAGACGGGCGTGTTCCGCTTCTTGCCCATTAGCCCCTTTATGTCAACCACGCCTGTGTCCATAACCCCCAGGTAGTTCTTCTTCCTGCCGGAGAATGTGACGAAGGTGTAGCGCTTGTCGACTTCGAGATCTATCCCGAACTTGGACTCCGCCCATTCCTGTATCTGCGAGATTTGGTCTTTTGTTGGCTTGTAAAGGAAGAGGGAGTCTGTGTCGGCGTATATGACTGAGACCCCAAGCTCCTTAGCCTTGTTTATGGTCTCTCTTATTATGTGGCGACCGATCGCTGTGGTGCTGTCCGCGAGCGGGAGGCAGTAGAGGGGGAAGATCTCAGCCCCGAAGACGCCGTAAGACTGCCCGCAGGGGATCAGCTTGCCATTGCGACCGGCGAAGACTGTGTGGTTCTTCTTAGTCGTGACGCAGTAAACCTTCCCTTTATACGGGATCTTGGTCTTCCTCCAATGGTCGGTGTACTGGTTAGTGTTTCTCCAGCTCACCCTGAATACGCCGCGACCCCTGTCATAGATGCGCTTTGATGAATGGCCGAGCCTCGCCAGTAGTACCAAAAGTTGGTTTGTAAGTTTAGCGCTTTGTGCCGAGTAAATACTCGGTTTCCTTGCCAGATCTCCAGCGCAGAGTCCCTCCAGGAATGATTTTATTGCGGACTCGCCTGCGTCCATTATTGCATCTGGAATTTTTTTCATATGAGAACAGTGGGCGTCCCCGCATCTTTCGCATTTTTCGCCAGTATAACAGTTTTTACTCACCCATCTGCAGAACAGTTCATTTGAGATTTTTAAGCCCCTCATACCAATGCTGTAGTTGATGCCAATCTGCTTCAGCGCATCCTCGACCTGAGCCCTGTGGATCTCTGGGTTCGCGCGACCCTTCCCTCCAAAGCTGGTAATGCGGATGTATAGGCCGTCGTGGCCCTCATCACTTGAATCAATTCTGCCTCCATTTAGCTTAAGGTGCCCTTTTGAAACGACCCACCCACAGAGTTTGGCAAAGAGTTCATGATCCACCCTGACTGGGAGGAGTTCTGTCTTCTCGAGCGTTGGATTGGGGCTGGATTTTGCCAGATAAGGTGTACCGCCAAACCCGATGATAGTGTCAAGAGTCTCTTCAGATATCTGGTCTATTTGAGGTATGAAGAATCCGTTCGGGTCTATCTCGCAGCATCCATTTAGATTTTTCAGGAATGACTTCAGTTGGGCGTGTTCTTTCTCTAAATCTTCCGCTTTTGCTGCAGGGAGCTTAACAGCAAGCCCCAGCTTCTCTTCTTTGCCAAATTCTAAGAATGAGAAGTGCCTCGATGGTTGTCTAGAGGGGTTTATGAGACTCGGTACAATCAACCCTCTTGAATTGTATATTGCCTCGGCGTCCACGAACCTAGCTGCCCCCTTCCGGTCTTTGACGAGAAACCTGTGCTCTGGGGTTACAATCAGATCTGTGAATCTATCATTCTCAAAGTGAATGAGGTAACCATCGTAGTCGAACTCTTGAGTCTCGACGACCTCATCCACTTCTGGCTCGAGTGTCTCAGGGTTGACATTTATGACNCTGTCGCCGACTTTCACGTCTTTGACGTTCTTAACGCCTTCAGTTGTGAGTATATCTGTGTCGCCCGTGAAGCATGCATTCAAAAATACCTTCAATGCNTGTTGGACCACCTTGTACCAGTTCCGCTCCTCTGGCGAGAGGGAGGGATCCTTCGACTTCTGCTTGAACCACTTCACCCTCACGTCCTTGAGAATCCCGATGATTAAAGACATCAGCCCNACCCTCTTCGTGCAGACCCAGTGCCGTGTGTCCGGGACGAGGTTGGATTTGCAAGACTCGTGTACGCACCTGACCGTCTCGTAGCTAAGGTTCCACCTTGAGATTATGCTGGGGTATAGGCTTGCGAAGTCCAGGACGACCACGTCAAAGTAGACGTTCGACTCGGGCTTGATCACAATGGCACCGAGGTACTTTTTGCCCTTTATTATGGCTGTGGTGGAGGCCTCGCCCTTCATGGCTTCGATGTCGCTCTGGCGGGGTATGAGGTAATTCCTCGCCCTGTGCTCGTAGAAGAAGAGGCTCCTGATCCATCTCGATATGCCCTGGCGGGTCACGTCCTCCATAGACATCCGGGAGATCCTCATAATCATGGTTATTAGGTTCATTATCAGGCTCGAGTTCTCAGAGGAGAGCCTGAGTACTATCAACGCGTCCCTGTAGCAGTAGGACGCCAGCTGAAGGTAGTCCAGCTCGGTGACTGTCTTCTCTATGGGGATCTTCTTTATGTCGAGGAGGGCGCTTGCCACCGAGTCGAGCGTCACCTCCCTGTAGGAGTTGCCGAAGGCGTAGACCTGAATGGCGTGGTTGTGCAGAAACTTATACAGGTCGATGTGAATGCCGGTGGGAAGGAGGGCGATCTCCCTCCCCATCAGTATGGGGATCTCCTCCTTCTTCATTCCAAGGACCTGGGCTCGCCTCCAGAGGTAGTGGAGGTCAAAGTTGTCACCATTGAAGGTCAGGACTATGGGGTAATCGAGGAGGTACTTGAAGATCTCCTTGATGAGGGAGAGCTCGTCGTCGAAGTAGGAGAGCTCAACATTGCCGGGGAGGTCAGGGGGTCTCAGACCCTCCTCAGTCCCAGACCTCTTCAGGAGCAGGACCCTGTTGAGGCCGTCCGAGGCTACAAGCGATGCGCAGATGACCTGGTTCTTTGCGACGCTGGGATCGGGTATCCTGTCTACTGCCTCAGTGGCGACCTCTATGTCAAGCGCCATCCTCTTGTACTCTGGAACTGGGGTTAGGAATAGAGGGAACCACTCTTTAATGGACTGCATGTGCTCAGGGGGGAGCCCTTTGAACATTTCCTCCAGATTGCCTAGGTCGAAAGGGCGGTCCTCCCTGACCAGCCGACCCTCCTCAATGCGGTAAGTGTAGCCCGGGATAAGCCCGAGGTCGTAGGTGTAGCACTCGTGGTAGCGGATGTTGTCCTCCCATGAGTTCTCGAGGATCTCACGGAGGCTGCTCCCTCGACCGCCAATGGAGAGGGGGTCCTTTGCCACGACCTTTGTCATTCGCATCCTTCTATCGTAGAGCAGGTCGTACTTTTCAACCTCGGTGCTTAGGTTTCCGTCGAAGCCNGGGTGGGAGGCGACGCGCCTGTCATTGAGTAGATCCTGAAGCGGCAAGTCTGTTAGGAGGTAGGGTCTGTGGCCGGTGTTGTCGTACCAGAAGACGATCTTACCCCTCTCGTGGTCATAGAGCTTAAGGAGGGCTCTATTTTTCGTCCCGCTGTAGGTTACAGAGAGGAGGTAAAGGGTGCCGGTGTTCTGCGGAGTCTCAGCCTCAAATATCGTCCTCTCAACAATCTCCTCTTCTGCGGGTTCAGCCTCTACCTCTGCCTCTCCTTCTGCCTCTCCCTCTCCCTCTGCCTCTATTTCTAGCTCGCCCTCTGCTTCAGTCTCAGTCTCAATCTTAGTCTCCCGGACCTCTTCCTCTTGCACCTTTTCGCTCTTCTTTGGAGGGGGGGAGGTTTTCTTCGGCTGAGGCGGGGCTGGCTCTTCTTTCTCGGTTTTCTTCTCTTTGACAATGAACCTGTCCAAGCTCACCATTATGAGGACCCAACCCAGGTCAGGTGGCCTGTACTATCCCGTGAGGCGCCACCTCTCCAGTTTTTCCTCCTCGGATCTCAGCTTCTTCAGTTTCTTATAGTGGCTCTCACAGAGATAAAGCCTGCTGGACTCGGTTACATCCAAGCCAGCCCTGACAAGAAAGCTGGAATACGACGGTGAGAGCGACCTGACCGCCGGTTCGTTACATCCCTTTACAGAGCAAGGCTGCCCTTTCTTGACGCGCCCCACTGTTATCCCCAGAGCATACTATATTTATAGGCGCAAATTAACCTTTATGCGGAGGGCCCGTCGTCTAGCTTGGATCAGGACGCAGAGACTTTAGCAGGGGAAGATAAACAGAGGGCAAAGTCGCGTAAGCCTGCGGAGCCTGAGGTCCTGGGTTCGAATCCCAGCGGGCCCGCCACTCTCTAGGTGCGGGTCCTAAAAAAGAGCGGCGCCACTGATGCCCTGAAAACCTCTTCTTGGTTTTAGTAGCGGGGTCTCGCCCATATCGTACTGGCGGAAAAGCTAAAGAGGGCTACAGACCATTCTTTTTATTGGGCGATCTCTATGAAATGGTATTGGAAGGCGGCCGTNGCAGCCTTCATAATCCTCGGCATGTTGACGTTGGTGNCCGCCCTAGCACCCAAGCCCTGCCTGCTCGGGTACTATGCGCACTGCAGCATCGCACCAGTGAGCACCGTAATCTGCTGGGTTATAACTGGCGCTCTCTGCTGGTTCGGTATATCGAGGTGAATGCCTACCCTTTTTTAGTCCCGGGCGCATTATGAAGGGCATATTCTGAAATTCGATAATGTTGACGCTCCCCGCGGCTAAAGCCGTAGGCTTTCTTGTCGAGCTATCATGTGAGCCAAGCCCTCAGGTTTTTCTTGCTAACTTTCTCCTTTGAAACTCTGCGCAAGGACTCGCCTGTGCAGCTATGAGCCCTTTCTAGGACCGTATATCATCGAATATACACTCTCCTGTATCAGTTGCTGACCTTATTTGGGGAGGATGATAATCACAATAATCATGATTGCCAAGCGGATTGACAGTATTCTGCAGGGCACGAGTTCATCAAAGACGAGTGATAGGTCGAGAAGACCCAGGCTAAAGTTGCTTGAATTGCCGCCCTTCCATGTGAGGTGGTATTGACAATGAGAGATTGCGAGTGCATCAAACAAAACTTCTAAGGTTGAGGCAGGANTAAGTATTTCGGAGTAGAGGATATGATTTAGGNAAAAATCAGGAATATTATTCTTGGGAGTTCGATCATGCGTGAGGGTGAGGGTGGGCGGGGGGCGGCGATCCAAGACCTGCTTCTAGGGTTTGCCCTGTCCGTCCCCCTTGAGATCGCAGGATCTATAATAGTTGAGAGTCCGCAACTGGGGTACCTTTGGACAGTGCATGATGTGATTTTAATTGTTGAGTACAAATTTTTGTTATTAGT
>QNVH01000058.1 GCA_004347955.1 Thermoproteota archaeon | reverse complement strand
TGGCTTTTAAACACCCATTGCAGATAGCCCCTGAGCAGTGAGGGATGAATGCTGAAACAGATGTGTCCCTGAGCGCTGAAGGGGCTGTGTGCAAGAATCTCCGGCTTCAGCCATGGAGAGTGTCAAACAGTGATTCATTCTCGTTCACTCTTTCGAGAATGGACTTCCGAGTGCGGCAGGTCCTCTAACCCGCCTCCCGCCTATCAGCAGCGCGATCAGAGTCACCAAATACGGGAGAAGGCTCAGCAGCTGGCTTATGGAGGCTGACGCGGGACCGATTAAGAATGTGCCGATCCAGAGGGATAGCGCCTCAGTGAATCCGAAGAGAAGGGATCCGGCGAACGCGCCCACAGGGTTCCACCTTCCCAGGATCACAATAGAGACCGCCACAAACCCCCTCGCTGCCACGATCCTCGTGTCGAAGACATTGAACATGGAGAGGCAGAGTAGCCCCCCCGCCATGCCAACGAATATCCCCTCCAGGATAAGGGCGGTGTACCTGATCCTTGACACTTCGATCCCCAGGTATGATGCGACCAGCGGGTCCTCGCCCACAGACCTAAGCTTCAACCCGTAAGAGGTCTTGAATATTAGGTAGTAAGTGATTGGCACGGAGACGATCCCCACGTAAACGAATATGGTCTGGTTGAAGAGGACCTCCCCTATTACTGGTATCTGGCTCAGTAACGGTATCGGGTATGGTCCTATCAATTCGCTGAGGTAGGGGAAGGCCCCCTGCGAGAAAGCCAGTCTGAAGAAGTAGAGGCATAGCCCCGCCGCCAAGAGGTTTATCGCAAGGCCCGATACGACCTGGTCAAGGTTTATTCTAACGACGAGTATCCCGAACGTGAGCACGGTCAGGATCCCGCCAAGTATCGCCATCAACAGACCTACCCAAAGGTTACCAGTCAGGAAGGCCCCCATGAAACCTGTGAACGCGCCTATCAGCATTGCCCCCTCTATCCCTAGGTTCAGGATGCCGCCGCGCTCAACTATGGTCTCTCCCAGAGATGCCAGCATCAGTGGGGCGGAGGTCCTTATGCCTGCTGCTATGAACCCAATTATCAGTGCCCACTCCACCTCCATCAAACCTTCAACACCCCCTTCCTCTCCAGGTAACGGAGTATGTACTCAGATGCCAATACAAAAATCACCAGCACGCCTTGAATGAAGTCCACAACCCCTTGGGGCTGGCCCAGTGCCCTGGACATCGTTGTGGAGCCGTTAAATATGGCGGCGAGGAATATTGAGGCCAAAGCCACGCCCACAGGGTTGTTCTGGCCGAGCAGGGCGACCACTATGCCAGTATAACCGTACCCCGGCGAGAGCGAAGGCCTCATCCTGAACTGGATCCCGGATACCTCAACGAACCCGGCGAGCCCAGCCAAGGCACCGCTTATGATGAGCGCCAAGAACATGGTCCTACCAACATTGATCCCTCCATACTTTGCCGCCTCGGGGTTCTCTCCGACCGCCTTCAATTTGTACCCAAAGGTCGTGCGCATCATCAGGAAGTGAACCAAAGGCAGAGCCACAAATAATGCGATGATGACGCCGAGGTGCAGGCGCGTGTACGGGAGGAGTACGGGGAGCACTGCCGATGGTGGTATCTGCGCAGACTCAGGAAACAGCGTGTCCGGGCTCCTGAATGGGAAGGCGAGTAGCCACTGGATCAGGTAAATTGAGACGTAATTCATCAGGAATGTCGTTATCACCTCATTGATGCCGAGTTTTGCGCGCATGAAGGCCGGCACAGATGCCCAAGCTAGCCCNCCTGCAATCGAAACCAGAAGCGATATTATCAAGGTCAGGGGGGTGTTTCCCAGCGCAACCGCGGTTATTGTGCCGAGCATCGCGCCCATGTAAAGCTGACCCTCTGCTCCAATGTTCCAGACCTTGNACCTGAAGGATATGGCTAGCCCCAGCGAGACCAGCAGTATCGGCGTNGTCCTGACGAGGGTCTCTGCTGCCAGCGAGACATTGCCGAATGCCCCAGCGAATATGTAGTAGAATGCGAGGAACGGGTTTGCCCCCGTCAGGAGGAAGAGCACAGATGTGAGTAATAGGGAAAAGCCGATGGATATCCCTGCCTTGTAAAGCGACCTGATAGTGCCCTTTGATAGAGCTAGGGATCGTTTAACTTCCAGTCCCATAGTTTGTCATCTCTACGCGGAAGCCCCGAGCATGAGCCTTGCTATCTTCTGTATATCGCAGTTGTCGCGTGAGAACTCCCCAACGATCCTTCCCTCGAAGATTACCAGTATCCTGTCGCTGAGTTTCAGGATCTCGTCAAGGTCTGCGGAGACGAGCAGAATGCCAACCCCTTTTGACTTCAGCTCCATCATCTTCTGGTGGACTCCTTCGGACGCCTTGACATCCAGACCTGCCGTTGGCTGCTCGGCGACCAGTACGCTGGCCCCGTTAGAGAGCTCTCTGGCGACCACGAGCTTCTGGATGTTTCCGCCAGAGAGGCTGCTGACCGATATCCACGGGTCTGACGCCTTTATCCCAAACTTTGATATCAGCTCTGAGGCAGACCTCTCCATAGCCAACTTGTCCATTATCATTTTCCTGCTGTATGGCGGGTCCTCAAAGTTCTTCAGGACCAGGTTCTCTGAGACGCTCATGGTGAGGATGACGCCCCTCCGCATCCTGTCTTCGGGTATGTAGGCTATGCCCTTCTTTATGATGGTCCTGGGCGATCTGTTCGTTAGGTCAAAGTCCCTCACCAAAATCGTACCTGAGTCCGCCCTCCTGAGCCCGGTGATCGCCTCAACGAGCTCCTTCTGCCCGTTGCCTGCAACCCCAGCCACCCCCAGGATCTCCCCAGAGTGGAGTACGAAGCTGACACCCTTTACCGCGACCTCACCCCGGTCCCCCCTCACCCTAAGATCCTTGACTATGAGCAGGGGCTCCCCTCGACCCCCGTGCTCAATCTTTAGCGAGGGGCAGAAGCCCTCCACAACAAGGGAGGCAAGTTCTGATTCGTTTGTCTCTTTAGTCATCAGAGTCTTCACGACCCTGCCCCCCCTCATTATCGTCACCCTGTCGCTTATGGCCAGGGCCTCCCTGACCTTATGTGTTATGATTATAATCGACTTTCCCTTCGACTTCAATTCCCTAATCGTCCTGAATAGGTCCTCTACCTCGATTGGCGTGAGGACCGAAGTTGGCTCATCAAGGATCAGTATCCTGACATCTTGGCAGAGCAGGCGGAGTATCTCAACCCTCTGCCTCAAGCCCACCGGCAGCTGTTCAATCCTTACATCTGGGTCTATCTTGAGGTTAAGGGACTCGGAGACAGACTTAATCCTCTCCTTCACTTGATCTAGGCTAAGCCTGCCTGTCATGGGGAGGCTCAGCGCAATATTCTCGGCGACTGTGAATGAAGGTATCAGAGTGAAGTGCTGGTGAACCATTCCTATCCCGAGGCTGATGGCTTTAAGCGGGCTGTCTATCTCCACTCGCCTGCCGTCTACGTAGATCTCCCCGGAATCCGGCCTCAGGCAACCTGATATGATCTTGACCAGCGTTGTCTTGCCAGCCCCGTTCTCCCCCAAGATGGCATGGACCTCACCCTTCATGATCGAGATACTCACGTCCCTGTTTGCAACTACGCCGTTTGGATAGGTCTTATTCACCCCTTTTACGTGCAGAGCAAACTCGCTGCCTGGAGGTTGGTCTGCCTGATTACCAGTCGCCTCAACTCTTGATCTCTTCAAAAAAAATAGAGGGGTTAGCATAGGGGGGAACACCCTATGGTTTTGGTTCAGCAAAGTTGGGCGTCGAGAGCGGGACTAAGTTTCCGTCCACAGTCCACTTTATGGTCCCGTTGATTATGAGACTCTCTAGGTTGTCCGCAAATGCCTTTACCGCCGTGAGGTTCTGCGCGAAAGCACTGTTCCAGACGAATTTGGATCCACCCGTCTTCATGGTTGTGTAGTATACGCCGGCAGGGAAGTTGCCAGATTGTGCGCCCTGAATGAAGGTCTTGACCATCGGGTAAAGATCCCAAGTCACGCTGCCCACCACGACATCCGGTGCAAGGCTGTTTTGGTCAACGATGTTTCCAAACGCGTATGCGAGGACTTTACCGCTTGGGTCTTTGCACGCCTCAAATACGCCGTACCGTTCAGCGTATATAACATCAACACCGGAAGCTATGAGGGCACTCGCGGCGGTCTTTGCCTTTGCGGGGTCATACCATGAGTTGATGTAGGAGATTGTCACATTTACATTGGGATTGACGTACTTCGCCCCGGCTATGAAACCGTTAAGGAGGTTGTTCACGTCGCCCACGCCGGGAAACGCGGTGACTATGCCCAGCTTGTTAGTCTTTGTTATCTTAGCGGCAATGGCTCCTGCCTCGAACGCCGCCTCCTGGATGTAATAGTCGTAAAGTGCAAGGTTCTTCCCAAAGTTCTTGCAAAGGCCTGAACCTTGGGCAAAGTAAACGTTCGGGAACTGGGGCGCCAGCCTGTCCGTGGTCTCCCAGAATCCCCAGCTGTGTGGCATGATCAGCCTGTATCCGCCGTTTATGTATTCGCGGATGACTCTCTCAACATCCGACTCAGACACTTTCTCTGAGTACGCGTAATCTATTCCTAGCTCGTTCTTGGCCTTTATAAGAGCATTGTGGAGGACTTGGTTCCAGGTTTCCTCTATGGGTGTAACGTATACAGCTGCAACCTTGAACTTCTGCGCCGGTGCGATTATTGAGGTGTAGGCATAAGCCGCTCCGACAACTACTATTGCGACAACAACAATCGCAACTACCAATGATGTCTTCATACAATTCCACCCAGACAGCAATATCTCTTTTTTTTGACACAATATATAAAAATTTGCCTTCTCTAAAACAATAAATTTTAAATGAACATTTAAAAATCAGAGGCGGAAGAACTTCCTTGCATTCTCTGTCGTTACCCTTTCGACCTCCTCTTCTTTCACACACTTAATCTCGGCTACCTTTCTCAGCGCGTAGATCAGATTCGCCGGCTCATTCCTTACTCCCCTCACTGGGGAGAGCACAGGAGAGTCTGTCTCAAGCATCAAAGATTCCAAGGGAAGATTCCTGACAAGCTTCTGCTTCTGCTGGGAGTAGACCACCGATGTCGGTATGGAGAAGTAATACCCCCTCTCTGAGGCAGCTANAGCGTCGCCTGATTTTCCATCGAACGCATGCATGAGTACCCTCTCGGCACCCTCTGAGTACAAAACCCTTAACGCAACATGGCCGGCACTCCTTGAGTGTACGACTAAGGGCAACCCCTTTCTCATGGCAAGCCTAATNCTCCTTCTGAAGAATTTTTCTTGAAGTTCACGCACATTGTGATCCCTCGCGTAGAAGTGGTCAATACCGACCTCCCCTATCCCTACAGCGCGCTCACACTCCACCAAGGACTCAAACACGAGGTACTTCTCCTCTGAAAGCGCCATAGGGTCAAGCCCGATGGTCAACGAGACGAAGCCGGGTACCATTTCCAAGATCTCCCTCGCCTTCACGATCTCAGACGGGTCCGTTATTGAGATTATTATATGTTCGAGGCCCGCCTCCCTTGCCCTCTTTAGCACTTCAGGAAGATCGCTATAGGTCTCGTCTGTGAGGTGAGCGTGTACATCTATCACCAACTTCCACCGCTTAACATTAATCCATGAAGGTCCAAAAATCCTTTTACCTCAATTAGAAATATATATAACTGGGTTATACTATAGAGTATTGGGAGACTTATGCGTATAGAGCTGGACCTCCGAGGACTTTACTGTCCCATGCCCGTTCTCAGGACAAGGGAGGAGATGGAGAAGGCGAGTGTCGGAGATGTGATAGTTGTCACTGCAGACGATCCCGCCGCCGAGGAGGATCTGAAGAGATGGGCTAAGAGGGCCGGCCATGAGGTCATCGATGTAAAGAGGGAGGGCGAAACTATCTCAGTCTCCATAAAAAAGTTGGGATGAATAAATCTGATGTATGAAAGGGGCCGAAGTATTGATGCAGCAATCTAAGAGAAAAATGGAAGGTTGGTGGGAATGAATAGCAAAGATCTGGATAGAAATAATTTGGAGGAAAGTAACAAGAAAGCGAAAAGGATACTTTATATACAGACCTCTGGGGTGGATACGCCGGAGAGATTATACGCTCCATTCATTCTTGCAATGACCGCCAGGGCCATGGGCGTAGAGGCATCCATATTCTTCATGATAAAGGGAATCACAGCTCTGAAACAGGGCGTTGCAGAGGGCATTAAGATAGGAAACTTCCCCGCCCTGAAGGAAGTCATGGATCAGGCTGTCAAGGCGGGTGTAAAGCTTTATGCATGCGCCCAAAGCTGCGAGCTGCTGAACATGCCTAGGACAGACCTCGTGAGCTATGCGACAGTCGCGGGCGCAGCCACAGTTAACGATCTGGTGCTGGACGCAGACGCAACTCTCTGCTTTTAGGGTGGATGCACATGTCGACCTCAGAGAGCATAATATATATGGACTACGCCTCCGCCTCTAGGACCGACCCTAGGGTAATCGAGGCGATGATTCCTTACATGAAGGACTACTTTGGCAACCCCTCGTCGCCCCACACTTCTGGTCTAAAGATGAAGGGTGCGCTAGAGGAGGCGAGGGCAAGCGTAGCACGCCTGATAAACGCGGATAGGCCCTCGGAGATCGTCTTCACCTCCGGTGCTACCGAATCTAATAACATGGCCCTCAGGGGGGTGGCCTTCAGGAACAAGGACCGAGGGAACCACATAGTCGCCACAAAGATTGAGCACATCTCAGTACTCAACACATTGAAGTATTTGATGAAGTTTGGGTTCGAGGTGACCTATGTTCCTGTTGATGGTTATGGTTTGGTGGACTTGGAAGCGCTCAAGAATGCGATCAATGAGAGGACTATTCTGGTGACCATTGGCTATGCGAACAACGAGGTTGGGACGATCCAACAAATCAAAGAGATCTCCGAAATCGTCCACTCCAAAAATGCATACCTGCACACCGATGCCACGGCAGCGGTCGGAAAGATACCGGTCGACGTACTTGAGGACGGCATTGATCTGATGACAATATCCTCTTGGGACATGTATGGACCCTATGGTATAGGCGCCCTNTACATTAAAAGGGGGACGCGGATCGAGCCACTGATCATCGGCGGAGGACAGGAGGGCGGTCTAAGATCTGGCACCGAGAACGTCCCAGGCGCAGTAGGTATGGCCAAGGCTGCCGAGCTGGCAATGGCCGAGATGGGATCGGATGCAAGCAGACTTTCTAAGATGCGGGACCGTTTGATCGATGGCATCTTGAAAAGCATACCCCACTCATTCCTGAACGGACACCCAACGCGCAGACTGCCACACAACG
>QNVH01000057.1 GCA_004347955.1 Thermoproteota archaeon | reverse complement strand
ACAACAATGTTGGCTCTCTCAACCTTAACATTGGAATTGGCTATTTTTGCAGGTATCCGAAAGGCCTACGTTTTAATCCCAATGGCGATTTCTGTAAATATAACTGGGTATGCGACCCTAATATCTGATCCTCCTGCAGTGTTTTTGGGCAGTTTTGGGCATCTAACTTTGCCGGATTTTTTTATCTACAATGGTGCGCCTTCGTTCTTTTTCTACGCATTGTTGAGCGCTATCAGCGGAACTCTGTACCTTTACTATTTCTTTGGGAAACAGATAAAGAAACCGAAAGTAGAAGTCACAGGTACTTCCTCGCTTGAAAATAAAAACTTAGCAAAGGCTGCCACTACGGGTTTCATATTGCTGTGCGTGCTCATAGGTTTTAGATCTGTAACGCATATCCCCGAATCTGTAGTAGCGCTGTTTATAGCATCGATTTTTGGAGTGATATGTAGCCGTATAGCTAGGTCTGATGTAGTTGAGATGTTCTCTTTCGTGGACTGGTCAACGATACTTTTCCTCACAGGAATGTTCATTATGGTCGGCGGTTTGAATGTTTCAGGCGTAATTCGATTAATTGCAGATAGTGTTGTTGCATTGGCTGGTGGAAAAATAGTAATGATAGTGATATTTGCATCCCTCTTCACATTATTGACTTGCGCATTCATTATAAACATCCCATATCTGATAACAATGATTTACGTAATGCAAGGAGTCGGAGCAACAATTGGCGTTGATCCTGTCTTCTTATACTTAGTAGTCATGTTTGCCGGGTACGCAGGTAGCACCGCCACAATGATTGCCGCCCCTTCAAATATAGTGGCGGTCGGTCTTTGTAAAAAAGAAGGAGATCCGGTGTCATTCAAAGACTTCTCAAAGGTAGGCATACCCTTCGCCATCTCCACATTCGTACCTCCGTTCATCATACTCGTACTCCGTGGATTGGGCATGTGATGGACGGTCAACTTTGGATAAAGCAGATTCGAATCGAATTCCCTTAATGCTTGAGCCTCATCGCCCTTGCCTTCTTCTGGGTCATAGGAAGAATTTCAGAGCCTGGCTCCTTTATGGGCTTTTTTATCAGAGTCTGGGTAATGCTTGGAGAAGATCCATTCTTTGAGGCACATGTCTGTGAGCCCCTTTCTGAAGGTTATGTCCTTCCTTATGAAGTGTATTTGCGTTATCAGAAACATACAAAAATCTAATTTTAAAACTGATGGCAACATCATTAAATTTCATTTTAACACTATACCCGCTCATTGCATCTTTTTTTAAAATTTAAAAATTAAAAAGATGGTGAATTCAATGAAATGTTAGTGAATATGGTCAAGTATTGCGCCTTTTGCTGCCGAGGTAACAAGTTCACTGTACCTTTGAAATACTCCCTTCTTGAATTTTTTGGGTTTAGGCTTAAACTCAGATAATCTTTGCTTGATTTCTTCCTCACCCAGCAGTAAATCCAATTTCCGCTTTTCCAAGTCAATCCTTATCAAATCGCCATCTTTGACCACTGCGATGGGCCCTCCTTCTGCTGCCTCTGGCGATATGTGTCCGATCATCATGCCGTGGGTTGCCCCGGAGAACCTGCCGTCAGTGAGGAGGGCAACATCCTCGCCAAGCCCCATACCGACGAGCATTGAGGTCAGTGAGAGCATCTCTCTCATTCCAGGACCGCCTCTCGGACCTTCGTACCTTACCACAACCGCCTGTCCTGGCTTGATTTTTCCCTCGGACGCTGCAGTTACACCCTCCTCTTCACAGTCGAAAACCAGAGCTTCCCCTTCAAAGTAGGTCTTCTTCAGCCCTGCAGTTTTTATCACCGCCCCCTCAGGGGCGAGGTTCCCGAAAAGCACAGCAAGAGCTCCAGTTGGGCTAATGGGGCTCTCAAAAGTTCTGATGGTGCTGCCTATTATCTCTGCTGCAAGAAGGTTCTCCCCCACAGTCTTGCATGTAACGGTCATAAGGTCTTGTTTTATGAGCCCCTTCTCTGAGAGCCTCTTCATGACTGCCGGTATCCCCCCCGCCTTATCCAAGTCCTCCACAGCTGTCTTACCGGCAGGCATCATATCCACTAGGTGGGGCGTTTTTCTACTGATCTCGTCAAACACGCCCAAACTTAAAGGAACGTCTGCCTCGTTAGCTATCGCCATCAAGTGGAGGACCGCATTGGTTGATCCTCCCAAGGCTACATCGACGGTGATGGCATTTCTGATTGACCATTCGTTCACAATGTCCCTGGGCTTAATCCCCCTCTTTATGAGTTCCATAATCTGCATACCTGTCTTTTTGGCAAGCCTGACCCTTCTGGCATCCACCGCAGGTATAGTCCCGCTGCCCGGCAATGAGAGCCCCATAGCCTCAATCATGCATGCCATGGTGTTGGCTGTGTAAAGCCCGGCACAAGACCCGACGCCAGGGCAAGCATACTCCTCCACCTCCCTCAGTTGACTCTCGGTGATCTTGCCGCCCAAGTACGATCCCACACTTTCAAATGCAGAGTCTAAACTCATCCTCCTACCACGCCAAACGCCGCACAACATGGGTCCGCCTGTGATGAAGATGCTTGGGACGTTTACCCTCAATGCGCCCATCACCATGCCTGGCTCAATTTTGTCACAACTGCAGACGAAGACCATCCCATCAAATGCGTGGGCTCTCGCAACCACCTCTATGGAATCTGCGATGATCTCCCTGCTGACCAAGGGGCTCCTCATTCCCTCGTGCCCCATCGCTATTCCATCGCATATCCCGATGGTATTGAATTCTAGTGGCGTACCCCCTGCCATTCTAACGCCAGCCTTGACAGCCTCGGCGATCCTGTTCAGGTGCAAATGACCTGGAATGAGCTCATTCCAAGAGTTTGCTATGCCTATTATTGGTCTATCGAGCTCTTCGTCGATCAGACCTAGTGCCTTAAACAAGGACCTGTGGGGTGCCCTCTGAACACCTCTCTTTACAGCGTCTGAGATCATAAATACCACTTTGAGACACTATTAACAAGGAAATACAAAAAAATATCTACTAAACCGACACTAAGGGAGGATTATGGAATTCGCTCTTTACCTGATCATTTTCCTCTTTGGGATATTGGCTGGGGGACTGGGGGCAACTCTGGGGCTAGGGGGCGGGGTCCTCATGATACTCTTCTTCACACTTGTGGTAAACATCCCTATACATAAGGCGGTCGCCCTGAGCCTCTTGGCAGTCATAGCAAGCTCCAGCATGGCAGGCAGCGTATATGTGCACGACAGGATGACTAACATCAGGTTAGCGATGGTTCTAGAGACTTGCACTGTGCCTGGTGCTGTAATCGGAGCTTTTCTGGCGCTGGCTATGCCCGGCCGTATCGTAGAGGCTGTTTTGGCAACAGTTCTGCTGTACGCCGGCGCCACGAGCGTGAGGCAAGTGAGATCCGAGAAGATCGTGCTTCACGAAGATCGCCTCGGCATTGGAGGGGAGTACTATGATGAGGCTAGAAAATCCACTGTGCGCTATTCTGTGGACCGGCTCAAAACAGGGTTGTTTGCCAGCCTTTTGGCTGGGCTGGTTTCGGGGATTGTGGGCATCGGGGGCGGCATAATAAAGGTTCCAATAATGAACTTCATCATGAAGGTCCCGATAAAGGCATCGGCAGCAACGAGCAATTTCATGGTTGGCGTCACGGCTGCTGCGAGCGCGGTGGTGTACTTCAGCGAGGGCGTTGTTGATCTGCAAATGGCTGTCCCGACAGTCTTTGGGATTATAATAGGGGCGCTCATCGGCACCAGGCTCCTCTCTCAGACTCAATCACCGTACCTCCGGACCCTGCTTGGGTTTATCCTTCTATTCTTCAGTGGGATGATGTTTCTTAAGGCTGGAGGCGTATTGGTTTGGTGAGCGCAGAGACAACAATATCGTGGGTCTTAAGGGTCGGCGTTCTGCTGTCAGCAACCCTCCTGGCTTCAGGCCTATTCCTTGGAGAGAACGTTCTATGGTTAGGTGTTTTGATGCTCATCCTGACCCCCTTCCTCAGGGTTTCCTTTGCTGCGCTCTACTTCTTGCTCCACAAAGACCTGCGATTTTTTGTGATAACCCTTTATGTGATATTGATGCTCGTGATTGGTAGTTTGTTGAAGATTTGAGCCCTTTGCAACATTAAAAATAGTCACATTCCTTAAAATTGTCACAAATCACTATTCTCAATAAAGTGATATCAGCCATTAATCACATTAAATACAATAGGTTTTAATATTGTGGCATCATAAATAATTTGCGGTGAGAATATTGGTAAAGACCACGTTAAGTGTGATTAAGGCAGACGTCGGATCCCTTGCAGGGCATAACGTCGTTCACCCAGACCAGATAGCCTCCGCAGAGAAGAGCCTCGCCGAGGCTAAGGAGGCAGGCTTAATTTATGATTATAGGGTGACGAATTGTGGGGATGACCTTGAGCTCATTATCACTCACAGGAAGGGCGAGGAGAACCCGGAGATCCATGGTCTGGCGTGGGAGACCTTCAAGAGAGCCGCAACTGTTGCCAAGAATTTGGGTCTCTACGCAGCCGGGCAGGACCTCCTCAGCGACGCCTTCTCGGGGAATCTGAAGGGGATGGGGCCTGGATATACTGAGATAGAGTTTGAGGAGAGGGCTAGCGAGCCGGTGGTCATATTCATGGCAGATAAGACGGAGCCTGGAGCCTTCAACCTTCCGCTCTACAGAATATTTGCAGACCCGTTCTCCTCGGCCGGCCTTGTCATAGATCCTAAGATGCATGAGGGCTTCACGTTCCAAGTTTTAGATGTGCTGGAGGGGCATTCCTATGAGATGAACACCCCGGAGGAGTCCTACGACCTTTTGGCTTTGATAGGGACCACCGGGAGGTATATCCTCAAGAGGGTTTGGAGGAAGACTGACAGGCTTGTGGCAGCCTCGGTGAGTATCACAAGGCTCTCGCTAATAGCTGGAAGGTATGTCGGAAAGGACGACCCCGTTGCCATCGTGAGGGCACAGCACGGCCTTCCGGCGGTAGGGGAGATCCTTGAGCCCTTCAGCTTCCCTCACCTTGTGGCAGGATGGATGAGGGGCTCGCACTATGGGCCGATGATGCCGGTTGCCCAGAGAAATGCAAGGTGCACCAGGTTTGATGGTCCCCCAAGGTTCGTTGCGCTGGGCTTCCAGATCAAGGACTCAAAACTTGTTGGGCCTGCAGACCTGTTCGACGACCCGGCATTCGATCTGACAAGGATGAAGGCTCAGGAGATCGCCGACTACATGAGGAGGCACGGACCATTTATGCCAGAACGCCTAGGTCCAGAGGAGATGGAGTACACAACACTGCCGCAAGTGCTGGAAAAACTGAGAGGCAGGGCGAAGAAAGAGGAATGAACTGATCCAAAATCGCTTATGCCATCATCGTGTTCAGGGAGATGGGCCCTTGAGGATTAAAGTTTCGTACCTCTCCATTTTGAGAGACGTGACACGTGTCAGTGAGGAATTTCTGGAACTGCCTCAGGGATCTACTGTAAAGGATCTGGTCGCCCTACTCGTTAAGAAGTACGGAGAGGGCTTGAAGTCATTCCTGGACCCTGGCACAGAGATGGGGCAAGGGATCTTGGTAACTCTGAACGGCGAGCTTTTATCATCAAATGAGATGGAAAGGGTTATTCCGGAAGGCTCCGAAGTGCTTATTGGCATACCTCCTTTTGGAGGATAATCCTCAAGGGTGAAAACTTTGGGAATGTACAAAACAGAAGTTCTCGTGATAGGTGGNGGGCTGGCGGGTCTAACCGCTGCGATCTCCTCAGCCTCAAACCTCTCTGGAACCATGATTGTAACAAAGACGCTTGTTGGCGGAGCAAATACAACATCNGTTGCAGCAGGCATCATTTCAGGGGTGACAGACTTCAAAGATCCTGGCGACAGTAGGGAGTTGCATTATAGGGACACAATCTCTGGCGGCCATATGGTAAACGATGAGGCCCTCGTCAGAACGATGGTCAACGACTTCTCCAAATATCTCGATAGGCTTTTGGATTTGGGTCTGGAGCTTGAAGGCGGCGATGAACCCAGGAGGTTATTCATACCCGGTCACTCAAAACCAAGGTCCTACCTCATCAAAGGCAAATGCCACAGCCTCCAGAGCCTTCTCAGGCGAGTTTGTGAAGGCCTTGGCGTAGTGTTTATGGAGAGAACCCTCATAACTTCATTGATAAAGGATGGCGAAAGGGTAGTCGGCGCTGTGGGTATCAGGGCGGACAACAGGGAGGTTGTTGGAATAAAAGCAAATTCAATAGTACTGGCGACGGGAGGGTCAGGTGAGCTTTATCCTCACACGCTGATGCCCCTTGGGTCCTCTGGTTATGGAGTGAGCCTCGGGTTCAGGGCCGGAGCAGAGCTGGTGGACATGGAGTTCGTTCAGTTCTATCCAACCATGATTGCTGAGGAGGGGCTTCCGAAGTTGTTTGTCGACTATGCTCCGCTGCTAAAGTTCGGTGCAGACATTTTAGACGGGGATGGTAAGTCAATATTCAAGAAGCACGGGGTGGCGGAGCCTCACAAGCTCACAAGAGATCAATTCTCAATAATCATGGCAAAGGAAATGACTGGGGGCAGACCATTATTCTTAGACTGCACCTCGATCAAGGACGAAGACCTCTTGGGCAACCCCTCGCTATCCTCAGCAGTGAGAGACCTGGAATCGAAGAATGTTCCGGTGAGGGCTAGGAGGGTTAAGGTCGCACCGTACGCGCACTTCTTCATGGGAGGGCTCAGGGCAGATCCCAACGGCATGACAAACGTGGAGGGCCTTTTCGCTGCTGGCGAAGCAATGGGCGGAGTCCATGGCGCAAACAGGATAGGCGGTAACGCCCTGGCAGCGTGCCTGGTCTTTGGCTTCAGGGCCGGATTGGCCGCATCTCTACACAGCGGCACCGTAAATGAGGCTGACGATAAGTTGCTGAAGGACCCTGCCTCAAAGCTTGTGGAGACCATAAACTCGGAGGGGGGCGAAGAAGCCAGTCGAATTAAAGGCATCGTGCAGAAAAACATGTGGGAGGGCGTTGGGATACTGAGAGAGAAGGTCGGACTCGAGAAGGCTTTGAGCACATTCAATAGTTTGAGAGAAGTCAAGGTCTCATCGAACACTCCAATGGAAAAACTGTTGATTCCGATGATGCTCGACAACGCGGAGGCTGTAGCCTTATCCGCTATGATCAGGGAGGAGAGTAGAGGTGCGCATTTCAGGGCAGATTTCCCTGAGACTAGGGATGAGTGGCGCAAGAGGATCGTACTAAAACTCCAAGAAGGCGAGTGCAAAGTTAGCTTTATCTAACCATCGCAAGAAGACCCAGCCCCAAAGGGTGGGGTAGTTCACTGCGCCATAATTGCACTATCGATAATAATGAATGCTCAGAAGGATTGCGCAGTCAAATTCAAAGTTAAAGTAAAAGTCAAAATTAAAGTCATAATCGACATCAATATCAAATTCAAAACTAAAGTCAATACCAAAAAGAAAAATAAAAAGAAATG
>QNVH01000056.1 GCA_004347955.1 Thermoproteota archaeon | reverse complement strand
ACGGTCTCGGGTTCATCGGGAACTTCAACAGCCTTCTTTAGAACGAAATGAGCATACCACTCTCCTTCGCGTTTAACCATCTCAACGGTCGTGAATTTCCATTCGCCTCTAAGAGCTTCCTCAATCCTCTGCCTCTGCCTCTCTCCGAAGAGTATCGGTAGGCTGACTTTCTCCCTTCTATTCAAGCTCAGCGTCAGCCAGTACGGTGTCAAGACGTTTGTCGTCTTAGAGAAGCTGTAGCACCTACTGTCGAAGCGAATGGATGCCCTTTTAAGCCTTAAAGTGCTGTTCTCTTTCCTGGTTTCCTCGAAGCCTTTCAATATCTCAACGGCCTTGTCCCTTGCCGTCTGGATTAGGGCAGTGTTGAGGTTGAAGAGTTCTTTGGCTCTCTTATAGCCGTTTTCGTGTAGAACAATTTTTGACGTTGAGTTGAAGCGGAGATACCACTTCACAAGCCCAAAGTACTCGCTGAGAACTCTGTTTAAAGCTAAAACCTTCAGCCTGTTAGGTTGAAAAACTTTTCCAACCACGCATACCTGAAGATCCTTCTGCAAGGGAACATCCCAAGCATTCCTTCAGCACATGACTATTTAATCCTAGCCGATTCATCCGAGAGCTAAAGCTCTGGGTTTTCTGGGCACCCTTTTTTTATAAATAGGTTTAAATCTAACCCGGAAAGACCTTTAGGATGGTGCGCAGATTGGAAAAGCTAGACTTTAAGTACTTCAGAGAGAAGTCCAAGGAAATCTCGCTTACGCCAGAAATTGTAAAAGAACGAAAATCGGTATTGCGTAACCCAGTCGTGCAGGTAGACCTTGAAAAAGTCACNACAATTAAAGAACTCGTCGAGGCATGGAAGGATGGAGGGATACAGTCTCGAAGTCTGGCAGAATGTGCAATGGTGTACGAGAACATGCTCCTCGACAAAGATCGCCCGACAATATTTCTGGGGCTGTCCGGCGCACTCATAGCCGGAGGGCTGCGCAAGGTGATAAGTGACATGATCTCCAAGGGCATCGTGGATGTCGTGGTTTCCACGGGGGCAATACTATATCAGGACTACTATGCAGCACATGGTTACAAACATTACAAGGGCTCTCCCGAGGCTGATGACGAGAAATTGCACGATCTATATATCGACAGAATTTACGATGCTTACGTTGATGAGATAGGGTTCGTCCACTGCGACGACAAAATATCAGAGTTCTGTTCAACGCTTGAGCCAAGAAGGTACTCAACGAGGGAGTTCTTGAGCCTTCTCGGGTCGACACTTAATGACAACAACTCCATACTCTACAACGCGTACCGCTACGGAGTCCCAATATTCTGCCCAGCCATTGCTGATAGTTCAATAGGGATTGGGCTCGCCGGTTACTTCAGGTGGGCAAAAGAGCAAGGACTAAAGACCTTCACCCTCGANGTGATGAAGGATAACTTCGAGATCGCGCAGATCGTCCTGAAGTCGAAGAAGACCGGCTCGATATACGTGGGAGGGGGCGTTCCCAAGAACTACATCAACGATGCTGCTGTCATGTTAGATTACACCAAAGGGCACGCNTACTCTTTCCAGATAACCACCGACTCTCCACACTGGGGCGGACTAACTGGGTCCACGCTTGACGAGGCAAAATCTTGGGGCAAGATCTCAAAGCGCGCAACCAGAGCAACGGTCTACGCGGAGGCGACTATTGCACTCCCGCTGGTGGTAGGATACGTATTCCAAAAAGGACTCCATAAAGATCGAAAGAGACTAAAAATGATTTGGTCGAAGGAAGGGGATCTAACGATCCAGCAATAGTCAACATAGTCCGCAGGATTTTTTTGTGTGNGGTATAGTGGGCGAACTTGCCCAAATTCCTCCTATTTTACCTCATNGCGATCTCACTATCACAGTCAGAGGCGCTGATCTTTCTGGACGACGCCCCAGTTAACAATGCTACCGTCTTGTTCGGCGACCAAACTTTCACAGTGAATGGAGGGTACTTCAACATCCCTGGCGCTTGCGACTGGTTAAAAGTTANAATTGAGGGGCAGTGCTTCAATCTCTCCATCCCTGAGGGTAGCCCCGTTAACCTGTGGCACTTCTACCACTGCGATCTCGTTGTTTTAGACTCTGGAGGCAAATACGTAGATAATTTCACGCTCTACCTGAGCAATATCAGTTTGGGCCAAATTTCGAGGTTCATAGTGCCNTCTGGCGAGTCTTTGCTGAAGATTGTCANGAGGGGTTCAGAGTACTCCTTTAGTATAAACATCTCCTCCCCGTCGCGCATCAGCATAACTTTGCCAGCCTCTGATCTGGACATATTGTTGACGTCTAAAGATGGCGCCCCAGTCAAGAACCAGACATTGCTGATTAAATTTGAAAATTCAACCGAGTATCTGTTGAGGACGGATGATAATGGTTTTGTGAGGCTGGACTCAGCCCCTCATGGGCTGTACACAATATCTGTGCTCGGACAGGAGAGAACTTTCATACATAATTCCTCCGTCAGACATAAGTTTACAATTGACCTGATCGNGAACGTCTCAGTGGTAATTGAGAGGGCCTACATTCTATTTCCAACCAAGGTCTTGGTGAAGGTTTCTTGCACCAACGGTCGCCCATCTATCAACTCTCCGGTGATGCTTGAATATGAGGGCACAGTGTACAGAGGTTTCACTGATAGCGATGGCCAGGTTTCATTTTATATCCCGCCTAGCCTGTCAACTTTTAGCAACATCTCTGTGATGACAGGCGGGGCTACATACAATGCTGAAATTCATAGGAGCGCTCTCCCACTCATGTTGGTTGGTCTTATGATGGGCGCTTTAATTTTCTCCGCTTCGAAGAGGATGAAGGATGAAAGAAAATGAAAGATAATTGATGGAAGAAGAAAAAGAGGGAGAGGGAGAGGGAGAAAAAGAGGAGGAAAAGGAAAAATGAAAGATGAAGGTTCAAAGAGGGGCAGCTGCCGTGTGACCAGCAGACTTCCACGGGCATAAAAAATTAGATCTCATCCATCTTCCCGCTCCTGTAGCCTTCAAGGTCAAGGACCACGAGCTTGTACCCCAGCGCCTTTAATCCATGAACCACTCTGTTCCTCATCCCCTCTTGGAGGAGCTCGGCGATCTCGTCTGATCCAACCTCAATCTTGGCTATGCTGCCAAGATGGCGAACTCTGAACACTGTGAAGCCCTCCTCTCTCAGCAAATTTTCGGCTGATGCGACCATATCCAGATCTTCGGGGCTTATCCTGTATCCGTACGGGAACCTTGTTGCCAAGCATGGTCTGCTCGGCTTTTTATAGTCCAGCCCCATAAACCTCAAAATTTCTCGGACGCGCTGCTTTCCGATCCCAAGCTCGGCTAGCGGGCTCCTTATTCCCTCCTCCTTCAGAGCTCTGATCCCAGGTCTACCCTCCTGAAAATCATCATAGTTTGATCCGTCCACCACCATCTCATATCCAGAATCTCTCGCAAACGATTTGAGCACNGCCATGAGTTGCTTCTTGCAGATGTAACATCTGTCACGGGGGTTCTCCATTACACTCTCGGGTAGAGTGATGTCCATGACCAAGTGGTTAAGTCCGATCCTTCTCGCGAGCTCAGCTGCTCCTTCGACCTCTTCTCTTTCAACGAGCCTGTGCCTAAAGGTGACTGCGAGCGAGCGCTCTCCCAAGACTCTGTGGGCAGTGAACGCCACTAGGGTGCTGTCAACGCCGCCAGAGTAGGCAACTACCACCCTGCCAGCCTCTCTGAACCAACCCTCAAGGCGAATAAGGTCTAAATCCTCATTCATGCTGCAACCCCCTACTTATTTCAAAGGAAGGACTATGGCGAGGGTCCAGCTCCACATCCACGACGATCTGATATGTCTCCCTGCCCACACTCCTCACAACCCTCCCGCCTGCCGATATCACCCTATCTTTCAGCGCTTTCTTTAGAACCTCAACGCCTGATCTCACGACATCACGCCTCCGCCCCTTCTGGTGAAGGTACACGTGAATCCACCCTCTATCCCTCAGACACGAGACTGCGTAGGGCAGGTAATCCAGGGCAAGTGCAGGAAGGGGCATGAGGACCCTGTCAGCCACCCCCTCCAGGTCAGGGGCAACATCCTTCGAGTCACCCAGAATGGGGAAGACCTTCCCCGAAACCTTGTTTAGGACTACGTTCTCCATCATGAACTTGAATGCCGCCGGGTTCTTGTCTATGGAATAGACCTTCTCAGCGTGCCCCTTCACAACCGATATTATGGAGAAAGTTCCTACTCCTGCGAACATATTAACGAGGACCTCGCNTTTTTTGGTTAGGCGNGCGATCCTCAGCCTCTCGAATGAAAGCCTTGGCGAGAAGTAGACGCTTGAGATGTCAACTTTAAAGCAGCACCCGTGCTCACGGTGGAGTGTCAATGTCTCCCTCTTGCCGGCAAGCCATTCTAAACCCCGTACCTTGTACTCATCGTCAGCAGGTGTCGTCTGCCTGAAAACTCCTTTGATTCCNTTGAGGCTGGACAGGAGAGCCGCTCCTATCTCGAACCGCTTCTCCTCCCATNCTCTTGGTATTTTTATGACGGCTAAATCTCCGATTATGTCAACTGTACTGATGGCTTTGTCGAGCTCTTGTTGGGAGAATATTTTGCTCAGTGATTNCTTCACAACCCTTTCTCTCAATTAGGACACCGTCAGAATACAGGTCTTATTGTGATCCTCTTTCCCAGTTTCTCCTCGAGCTTGAGCAGTTTCTTTCTGGCCCTTTTGACCACAGTGTTCATAAGCTGGGACGGGACCCCAATGATCACCTCTCCATCCGACGACTCTATTTTGACGTCCTCCAGTGGAACGTACTTTCCCAGTATCCTGTTTATCATGGAGTTCGTCACGTAGTCTCTGGATCTCTCCTTACCTTTGAGCGGNACGACAAATGTCCTCTCTCCGAAGACATATATCTCGAACTCGACCTCGCCAGTATCGAAATTTTTGACCTGAACCACGGGCCTAGTCAGATCGGACTCTGTGAGTCCGTGGGGGATCTTGACGCGAGTCTCTAGCTCGTAAACCTTCTCCACTTCCCCGTTGTTTATGAAGACGACGGTGTCTATCACAGAAGGGATAACTCCGAGCTCGACCCTGCCAATAAACCTCTGTATGGCGTCTATCGGGGTTGTAGCATGGATTACGCCGACCATNCCGACCCCTGCAAGCCTGAGGTCTGTGAATATCTTGAAGTCCTCGGTGTCCCTCATCTCATCGAAGAACGTGTAGTCAGGTCTGCTGAGGAGGAGGACATCGTGCAGCTCCTCAGACGAGGACNTGGTCTTTGAGTACTGGGTGGCTGTGGAAGGCAGGTGGAGGTCTCTTGGCGACTCGATAGTCTTTATGATCTTGTTCTCTCTCAAGTAGAACTTTGCCAAGGCTTGGGCAAATGTCGTCTTTCCCATCCCTGGCGCCCCAGCTATAAGGATCCCCTCCGCCCTCTCCTTAAACCTGTTGATGAGCCTCTGTGAGAGCTTGTAGTCTTCTATCTCAGGCTCGGCGACCTTTCTGGTTATGGTTACTTCCAGCTTGTCTGAGAAGGGCGGGAAGGTTATTATTATTCTGCTGTCCTTCAGCATCACTATGTTTGAGCCCTCCCTCTTTATCTCCACGAAACCCTCCCCGGACTCGGCCCTCTCGAGTATGTCTTGGACTATCTTGTCCAGCTCGCTCCTGTCCAACGGCTCTCCTCCCAAGTCTTGCAGCTTCCACCTCCCAGGTCTGCCAACCTTCCCTCTGGGAACCAACCCCTCCTTCAGGTGGACTGACATCACGTCCTTGGAGAAGTACTTGCTGAAGAGCGGTGGTCTCTGGAGCTTGGTTCTCCCCACTATGACACGAAGACCCATGGTTTCGGCGATCTTTGCAAGGTTCTCGTTGGAAGTCACCAACGTGTAATTACCGTTAAATGCCATGCGAAGAATCCCTTCCTCAAGGTCCTCGCCTCGCCTTTCCTCCCGCTCTATCTCAATCTTCAAGCCCACCTGATCGGCAGCAGACTTCAACTTTATCAGTTCCTCCAGCCCGAGAATGTCGCCCCTCTCCGAATCCCTCCTTATTGCACCCAGGGTGCCCTCAGAAATTATCACCCTTCCTGTAACCTTTCCTCCACTAACCAGATCTGCGATAAAGCCCGACTTTATTGCAGAGAGATCAGCAATCACATCTTCGGTATCCATTTCTACATACCTTCATCGATTAACTTCTGCTATAAAGTATAAAAATATGATGTGGAGTGATGCAAAATTATTTGATTTATAGATAACCCTTGCAGATGCTCCAGAGCCATATGGAGTTGGTGCTGAAATAGGGTGCACCCGAGCGCTTATGGGGCTGGCAACAGTCGCAAGATATGAAAACTACAAATCTCAAGAGACGGATCTTCTCAAAAGAATTAGGGCTTAAGCTGAGGTCAGAGGGGAGGGGACTCACTGTGCGATCCTCTTCATCATGTATGGGGATGATGGAAGCCTCCTGTACCCCCTCTTCCTGTAATAGCCTCTCACACCCACCCCTGGAAGCACTACGATTCTTTTGAGCCCGAACCGATCCCTCGCTATCTCCTCAGCCTTGCTCAGGAGGGTTGCCCCAAGACCGTGGTGCTGGTACGCTTCCCTGCTTTTCTCCCCCACCGGGATCTGGGGACCATATATATGGAGCTCTCTGATAACCCCTGCGCCTATGACCTCTGGTCTGTGCGCCCTCTCCGAAGGTACCCTCAGCCTGAGAAAGCCAACCAAAAAGTCTTGGTCTTCAAGGGAAATGAAGAGCTCAATACCCCCGCCCGCCGCGTACTCCTCGACCTTGATTTCGGGTCTCAGGTTTGAGACGTCTTCTCCCCTCACTCTCGCTAGACCGACCTCCCTGCACCTGATGCACCTGCACCTGATCCCTAACATCCTAAGCCTCGCATCTACTATCTCCCTGAGGTTGCTCTTTGTGACGCCGTCTCTTATTATGTGGGCGGGCACATCCCTCTGAATTCTGGCGACCCTGACCCACTTCGGGAAGTTTTTGTGCGCCTCAACAAGCAGGTCAACTGCCTCATCATTGCCCAAAGCCCTGTACCTACCAGCCAGCCACTCCGCGTAGAGCTCAGTCCCCTCTATAACCAGGGTGGGATAGATCTTCAGGTAGTCAGGTCTGAAGTCCTCATCAGAGAATATCCTGCGCAGGTCTTCCAAGTCCTTCTCCCTCGTGTTGCCCGGCAACCCTGGCATCATGTGGTACCCTACCTTGAGACCGCTGTCCCTTAGTATCCTGGTCGCCTCCTTCACATCTTTCACAGTGCAGCCCCGGTTCACCCTCATGAGTGTCTCGTCATCGAGGGTTTGAACGCCGATCTCCACGAGGGTCGCCCCAAGCCTTATCATCCTGTCAGCGTGATGCTCCTTGGCCCAGTCAGGCCTCGTCTCCATAGTTATGCCTATGCACCTGACCCTGCTACTCTCGTTCCTTAACTGTGCCTCCTCGAGGGATCTCCACCTGTAAGGCTTGAATTCGGGGTAATCGTTCATCGCCTCTAAACACCTTGTAACGAACCACTCCTGATAGTCGAGGTCTGTGGCCGGGAAGGTNCCTCCCATTATGATGAGCTGGATCTTGGATGGCCTGTGGCCTAACATGGAATACTGGGTTAATCGATACATCACCTGCCTGTAAGGGTCGAAGTTGCTCTGAATTCCCCTCATCAATGCAGGCTCCTTCCCCAGATAACTCTGGGGGGTCCCATAGTCCACCCCGCCCGGGCAATAAGAGCAGGGGCGGTCCTTGGGGCACCTAGATGGTTTTGTCATGACGGCGACCGTATATATCCCAGAAGCCGATCTCACCTTCTTCCCAACAAGCAGGTTGACTATTCCGGTTTT
>QNVH01000055.1 GCA_004347955.1 Thermoproteota archaeon | reverse complement strand
ATCCCGACCACCGGAGAGCCGTGCCTCACGGCCTCTGCTGCGTATTCTACCTGTATCAGTCGGCCATCTGGGGTGTACAGCGTGAAGGGTCTATCATACCCGAACTCCTTTGGCATCATTGACCATTACCTCCTATGTCCACCCACTCCATGCCTTCTTTTGTTATCTTCAAGACTTGAATCCCGTTGCCAGAGCCAGGATCCCTCTCCATTGCTGCCTTGACGGCCCTTGCAGCCACACTCGCTCCATCAGAGACTTTTATCCCCTGCCTGTAGCTTCCCTCCAAAAGACCGAAGGCCATTGGTGAGCCAGAACCAGTCGCAGTGAAGTCTTCATCGGTTATTGCCCCACTAACATCTGCCTCGAAGAGCCGTGGCCCAGTCTCATCAATTCCTGCTACCAGTATCTCCGTCACGTAAGGGGCATAGCTTCTCATCCCAGAATACATGATGTTGGAGAGGAGCTTCGCAGCCTCTTTGACAGTTAGCTGAAACCCCCTCTTCAACTCTATCAGCTTTGCCTCAGCCTTTACCAAATTTATCAGGTAGTTCGCATCTGAAAGTTGTCCGGCTATGGCGACAGCTTTGTTCTCGTCCAAAGCGTAAATCTTCCTGACGCTCTTCGAGCCTATCATGCCCCCCTTACTCGCCCTCCTGTCGGAGGCTAGAACTACACCATCAACACATTTCAATCCAACAACTGTGGTCATCTGTTGCACCGTGTATCTGATGTCTTGAAGGTCTATTATTGACCAGCTTTTGTCACACATGGTCAAGTTCGAGGTTCTAAGAAGAGGCATAATGGCGCCTGTTCCTGTGGAGTGCTCTGATGATCTTCTCGTAAAGCTTCAGGGCAACCTCACGGGCCCTCTCCTCCTCACCGGGGGGGAACGAGGAGACCGAGACCTCAAGCATATCCCGCCTTATCGATACTAAAAGTTGTATCTCCCCATCATCGGTCACCCACTTCAAGTCAAAGCCCTCCTCAGTCATCGAGCTCCCCAGCCAACGGGCACATCCAAACCATCTTCCCCTGAGCATCCCTGCCGCGGATTCCGCGGTCAGTCCGCTCGGCAAATAAAGCTGGCCGATGACCATCTTCTGGCACTGCTCCCCGTCTCTGCCTATGATGCGCATCCCCTTCCTACTGATGAGGTATCCGTCCCCGCTCTTCTCAATAAGCCCCATGGAGTGAAGCCGGTTTAGGCTCCTTGNAAGCTTCTCTTGGTGAACCTTGAGGCTGCGTTTTAATCCTTGGAAGCTAAAACTCGTGTCAGAGCTTGATGCCAAGAATTGTATTACCTTCGAGTCTACCTCGCCAAGGTCGTTGATAAGGCTCATAGACCCCCCTCCGAATATATTTCTGTGCGATATAATTCAATACGAGATATATAGGCTTTTTGCTTTTTGTTTTCTCNTTCGGTAAACTTCAATAGCCAGATCATATTACTTATATTGTGCTAGTCAATGGTTCTGAGGCAGCCATTGCCCAAGGTGATAACCATGATAATACCCATCACGGTCCCCTTCCCGAAGGACTGGGGGAGGGGAGATGGCACCCACTCATACCTACTGAAACGCGGACTTACCATTCTCATAGACGCGGGTCTAGACAGCGCAGATAATAGAACGTACATTAGGAAGACGCTGAAGGAAGTGAATTGTCTGAACATAGACTACATTCTGGTGACGCATGGGCACTTGGATCATTTCGGCCTGGCAGGTTACCTTCAGAGGGAGACTGGAGCAGAAATCCTGGTACATGAACTTGACGCGGTCGCATTGAAAGACTACACAAAGGCGATCTCATGGTATGACGAGGTTTATGAATTTGCGGTTGAGGGGGGTTACGAACCTCAAGAATTGGAAAAAACTAGGAGTAAGATGCTGATCGCCATAGAGATGATGCACGGTCCAGACGCGTTTAAGCCCTTCAGGGAGCTGGAGTTAGACNTGGAAGGAATTACCNTAAGGTCGCTGAACCTCCCGGGGCATACTCCGGGCAGCGTGGGTTACACCTTTGGAGAGTCCATATTTTCGGGGGATGTGGCAATAGAGGGAAGCACCATCATTGGTGATTTCAGGNAGGAGATAAACTCGCTCCAGAAACTGAAGGGCTTCAAAAACATATTTGCAGGTCACAGGAAGACGCCCCTGTCGGTCGCTGACATTGAGTCGCTGGAGGCCCACTTTGTTAACAGGCTTGAGGAAATCCTCAGAACCGTGAGGGGGGGCATGAAATTGAGGGACATTGTGAGTTCCATTTATGGTGGGGTGCCAGAGGAGAGCTTCATCAGAAACATAATACCGATCAGGCAGACACTGTCCTACCTAAAGTATCTGGAAGAAGAGGGGTATGTGGTCAAGAAGGGTCCGCTCTGGATCGCAGTCAAGGAAAGCCTGTAATTGCGTGAATCGCGCAGACATTTAGAGGCTTAGGCAGAGTTTCAACCGCTTTTAGGGATGTATGTTCTCACATATGTTAATTTGGGGCTGCTGCTAACCATCAAGGAGTGGCGACTCTCACAGACCATTTTCAAATCGGAGGTTTTCCCCACTGCTATGAGGACAATCAGCTTGCACCTTTCACTGTGTTCATTACACCACATCGCAGTTTACACAAAAACTACCTAGCTACCATAATGTTGTGAAAATTTAAAAATACATCTTCTTCTACATTTTGTACAAAATGAGTGTAGATTAAGTAAAGGTGAATAAAACATGAATCTCGACAACACAGATATAGAGATACTGAGGTTGCTCCAAGAGGACTCTAGGACCAGTTACAGGGAAATCGCAAATAAACTCGGTTTATCGGTGGGGACTGTGCATAACAGGGTCAAGAGGCTAACGAGCGAGGGCATAATAAAAAGTTTCTCCACGATCTTGGACCCTGAGAAGTTGGGGTTCGAACTCACAGCCATAATACTCATGCAGGTCGAGGGAGCGCACATAGTTGATGTGGAGAAAGCATTAGCTAGATCGCCCCCAGTTATAGCTGTCTACGACATAACGGGCGACTTTGACATAGTCATAATTGCAAAGTTCAGGGGAAGGGCAGAGCTGAATAAATTCATAAAGGACGTGCTCAGGATGCCCCACGTCAAGAGGTCAGTAACGAGCATAGCCCTGAACGTGGTCAAGGAGGATGTCAAGCTGAGCCTTTGATGCGTTGAGCTGGCTAACTGAAGGAAAATCTTCTGAGGCGGGCGCTGTACCTAACCATTTCTGACGCAACCCTGACGGCAGATTTGACAGTTCTGAACACCGGCAGATTGTGCCGCCTAAATGTCCTTGCGCACTCACTGAGCTCCTCCCCGAGGACGTCCACCACAAAGATCGGTTTTCCAAAAATGCGAACCAATTCAGATATCTTCTTAGCATACTCCACGTCCTTGTCCACCGCCGCAGGTATGGCTATCGATCCCAAGACTCCGTACCCAATGAGGAAGACCATGTCAAAGTCGCTCTCCACCAATAACCTGACGGCTCGGTAGTAAGCCTCAGAATTTATGGACGCCACCATATCTAGTGGGTTTCTCCTCGACCAGTATGGGGGCAGCAAACCATCCAGCTCTCTAATCAGGGATTCGGATAATGGTTTCAGGTGGATCCCCGAACTCTCTAGGGCATCTGCGCACTCAATCGCCCACCCCCCGCCTGAGGAAACTACCGCTGCAGACCTTCCAGCCGGGAGAGGCAGGGATGAAAAGGCATATGCCAGCTCGAACAGCTCTTCGGTATCCTTCGCCTGGACGACGGAGAACTGCCGGAAGATCCCTTCCAGAATCGAAGACTCGACGGCTATGGCTCCGGTGTGGGATGCCGCTGCCTTAGCTCCTGACGGTGTAGAGCCGACCTTTAGTATTATCGTGGGTTTGTTTGAAGCCACCCTACGGAGGGCATCTACAAAAGTTCTCCCGTCCTTCACGGACTCCATGTAGACCGTTATAACCCTTGTCGTTGGATCATTGGAGAGATAAGATAAGAGTTCAGGCAGGGAGATATCGGACTCGTTGCCAATGCTTATGAATTTGCTGAACCCTATGCCTGCCTTCTTTGCCCATGCGAGCATCGTGGTCCCAACAGCCCCGCTCTGGGAAATGAATGATATATCGCCCTGTTTGGGGACCATCAACGTGAAGGTTGCCGTCAAGTTATTGAAGGAGTTGTACAGGCCCATACAGTTCGGACCAATTATCCGCACACCTTTCTCTTTCGCGACCTTCAAAACCTCCCTCTCCAGCTCCATCCCCCTCTCGCCAGTCTCCTTGAAGCCGGCGGTTATAATTACGGCATAGGGGATGCCCTTCTCCCCGCACTCTCCTACGACAGATGGCACCGTGACAGCGGGGACTGACACTATTGCGAGATCGGGAACGGCAGGGAGCTCTCTGACAGACCTGTAACACTTCAGTCCAAGGAGGCTCTCACATTTTGGGTTTACCGGATAGACATCCCCAGAAAAACCCCCGCTTAGGACATTCTTCAAAATTATGTGACCCAAGGCAAGCGGATCCCGCGAGGCACCAACTATGCAAATCCTCTTAGGGAAGAACAGTTCATCCATCTAGGTTCACCTGGGGCACCCCGTCCTCTAGGGCGGGGTTCTCTAACAATGCCTTCCCCCTCAGTCATTTCCTGATCAGACCGGTCAGCATTTCATATATGGTGAGGCGGAACTCTCTCCTGATAAAACTCTTGGACCTGCTCCATAACGATTTGAGGAAAATTATTCTTGGGGTCGGATATTCTATCTCGATCGAGGATCCGAAGGCGTCCTTGACACACTCTAGGATGAGAGTCACCATATCGTCAATTAGGCTGGGCCTGTTCTTCACCTCGAAGGAGAATTCCTCTCCAGCGGCTGGATCCACGGTGGTAAGCTCATTGACAGTCTCAGTCAATATGGTGCCCACCACACTTTCAAGCTCCCAAAGGTCGATGTATCCTTCCATGGAGTGGGCAGGGAAGGCTGATGCGTATATCAGGTCTGAAATCTTCTCGGATGCGGAGAATATGGCTTTGTCTACCTCAAGCCTTGTCAGGGACTCTCTTCTGCGAAGGGGAGAGGTTCTTGTCAAAACCAGCCCTCTTATTTTATTCATTTGTTCCCCTAATTCAAAAAGTTTCTGGTTTATGGGTTGCTGCCCTCTTCTATAAAGGCAAATCTGGCTCATAAAGCCATCAGCAAACCCGGGGTTGAGACGGCATTAGATGCCGTGAAAAATGCCACCTCAAGGGCGCCCCTCTTTTTTTGTGGGGGGCCCTATTCCGAAGAGGCAATTCGCAACGATCTGCTTCTCTGTTGGCACCTCAATCAGGGCATACAATTAAAAACTAGAACGTTCAATATGGCATTCAATAGGGTGCAATTGAGGGGTTAATACCAAATTGCCAAGAAGAATTGTGACCAAAAAGAAAAAGAGGATGGGTAGGATGTTCTTTGAAGCTGGCGCAGTGTCGAGCAGCATGGGTCTGAAAGACATCATGGACGTCATATTCACAAGCGCCGAATCTTACAGAGAGATTGCGACGGTCCTACTCGAATGGATAAAGTCAAAAAGTGACCAGGAGAACCGCGGGAAGGTCAGATGGGTGACCACAAGCGAGATGTCCAACTATATCAACGAGAGGCTGATGCCGAGGAGGAGGAGCGCCGCATACGCTGTGATAAAGAACTACCTCGTACCACTCGGGATCTTGGAGTACCGTCCTTCTGAGTCCAAGTACATACTAAGCAGGGACTTCGCTGGAGCCCTCAAGAGGCTTGCAGAGGCCTACACCAAGTGGACCGGTTAAAAGCTTATATAACTTGGTTATAAAATATATAATGTGGTCACTTTGGCGCAAAACCCCAAATGGGCGGGCATAGGCTCAAAATTTGCACACCTGACAGCAGCACACCCGTGCTTTGGGGTCAAAGCCCACTATAAGGTCGCGAGGATCCACCTGCCTGTGGCGCCAAGATGCAATATCCAGTGTAACTACTGCGTCAGGAGGATAAACAAATGTGAGAACAGACCAGGGGTCTCGGCATGCATACTGAGCGCTGAGGGGGCCATCAAGAGGCTGGAGGCCGAAATAAAGAGCGTTCCGAACCTTAAGGTTGTGGGAATAGCAGGACCAGGGGAGAGCCTTGAGAATCAGTCAACCTTTGAGGCATTGTCGATCGTTAGGGAACGGTGGCCAGACCTGATCACTTGCCTCTCAACCAACGGACTTTTGGTAGAGGATAAGGCAGCCGAGCTCGAAGCCCTGAATGTGAGGACCGTGACCATAACGATAAATGCCATAGACCCAAAGGTTGGGTCCAAGATCTATGAATGGGTCAAGTACAATGGCAGGATCTTACGAGGGGAAGAGGCTGCAGAACTCCTGATCGGGAAGCAGCTGAGGGGCATCGAAGCCCTTGTCAAAAGAGGCATAGTGGTTAAGGTGAACACAGTACTCATACCGGACCTGAACATGGAAGAGATACCAAAGATCGCCGAGGAGGCAGCCAAAAGGGGGGCAAGTTTGATGAATATAATACCCCTTATACCGATGCACCATTTTAAAGATCTGAGGGGGCCCACATGCACAGAGCTTGAGATGGCGAGGGGCATCGCAGAAAGGTACATTCCTCAGTTCAGGCTCTGTCGGCAATGCAGGGCAGACGCCTGCGGGGTGCCCGGGCTTGAGAGTAAAAAGATCGGGACCGAATATTTCCACGGCTAAGAAGCGTTCCTTGCTAGGGACTTTAGATCTTCGCTCTTCGCGTATTTTATTTTCCCGTTGAGTCTGACCTTCACTTTGGTTGATGCCGGGAGCAGGATTGCAAGATCTTCTGATATTGGGATCTCTACACTCTTTTCAGCCTCATCTGAGGTACATTTAGCCTGAAGATCGATCTTGTCCCCATTTGATGGTATTATTATTTCTCCCGTGTGCTGTTTAACCGACTCCGCCAGGCTCAAAAGATTTGCTTCTTCTCCATGGACAAGTATCAACTTCTCTGGCTTGACCCTGGATATGTAGTTACAAAGTTCGTTGTGCATTGCATGGGCGGAGATTTCAAAGGCTGCAACCTCGCATTTAACCTTCACATCAACCTCCTTCCTAGTTATCATGTCGAATAGCCTAAACTCCCTCACATTGTTTACTAGGTCATAGCCCACTGTGCCTTTTTCCATATGGCCGAGTATCCCTATGAGGTTCTTCTCAGACGATGCCAGCCTGATCATGTGCCATACGCTCCACCCCCCTCTGAGCATGCCTGAGGGAGCCATTATTATGCAAGGACCGTCCCTCAGGTGGAGGCGTCTCCTCTCCGAGAGTGATTTGAAGGTCTTTAGTGCCTCCCACCTGAATGGGTTTATGTTGTTGAACAGGTAACCCCTCCTGACCCTGTCGTCCATGTATATCAGGAACTGTTCGTAGACACGGAGAGTCTCTATCGACATCCCCTCCAGATATATGTCCACATTGGGCAGTTTGTTCCAGTTATCCTTAAGGATCTTTAGGACTTCTTGGGTTTTGCCTACGGCGAATATAGGAAGAAGGACCTTCCCGCCCCGCTCCAGCGCCGCCCTTATGGAGTCCACAAACTCCCTGGCAATCTCTTCCCTGCCCTTCCTGTTCTTGCCGCCATACGTCCCTTCGCATATGAGCACGTCGGGATATGCCAAGTCGTCAGTTCTCCAGTACCTGAGGTGGTTTGAGGAGGTCCCCAGATCGCCTGAGAAGATTATTCTGTACCCGTTGTAGAGGAACTCGGTCATCGTGGACCCGAGTATGTGCCCTGCGTTGTGGAAGTTCACCTTAAGTCTTTTTAAAACAAAGACCCGTTTGTCCAGTGCCTGTCATTTGCATCCTACGGGCTTTATGGCGCCGGATAAAACCCACAAATACATCGGCTAA
>QNVH01000054.1 GCA_004347955.1 Thermoproteota archaeon | reverse complement strand
CGAAGGCCGCCGCCATGATCCAGCTAGGCCACGGGCCCAAATACTTTTTCCCTACATGGGTCTTAAGTATTGTGGACCTTGAAAAAGTTTAATATCTTCTCACACAACTTAATGCCTAACAAGAAGGTATGCTAATGTCCAAAAATGAAGAAGGCTCATCTAGGGAATTGGTTCTCCCGGGCGAAGGACAATTAGTTGGGGTTGTAGCGCAGCTACTTGGATTCAACAGAGTAAAAGTTAAATGTGCTGATGGTAAGACTCGGATATGTAGGATCCCCGGCAAAATGATAAAGAAGATTTGGCTCCGTGAAGGAGATTTGGTTCTCGTAGCTCCTTGGGATTTCCAATCCGACCAAAAGGGAGATATAATCTGGCGTTACGATAGAAATGAGATAAAAATCCTAAAATCCAAGGGTCTACTTGGCGCGCTTGCCTGAAATGTTTTATCTACTCATCTGCATAATTTAAGTGGGCTCTAATGTCGATAAAAGATGTTGAGAAGAAGCTCGATAGAGAGATGTTGAAAAAAGTAGAGCGGAAAAAGGCTGAAACTAGAAAAAGATGAAGATCTATTTGAGACCGTAGAAGAGGTATTTGACAGCAAAACTGTGATGGCGCTTTATTCTCTGATAAACAAGGGAATAATTGATAGCATGAAGGGCGTTGTGAAGGCAGGAAAAGAATCTAGAGTATATTGGGCTAAAGGAAGCAGTGGGGAGGATCTTGCCGTAAAGATCTTTCTCACATCCTCCATGGAGTTCAAGAAGAGCATGCTCCAATATATCCACGGAGACCCTAGATTCAGTGTGGGGAAGAATTACCGTAAAATAGTCTACACGTGGGCACAGAAGGAGTATCGAAATCTATCTGAGGCGAGGATTGCAGGAGTCCCAGTGCCGAAGCCAATATGCGCTTATCAGAACATTTTGGTTATGGAGTTTATTGGAGAGGATGGCGTACCTGCGCCTCTCCTGAAAGACCTGCCAGAACCAGACGAAGGGCTATACCAACAGATCTTAAATGCCATCAAAAACCTCTACCTGAATGCCAGGCTAGTACATGCAGACCTGAGCGAATACAACATTATGGTGTACGATGGAAAGGCTTATTTAATCGATTTTGGTCAAGCCGTACCAAGAGAGCATCCGATGAGTTGGGAATTTTTAAAAAGGGACGTGGTTAACATTCTGAGATTCTTTAAGAAAGCCGGACTGAACGTTCCTGAAGAAGAGGCGGTGCTAGAATGGCTGAAGAAATGAAAAGCAGAATATATTTGAAGATCCCTTTGGAAAGGGCTGGCGTACTCATAGGGAATAAAGGTAGCACTAAGGCAGAGATAGAAAAAAGCACTGGAACCAACATCTCTGTGGACGGCAAGACAGGCGANGTCATGATAGAGAGCGCACTAGATTCCAAGGACCCTTCAGGGATTCTGAAGGCAAAGGACCTGATCAATGCCATTGCCAGGGGCTTCAGTCCCGAGAGGGCTTTTAGGCTTTTAAGTGATGGNCAGATACTCGAGGTCATAGATCTGAAGGAGATCCTGGGCGACTCACGGAACCAACTCATTCGAGTTAAGGGGAGGGTCATCGGAGAGAAAGGCAAGACGCGGAGAATCATAGAGAAATTGACTAACACCTACGTATCTGTATACGGTCACACCATCGCCATAATAGGTGACTACGAGGAGGTCAGGGTTGCAAAAGAGGCAATAGAGATGCTTCTTAAGGGCATGCAACACGGTACTGTCTACCGTTTTCTCAACCGNAAGCACATGGAATTGAAAAAGAGAGAGCTCTCCCTATGGGAANAGAAGCCTCAGCTTAGGGAGGATGTATAGTGTCTGGCGAGAAGTTCAAGGCAATCTCTGCCGCGGACTTCTTTTATAAGAATAAAGAGATAGCAGGTTTTGATAACCCAGTAAGGGCAACTTACACNATCATTCGAGAGTTGGTCGAGAACGCGCTTGATGCCTGTGAGCAATACTCAATACTACCTGATGTAAGAGTCAAACTGATAGACGAGGGCAACTCAATCTATAGGTTGAGGGTTGAAGACAACGGGATTGGCGTGCCATACGAACAGGTTCCATACGCATTTGCTCAAATACTATTCGGCTCCAAATACACCCTCCGACAGAGTAGAGGGATCTTTGGTTTAGGAGGCAAGATGGCAGTCCTCTACGGGCAGATAACCGCACACAGCACAGTCAAAGTAACTTCGAGCCAAGGGGGCTACGAAAAGTACACATACGAATTGAACATCAACATCCAAGAAAACAAACCGATAATCAAAAGGAAGGAAGTAATGCCAAATCCAAGCAGGTGGAGGGGCACAATAGTTCAGTTCAGCTTCGAAGGGGACTACGTTAGAGCAAAACCCAAGGTGGTGGAGTACTTCAAGCAGACCTCAATAATTCTCCCATATGCAACCATCCTTTTCATTGATCCAGATGGGGTGATCTATCGGTTTGACAGGATAACTGAGACAATGCCTAAACCAGCAGAGGAGGTAAAGCCTCACCCCCACGGGATTGATCTCGAAATGGTGCAAAGGATGATAAACTCCACGAGGAGTAGCACGCTTGTTGATTTTTTGGCAAATAACTTTCACAGGGTCGGGGTTGCCACAGCCCTCAATTTCCTAAAGAGTATAAAGTTCAAACCTGATATGAACCCCAANAGTCTGACACCTAAAGAGCTTTTGACCTTGGTAAACAAGATGAAGGAGTACGACGGTTTCCAGCCGCCTGACGCGCAGTGTCTCTCGTCAGTTGGACCCGAGCTGCTCAGGGCAGGCATCATGAGAGAATTCAGGCCCGAGTTTGTAGCTGTAACCCAAAGGGGTGCTGCCGCTTACGGCGGACACCCGTTTATAGTTGAGGCTGCTATAGCCTACGGCGGAGAAATCCCAATAACTCCTCCTGATGAGCTTACAGTATTCAGATATGCTAACAAGATACCACTACTATACGACTTACACAGCGACGTAACCATGAAGGTCATTAAAAAAATCAATTGGAAGAGATACAAACTCGATCCCGCCACCATGCCTTTAGCATTTTTCGTGCACATATGCGCCACTAAGGTTCCATACAAGACGGTTGGCAAGGAATACATAGCAGACAGACCCGAGGTCGAATATGAAATAGAATGGGCACTAAAGACTTGTGCAAGGCAACTTAGAATGCATCTGGCAAAGAAAGAGAAGGCTGCGTTCGTTCAGAGAAGACTTAGCGTCTTTGAGAAGTACCTCCCCATGATCTCTCAATTTGCGGCGGAGCTTGCCGGGTCACCAAATCCGCCCAATCATGAAAAAGTCTTGAAGAGGTTGCAGACCCATGCAAAAGAGATTGAACAAAGAAGTGTTGTCCAAGTTAACTGAATTGGGTATAGAAGTTTACGGGCAAATAGAGAGAGGGGAGTTTCCAAGGATCAAGTTGCCTATCCGAAGCACCTCCAATATAATATTTGATGAAGAATTGAAACAACTTGTGTTGGGACCCTATAAGGCTGAGAGGACTGCAAGCAATATAAAACAGATAAGGTCCCTAACCCAGTTGCTGTGGGTTGCCTCCTTTGCAAAAAAGCTTGTTGAGGAAGGAAAGAGTAGCACCCTGAGGGACCTTTACTATCATTCATTGAACTACGGAATTAGGTTTAGAGAACAGCTTGAGTCTGATGATACTGTGACAGACCTAGAGGCGTTGCTTATGGAGCCTAGGGAGGCATTTAACATATTTCCTAAAGAGAGATCCTCAATATTCGGGGACCTAACTATAGAGTACACCACGCCCGAGACTCACAAGGGGATGCGCGCCAATCTGAGCTCAAATCCTGATGGGGTAATGATAGGTCTGTCTGTCGCCCAGGCTGATTTTATCTCTTGCAAGGCTGACAAAGTCTTTGTGATAGAGAAGAATGCCGTTTTCAGGAGGTTTATTGAAGAGCGTGTATACGAAAGGTTCAACGCGATCCTTATAGACACTGCTGGGCAAGCTCCGAGGCTTGCGAGATTGCTTTTGAGGAGACTGAATATGGAGCTAGGACTGCCCGTATATCTACTTACAGACGCAGATCCTTGGGGGATGCACATTGCTATGGTTATCATTAGGGGGTCAGCGAACGCGGCTCACCTGAGGGAACTCACAACTCCTGAAGCTAAATGGGTAGGGCTGTGGGCAACCGATATTAAGAGGTTCAATCTTCCTTCCTTCCCCCTCACGAAGCTTGATGAAGAAAGGATAAGATTGCTCGAAGAAGACCTCAGATACCGTGACTTTGAATGGCAGAGCGAGCTTCAAGAATTCAAGAAGACGAAGAGGAGGGCAGAACTGGAGAGCTTCAGCGCACACGGATTGAGCGCTATTGTTGACAAATACTTACCAAAGAAACTGAAGATGGTATCTGAGGCGGGCTGATACACGGCGTAAAGGTTTAATATTAATTCTAGTTGGTCATGTATAGGGCCGCGGTAGCTCAGTTCGGTAGAGCGACGGGCTGTTAACCCGTTGGTCGAAGGTTCGAGTCCTTCCCGCGGCGCCACAAATAGACCCGCAGCACTCCTCTAAACTTTCTTTTCCTGAAGTATTCGAAACTGTTATCTTCGCAAGCATGTTCAAAACCGGCTTCTATCACTTGAGCGATTTCTTCAAGTGTCTTTTGCTATCTTGCAAATATACTCGCTACTTTCAAAGTTAACCAGTTGTGTGCACTTTAGGGAGCTCTTTATGTTTTTGTGGCTTAGCATTTGAATTGCCTA
Organism: Thermoproteota archaeon; assembly: GCA_004347955.1. Taxonomy (GTDB): domain Archaea; phylum Thermoproteota; class Methanomethylicia; order Methanomethylicales; family Methanomethylicaceae; genus WYZ-LMO10. The sequence continues at coordinate 3,150 of QNVH01000054.1, read as the reverse complement.
TAATGTTTCCTCTGTCTCAACAGACTGCATCGTAGCCTTCCGCGGAGGGTATTGTGAAAGTCTCCCTCTAGTAGTCTCAAATTGCCAGTTTTATAAGCTATCCTTTTTTCTTTTGGGGTGTGAAGATGGGATACACGCATTACTGGTACAGACCGAAGGAGATCCCGGAGGACAAGTTTCGCGTGATTGTTGTGGACTTCAAGAAGCTCCTCCCTCTGTTCAGGAGGCTGGGCATAAAGCTGGCTGGAGGTCTTGGGACTGGCAGACCAAAGGTAAACGACCAGGAAGTTGTCTTCAACGGCTCCAGATTCTGTGGTCATCCGAAGAATGGGATATCAATACCTTGGCCCGCACCGCAGGTAAAGTTCGGAGTGGCGCCCAAACCCACTAAAGCCGTAGTGGGCACATGGTTCGCTGGAGTGGTGTTGGACCAGCGGACTTGCAACGGCGACTGCTCATACGAGACTTTCTACTTCCCTAGGGTTATGCCAGATCGGTACGAACCTGTCGGGTCGATATGCTATTATGACGTCAACGGTCGGCCTGTCTACAACGACGAGCGGGTCGTCGGGAGGTACTTTGGCTTCTGCAAGACCGCCTTCAGACCCTACGATCTTGCGGTCAACTGCTTCCTCATAATAGCCAGGCACCACTTGGGAGACGATCTCATCGTCAGAAGCGACGGTACTGCGGCTCACTGGGTAGACGCCGTGACCATCTGCTTCAACGCATTCAAGTATAACGACTTTGTCCTCAATGACAAAAAGGTGGAGCCATTAGTGTCACAAACAATCACGCCTTAGCTTTTTTGCTGGGGGTGGACCTATGATGCTCGCAGAAGGGAATAGGCAGATCAAGAAGGCGCTTTCAATGGAATCTGGGCGAAAATATGCCCAAGTCAAGGGCAACAAAGGAGCCGCCTATGGATGGGCGCGGATAACAATCAAGGCGCCCCCACCAAACGAATGCGACGACTGGCACCCACTCAACGTGTAACGAACTCCGAGGCAAGATCAAGGGAAGGGTTTGTGAGATCCACAAGAAGGCTGCTATACCAAGAGATTGGCACATGTTATGATGAAATGGGGTATGAGCCCAATTGGAGCATTGTCGCGTTAGAATTGGAGGAAAAGGGAATGAGCCTTGCCCTCGAGGGAAGGAAGAGACCGGACATGAAGCAGAGGAAGGTAAAATGCCCTAAGTGTGGCGCCGAGATCGATCACCTCAAAGTAATAGCCGAGAACCTTGGCACGCTGAGGATAGAGGGCGGGGAGGCAACATATGAATGGGCCTCCGACATATACGGCGGCTCTATCATCGGTACTAAGTTCAAATGTCCTGAATGCTACGAGGTTCTCTTCACAGACCAATGTGCGGCTGAGGGCTTTCTGCTTGGCATTTAACCTTTTTTCTCTATTTTAAATTACAATGGATCGTCTATCTGCTCCTCCCTACTGGGAACTTGACCAGCTCTGGTTTCTTGTTCATTTCCCTCAAAATGATCTCTGTCAAGTCGCTCATTGACCTGACTAGCTTTGACGGCGGGTAGGGGTAAAGCACGGTAACGTTTATCCAGCTCGCCTCGGGCGTGAAGATTACACGTGGTCCCGCCTTTATAACATCCACGAACATCTTTGGGCAGTTGCCGGATTTACAGAGCTCCAGCATCTTCTCTACTTCAGGGCGAATGTAATCCTCAACGCACTTCACCACGATCTCCCTGACAGTATTTAGGTCGCTCTCATATGCGAGGTTGAATGTCACGGAACCTACCCTCACAGGTGAGAGGCGACTTCCGTAAACTGCCACGATCTCTGAGAGTACCATGGAGTTAGGGATTGTCATTAGCCTGCCAGTGACGGACCAAAATGATGACTCGTCGCCTATCTCTACTAAGGTTGTCATCAGGTATCCTATATCGATGACAATGCCTCTAACATCCCCAATCTTAACGCTGTCACCAATCATGTAGGTCTTCCGGACGTTGATGTAGACCCACGCAAAGAAGTTGGAAAGGACTGGGGAGAGCGAATAAGAGAGTATGAGGCCTATGACGCCGAAAGACGTGACAAATATTAGCAGCTCTTTGAATATAAAGGAGATTATCGCCGCTATGGCGAGTAGGATGAAGATGACCCTGACGAGCCTGCCTATCGATACTCTGGAGTGCGTGTCTTCTATTTTTGATATAAGCAGAATGTATACCAGTTCCGCGAGGATGAGGGAGACCAGTAAGATCAGCCCTGAGAGGATCGATTCTATCGCATATTGCCCATAAGGTATGGACTCTAGGTCTGGAAGAAATATCAGGTAAAATGCCGAAATCAGGCTTGCCAAGGAGATATAGGTCAACAGGGTGCGTTTCGACAGTCCGGTGGCAGAGACTAACATCTTCCCTCGCCTCATTCTTATGACCACTGCTATGAAACGGGCAAGTCGAATGAACCTGAGCGACCTGAGACCGGCGCCAATCAGTGCAAAACTCTCTAAGTATACAAATGCGTATGCTGGCACCATTGCCAAGAGGTCTACCCAGTGGAACTTGAGGTATCCAAGCTTGTTCTTCTCGAACTTGAGCTCTGTGGCAAAGTCAGCTGCAAAGACGACGCATATCGCAAAATCCACGATGTAGATGACCTGAGTCCAAAAGGGGCTTAATTGAACAGTGAAGTCAATCACTAGTAACGCTATGGACACTGCTGCTAGTGCTGCCATCCCGACCTCTGATAAAGCTCTGATTCTACTCGCCATCAGATTGCCACTCACAAAACCTTATGCAAATCATGGTGGCTTTTTAGTTTTCCGTTAGCGAGTCTTCTTTGATCTTGCTGGATTTTTATCTAAAGAAAGAGAGTGAGGCTTCAGCACAAAAATATGGGTTTAAGCTCTGTGAACCGTTTGGGCTACAAATCTTTGCGCCACAACGCATTACCGCACAAGGTATTGTTGTGACATAAATAAGCGCATGTGTTATTTCAATTGGAATGTCCGGTTTTATGGAATAGGTAATTTAATGAAATTTCGCACCCAAAAGGAATAAATTTCTGCTACGCTCTCTTTTTCCACGGGGCCCGTAGCTTAGACCGGCTATAGCGACAGGCTCATAACCTGTTGGTCGAGGGTTCAAATCCCTCCGGGCCCACCACCATT
>QNVH01000053.1 GCA_004347955.1 Thermoproteota archaeon | reverse complement strand
GGTGGTGGCACACCCATTGCTTCTGAAGTGGGATGGTATGAGGTGGGAGCCTAAAAGGGCAGTGAAGAACCGACCAATGATCACCGCAGAAGCAAGAATCTCCCGACTTTAGTCGTGGAGAGTGTCAAAATGGGTGCTTTTGGTTCTGGCTCGGGCAGCTCATTGAGGTGCAGCACATGCAGCTGGTCATTCCCAGAGGGCAAGATTAAGCGGAGCCCATGACGCCCCTCTATTATAAACACTGCAACCCCCAAGCTTAGGCATCCGCGAGCGTGAGGGGCTTCCGTCTCATCCTCAGGCAGGTCTTAAATAATAATACCGCCAAAAAACCTAAATCTATCTCTTCTGAATGTTTTACTGTAAGGATCTATCTAAGCCTTGAATTAAATAATTTTTAAATGGGGTGAGCTGTTGGCAATCAAAATCATATGTCATCAGTGCAAAGCTGTTCTCTATGAGGACAGCGAGTTGATCTCCCCGCGCGAAATTTTAGACAAATACGACTCGAAGTGTCCTAAATGTTCTGCATTCCTCTCCTTTGACCCAACAAAACTCAGCATATCCGTAAACGAAAGGTTGCAGCGTGGGATCTTAAAAATCTTTCAGAAGTGACCGTGGGGTGGTGAATGATTTAACAAGCGCCCAACCTTTCTATCAAACTGGATGCCAATAAAACCCAAAAAATGAAACGCTGGAATGAATGAGCAAAAGCTTAAATATAAATCGCATTCATGAGTTTGTGAGCATGTTGCGATGACCTATAAGGTCAGAAGAATTACCTGTACAGGGATTTAGGACGGTATTTGTTATGTCCTCCTACATCAAGGTTGGCGAGAACGTCATAGGGACCGATTTTATGTACTCAAAGACCCACGAATGGATCGCAGTAAAAGAGTCCCCTGCTAGAGTCGGGATTAGCGATTACGCACAGCGGAACCTTCATGATCTTGTATATGCCGAGCTCCCAAAGGTCGGCTCCAAATTCAAAAGAGGGGACATACTATGCACCTTAGAGTCCATAAAGGCTGTTGCTGAGGTATACGCCCCTGTTGACTGCACCGTTGTCGAGGTAAACTCTGCATTGCTGGATAAACCAGAGCTTATAAACAAGGACCCCTACGGCGAGGGTTGGTTGGTCAAAATAAATATTGAAGAACGGAGTCCCTCATGTCCCCCGAAGAATACGCAAACTACATCCGAGAACTTTAGGGACTGCACTCTAAAACTCAGTTTCAATACCAGACCTTGCTACTTCACCACCATCATCCTGAATACCCCGTAGTCCACAAGGACCTTCAAACCGCCCCTAAACAGCCTGTCGACCTCAGGATCTCCAGTATCGATCCTTAGAACCTCTAAGCCCTCAAGCTTCTCCCTCGTGGAGATCACTAGCACATTTTCTTTTCCGACCGCCCTAAGCACCCTCCCGCTTATCTGCTGATTCCCCCTCCCGAATATGAACCCCTGCCTGCCTATTGGGGAGACAATAACGCACGCCTTCCGTCCCTTTATCGCTTCAAGTATCTCCCTCTCACCCACATCTCTCCCTATCAATTTCTTGTTGGCAACTAGGTCAACCCCTAGGAGCGTCCCCTCGAGTCCTAGGGTCTCCATGATTGTCTTGACCGTGGATCCCGGCCCGAGTATGTATATAACGCCATCCTGCATGTTGTCTACAACCCATCTCGCAAGGGCCTCCTTGTTTTCTTCCACGTCGTCTCTTACTGGCGTTGGGGTCTTCATTCCTTGTAGATACTCCGGCTCATATGGTGTCAGCAGGTATCCGTAAAGTCTTGCGGAGAGCCTTCCTTCCCTAAAAGCCTCTTCGTCAACATCAGCTACCTCTGCCTCCTTTAGTGGCACCTCGTCCCAGAGGTATTTTATTAGCAGCTCGGCAGCCGCCCTGGGCGTGACCGCAAACACCCCGCTTTGCATCTTTACACCAGAAGGAACCCCCAGCACAGGGATCTTCATATCAACCGAATCTAAGATGTCTCTTGCGGTCCCGTCTCCTCCACAAAAGACTATTATGTCTAGGTTCTGCTCGAGCATATATCTCGCAGCCTGCTTAGTGTCCTCTGCCCCCGTCTTACCTCTTCTCCCTGGGATCACCGTGCACCTGACCCCCGCCCTTAAAAACGCCTCCTCCCCCATGCTCTCCGGGCAGGTCCAGAATTCTATTGCCTGTGAGACTGCCCCTAGCGCCCTCAAAAACTCCTCCGCCCGCCTCAGCGAAACCCTCTCTGCGCCCAGTTTAATTGCCTTCTCCAAGATCTCTTCTCCATCGGTACCCTTCAGTCCCACTGCCCCTCCCATGCCTGCTATTGGGTTCACAATGAATCCCACCTTCCTCAAGCTGCCCTCCCCCTTTCCATTGCTTTTTTGCCCTTCCCCTTTCTACCCTTCACAGCGGTCTGGCAGTTGACGCTATTCCTCTTCTATGCCTATGAAGAACTCCTCCCCGTCTATCTGCCACTCGTCTCTGAAGGATCCCTTTTCTATTCTTCCTAAGTCCACATGCATCTCCTTTGCCCTGACCTCTGTGGAGATCTCCCTCGCTTTGCCCTTTATCAGCTCTTTAACCTCTTCAGAGGGTACGCCTATCCAAACTTTGATGTAGGCATCCACCTTCAGGGCTGCCCTCTTCCTCATCTCCTGGATCCTTCTGATGACGTCTCTCATCAGTCCCTCAGCTATCAAATCCTTGTCTTTCGTCGTGTCAATGTAGACCATGCCAAACCTGCAACTCGCTCCCTTGTAATTCTCAGGCACACTCTCTTGAATCGTCACGTATTCTTTCTTGAGCTCAAACCTTTCGCCATCGACCTCGAAAATCACCGTTTTGCCCTCTCTCAGACTTCTCAAAACCTCCTTACCATCCATTGCCTCTATCTTCTCAGCCACAATCTTTGTCTTCCCTCTAAAAATTGGTCCTATGACTGATGGAGTGGCTACTAGCTTGATCTCCTTCATCTTTTCCTCTTCTTCTGGCGATATGACCTCGACCTCTTTCACATTAGCTTGGTCGAGAACTATCCTCTTTAGTCTTGAGACCGCCCTTATGACGGATTCTTCTCTGGAGACCACCATCAGCCTCATCAAGGGTTGCCTAGTCTTTATTCTGGCTGCTTGCCTCGCGCTATAAGAAGCCTCTATGATCTCCTTAACTATCTCCATCTCGCCTTCGAGTTCGGCGTCGCGCCACTTCCCATCAAAAGATGGCCACTCGAGCATATGCACACTTATCGGCATCTCGGGCCTTCTGAACATGCCTTGGTATATCTTCTCTGAGACGAATGGCGCTATTGGCGCGATCATCTTGAGATACCTGAACAAAACCTCGTAGAGCGTTGCGTAGGCTGCTATCTTCTCAGGGTCCTCGGTCTCGGTCCAAGTCCTCTTCCTGATGAGCTTAATGTACCATCTGCTCAACTCCTCCTTCATGAAGTACTCCAGTTCTCTGACAGCCTCAAACACTCGTAGCCCACTCATCGACTCGGTCACGCTCTTTATGAGGCGCTCCAGCCTCGAAAGAACCCACCTGTCTTCGTCCTTGAGCCAACCAGAGACCTTATCAATGCTGTACTTCTNGGGAGAAAACTTGTCAAGGCTCATGTATAGGCTCGCAAAGTAATAGGTGCTCCAAAGTATTCCCATGAACCTCGACGTCTCCTCNACACTCTTCCAAGTGAATTTCAGATCTTCCCATGTAGTGCACCCTAGCTCATACCACCTTAACGTGTCCCTTCCATATTTCTCTATAACCTCCTCGGGATACACAACATTCCCGAGTGACTTGTGCATCGCCCTCCCGTCTTGGTCTATCGTGAACCCGTGCATCAAAACCCTCTTGTAAGGTACGGAGTCAAACGCTATTATCCCACAAACCATCAAGGTGTAGAACCAGCCCCTCGTCTGGTCGTGACCTTCCAGTATCATGTCCACCGGCCACCACTTCTCCCACTCCTTCGGCTCAGATGGGTAATGGAGCGAAGCGAATGAAGCGGAGCCTGAATCCATCCATACGTCTGCGACATCGCTCACCCTTTCCATCTCATGCCCACACGTGCACCTCATCTTTATGTAGTCCACCCAAGGTCTGTGAAGGTCGATCTCCCCAATTTCGCTGAGCGCCTTCTCNTTGAGTTCCGCGAGCGAACCTATAACCTCGTACCTTCCGCACTTGCTGCAGACCCATATNGGCAGCGGGACCCCCCAATACCTTTGCCTCGAAATGACCCAGTCCTTTGCGTTCTTTATCCAGTTTCCAAACCTTGCCTTGCCTGCCCACTCGGGCACCCAGTCAACTTTTTCGTTCTCTTCAAGCATCCGCTCCTTTATCTCAGTGACTTTTATGAACCACTGCTGGGCAATCCTCAGTATTAGTGGAGTCTTGCACCTCCAGCAGTGCGGGTACCTGTGCCTCGTCCTCTCCATCTTAAGTAGCAGTCCTTTCCTCTTGAGGTCCTCAATTATCTCCCTGTTGGATTCTCTCACGTCCTTGCCGGCATATTTTCCGCCATCCGCGGTGAACCTTCCCCTCTCGTCTACTGGGCAGAAGTCTGGCAGCCCGTAGATCTCGCCCACTTCGTGATCCTCTTCACCATGCCCGGGGGCGGTGTGCACACACCCTGTGCCCTCTTCAAGAGAAACGTATAGGTCGCTGAGGACGACGAAGTGCGCCGGGGAGAGTTCTNTTTGCTTGGGGACNTCATCAAGGAGTGGGGGGACATACCTAAGGCCGCTTAATTTGCTCCCCGGGACCCTCTCCACGACTTCGTACTTCTCTTCCCCGAACACCGCCGATATCCTGTCTTCCGCTACTATGTATGTCTCGTCCCCGACCTTTACCTTGGCGTACATGAAATCTGGGTTCACCATGACCGCCACGTTTGCGGGCAAGGTCCATGGTGTGGTCGTCCATATCACGATGTAATCCTTTTCCCTCCCTTCGATCCTGAACTTCACATAAATCGAATCGTCTTCTATCTCTCTGTATTCGTCTGTCGCCTCGTAGCCCGCCAGTACAGTCTCGCATCTTGGGCACCAGTGGACTATTTTATTTCCTTTTTCCAACAACCCCCTCTCATTCGCCCTCTTTATGAGCCACCAAACCGACTCGATGTAGCTGTTATCCAGCGTCCTGTAAGGTCTCTCCCAATCCATCCAGACACCAAGATTTTGGAACTGGGAGGTCGCCACCTTCAGGTTTTCCAGCGCAAAATTCTTGCAAGCGTTAACAAAATTCTCTATCCCCAGCGCCTCGATCTCTTTTTTTGTCTTTATGCCCAGCCTCTTTTCGACCATGACCTCGATCGGTAGCCCGTGCATATCGAACCCGGGCTGGTCCCTCACAAGGTAGCCCCTCATCTTGAAGTACCTTATATATGCGTCCTTTAGGGATTTATTCCAAGCCGTACCAACATGAATAGGGTTTGTCACATAAGGTGGGCCGTCAAGAAAGTAAAACTTCTCATTACCCTTTAGTCTCGCTTTTTCTGGGACTCTCTCCTTCTCCCAGAACTCGAATATCTCCTTCTCAAAACTTTTGGCATCATATTCCTTTGGGATCTCACCGATCACACTCATGTGTCATCACCAGCATTATCGTTAAGGTCCGACATTAAAGTTTCCTAATTCAACCATAGGGTTTAAATGTTTCTCTTCAGAAAGAATTCTGTCTTGTAGAGGTACAATTATGCGCATAAGTTTGCCATCGCGGACGAGCATCACAAAGACTGACGTTCTTGTTTATGCCACACTCGTATCCATAATCGCCCTATCCGTGGCTATCCGTCTCCTCCCGATTCAGTGGGGGGTGTACCTGGACGAGTTCGACCCCTACATCCAATACAAAGGTGCAAAGTATGTGGTCGAAAACGGCTTTACCGCTTGGTTCTCTTGGTTCGACCCAACAAGGTGGGCACCTTGGGGGACTGACGTCCCTTCACAGGCACAAATGGGCGTCCCATTCACAGGCGCAGCGTTCTACCTCTTGCNAAAATCTCTTGGTTTTAACATTACCCTTTACGAAGCCTTAGCCTTCTTTCCCGTCGTTTCCGGCGGCATACTTACCTTCTTGGTCTTCCTCCTAGGAAAGGAGCTAGTAAGTCGAGGTGTAGGCCTCCTTGCATCCTTCATATTTGCTATTGACCCAACCTCCATACAACGTACCAGCCTCGGCTTCTTCGATACAGAGGCAGTGGACTACTTGGGATGCTAATAGCACTGATATTCTTCATGAAAGCGCTTAAAAAAAGGACAATCCCCTATTCGATAATATCCGGTCTGGCACTCGCCTACATGGCACTCTGTTGGGGTGCCTACCTCTATCCGCTAAACCTATTGGCACTATACTCCATAATACTAGTCTTGACAGGAAGGTGGAGCAAGCAGCTCTCAATAGCCGTTACAGTCGTTTCGTCAATAACAATGTTGGGAATGGCACTTGCCCCGAACATCGGTGTAAATGAGGCTATCTCCCCCTATACTGTTGTTCCCATGACTGCGTTCATAATATGTGTTGTTATGTCTGCAACATCGTTCATCCAAGACAAGGACATGCGAAGGAAAGCCTCCATTGGGGCAGTCATTGGAATACTCGTGGTAGCCGGCGCTATCACGCTGAGTGGTGCGCTGGGTCCCATAGCAGGGAAATTCCTCTTCTTCGTCAACCCACTCTCACGTGCGGGCGCTCCAATAGTCGGGACCGTCGGCGAGCAGTTCCCTGCCACCTGGTCGACCTTCTTCACGAATTACCACATCCTAGTGATCTTGGCACCGGTAGGTGTATACTTTGCCCTCAGGCGAATGAAGTACAAGGACATATTCATCGTGCTCTTCGCGCTGATGGCCCTCTGGGGCGCAGGGAATTACGTGCGGCTGTTGATAGTTGTAGCACCTGCCCTGGCCATCCTCAGCGGCTTGGCACTCACTAATCTCTTTAGCAACGTCTCTCTCTCTTTAACCAAGAAGGTTGAGGGGGACAAAAAAACCCGCGCGCGCCAGCTAGGGAGAGTCTACGGCATCATTGTTATTGCGATAGTAGTGGCAGGCACAACCCCTCTAATATACACAAATCTGAGGGCTGCAAACAGACCTGCCATGATCGTGTCATCCTCCACTGGCTATGCCGCAAAGATTGATGACTGGTTGGATGCCTTGGAATGGATGCGCACCAACATCCCTCCAGAGAGCATAGTCGGGTGTTGGTGGGATTATGGTTACTGGATAAACGTAGTAGCAAACAAATCAGTAATAGCCGACAACTCGACATCAAATGGGACCCAGATAAAACTGATCGCCGAGGCTTTCTTGAACAACGAGACGTATGCCCTAGAGGTATTTAGAAAGATGAAGGTGGATTATGTGGTCGTATACGAGCCTTGGATCTTCGTATCAACGAACCCTCTCATAGGGCTGCCACCATGGTCAGTCATCGGGGACTTCGAGAAGTCCACGGCAATGATGGCCATTGCTGGATATAACACATCCGATTACATCAAGGGCGTGCCTCTGAGTACCGGGACATCTACGATAAACTACCCGCTGCCGGCTGGACCAAAAGCCTCCGAGACTCTCTTGTACCAGCTCCTCTTCTACCCGTTTAGAGATGGGTACAGCTCTGTGCTAAAACTGAACATAACCGCTCCACAGCACTTCGAACTGGTTTACCATTCCAATAACTGGTGGGTGTTGATCTACAAGGTCAACTATCCCACAACATGACAAAAATGGTAAAGACGCTCAGTTTGATCCGAATTGCCGTACCAGAGTGTGAAACATCGCCCATGAAAATTAATTTCTATTTTAACTCTCTCGGCGGGGAAGTCCCCCTGCGAAAGCTGGGGGATGAAAGCCGAAAACTATATATCCATTCTTCCTGCTGTACCTTTTCAGATGCGGGGAGGGGCCACCCCTAAAGCGCCTGTGTGCGGCCGATGACACATATGAAATG
>QNVH01000052.1 GCA_004347955.1 Thermoproteota archaeon | reverse complement strand
GTCCTAATCTTCCAGAGTGGGACATTGACGGTGCTGCCCATAAGGCTAAAAATCAAAAAGAGCAAAAAGCCATACCACGGTAGACCGAACCTGTGTAGTGTACTTCCAATAATTCCAAATAGGATGAGGGGTACCATGAAGACTAGAACAATTAGGAATACTGCCAGCATTGCACCTACGATGGGCAGGAAGAAGACCCTTCTCATAGTACGACCTTAGGGTCTTATTCAAGGAGAAAGCATATAACTTTTTAGTTTGAGGTTTAGGTATAATGGCGGGATAATTTATGGAAAGGGCGCTTGTAACACTCACACCCTCTGAGGCAAAAAGGCTGATAGGAAGAGCGGTTGCTGCGATGGAGCCTGTAAGGAATGCCCTAAAGAATGGGACCGTTGTGATATGCCTTGGAACAACAAACGCTTTTGTCGCGGAGGAGGTTATGGGGGCAGAGATAAAGGAGAAGGGAAAGTTTGCCATAGGGATAATAACCTCTCGCGGGACGTGCATCACCAACCCGAGCAGCCGGCTGAAGGAACTGGTTATTAGAGAGGGTAAATTAACAGAGCTCTCAATGAAGGACGTTTTGAACGACCTAGGACCAAATGATGTGTTCATCAAAGGAGCAAACGCTATTGACCCCTTCGGAAATGCAGGAGTGTTTATGGGATCTCAATCGGGCGGGACTTTGGGAATGAGCATCGGTGTGTTACTTTCTAGAGGTGTGAAGATAATAGTACCAGTAAGCCTTGAGAAGTTGATACCNTATTCTATTTGGGAGATAGTCCCGAGGGTGGGGAACAGGAAGTTCCGTTATGCCATGAAAATGCCAGTTGGCATGATGCCCCTGCCAGGAGAGGTTGTGACCGAGGTGGAGGCCTTCAATATCCTGTTTGGGTGTGAGTGTTACCCCATCGGAGGAGGAGGGATAAATGGAGGAGAGGGAGGGAAGTGCTATTTGCTGGAGGGTGAGAACCTAGAGAGTGCTTGGAAGGAGGTAATTAAGGTTAAAGGCGAGAGCAGTGTTGTTGCCGAGGAGGAGGACTGCAAGGATTGCAACATACAGTGTTGGAGGTTCGCCAAAATTGATGCTTGAAGTTCAAGACCTGTACGTATCGATAGATAAGAGAGAGGTCCTCAGAGGGGTCAATCTCACCGTCGAGGAGGGGGAGGTAGTGGCGATAATGGGCCACAACGCTTCGGGGAAGACTACCCTCGCCCTAACTCTCGCGGGATTCCCCCAGTACAGTGTCACTAAGGGGAAGGATAATTTTTAGAGGAGAGGATATCACATACAAGGCAATTCATGAGAGGGCAAAGGCAGGACTTGCTATCGCCTTCCAGTCTCCGCCTGCTATCAGAGGCATAAAGCTCAGGGATATGATCGCGCTTGCTGGCGGAATAAACCCATGGACTTCGAAATCGGACGCCGGATTTGTTGAGACGATCCTTCGAAAGGTCAACATGGAGCCCTCGCTTTACATGGATAGGGAGTTAAACGTTGGTTTCTCCGGGGGAGAGAGGAAGAGAAGCGAGTTGGCCCAGATATTTGCCATGAGACCGAAACTGATTATTCTGGACGAGATCGACAGCGGAGTGGACATAGATTCGCTCAGAGTCCTAGGAGGCTCGTTGAGAGAGTATCTCGAGGCCAACAGATGTTCGGCCATAGTGATAACCCATCACAGACACATACTCCAGTACCTCAAACCAAATAAAGTTCATATAATGTCCAATGGAAGGATAGTTTTGAGTGGAACCTACGAGGAGCTTATACCGAAGATAGAGTCCCTAGGCTATGAGGCGCTGATAAAGGGGGCGACAGCAAGTGGATGAGGGCTGGCGGGAGAAGTTCAAACTCAAGGCTATGGAGGCGCTGGACAAGAAAGCGCCATTCGGAAATGACGTCGACCTTAGCAGATTTACTGGGAAGGCTGTCTCAAGAGATGCAATTCCAGACGAAGCGCCAAGCAAGGCGCTTGAGGTTGGGGTGGAGCTGTCGGAGAAAAAAAGGCGGCACATATTTCCAGCTCGATCACTCGGTCATTCTATCGCAGCTTGCTTCTAGGATAAAAGGTCTAGAGCTGATGCCGATTGATGATGCCCTCTCGAAGTACGATTGGTTAAGGCAGTACTACTGGAAGGCCCTATCCGTAGAGCAGGACAAGTATACCGCAACCGCAGAACTCAACAGGACAAAGGGNTACTTCATAAGGGCATTGGCAAACGAGAAGATAACACAACCAGTACAGGCNTGTCTTTATATCGACTCCGAAGGGCTTCTTCAGGCACCGCATAACATAATTATAGCTGAGGAAGGGTCAGAGATCAATATTGTTACGGGATGCACCGTTGGGAGTAGAGCCAAGAGGGCAGCACATCTGGGAATAACTGAATTCTACGTGAAGAAGAATGCCAAAGTTATTTTTACAATGATACATAGCTGGGGAGAGGAGACTTACGTTAGACCCAGGACTGGCGCGATTGTTGAGGAGGGAGGGGTTTTCATATCAAATTATGTGCTCATCAAGCCTGTCCGAGACATACAAAGCTACCCAACGGCATACCTGCTGGGAAGGGGNGCAAAGGCAAAATTCAACTCCATCATATATGCGAGCAAGGATTCCATAATAGACCTTGGAAACAGAATCATACTAATGGAAGAAGGGAGCTCTGGGGAATCGGTATTCAAGGTGGTAGCCACTGGAACTTCTAAAGTTTATAACAGGGGGCAGATAATAGGCCAGAGCAGGGATACCAAGGGGCANCTAGAGTGCAGGGGTATGATCCTCTGCCCAACCGCATCTGTAATAGCCATACCTGAGCTGATTGCTGAACACTCAGATACTGAACTCTCCCACGAGGCAGCCATAGGCAAGCTTCAAGAGGAACAGCTCCATTACATAATGTCGAGGGGAATCCCGCCTGACGAGGCGATAAGCATATTAGTAAAAGGGTTTTTGGATCCGGGGCTACCTGGGCTGCCGGAGAACTTGCAGGCTGAGATAAGAAGAAGGCTTTTCATTATTGACAGGGGTCTTGCCAAGGGGTCCAGCTTTAAAGGAGAGTGACGTCCCCGGAGTATATCTTTTTGAGACCATCATGGCACCTGACCAGCAGGTACCCATCTTCGTCTATGTCAACGGCTAGCCCACTCAAAATCCCGTCTGGTGATGATACCTCTACCTTCTGTCCAAGCGTGCAGGAGCTCATGCGCCATAGTGATAGGATCTTTGAAAAGCCACTATAAGAGGCCTCTAGGTACAAATCTTCCGAGTTCTTTAAAATCCCGCACAGCAACTCTGCCCTATCTATTTTGGTGCCAAGAAGGTCACGTATAGAGACCGCAGAGTTGCGTATTTCGCTTGGTAGGTCGGCGAACGAGTTGTTAGCATTAATACCTATGCCTGCGATAACATGCCCCACGCGATCCGCCTCTGTTGAGGCCTCAAGAAGTATGCCACACAGCTTTCTCCGCCCCACGAGGACGTCATTCGGCCACTTGAGAGCTGCATCGATTCCAAATGGCTTTAAGGATGCGACGATTGCAACGCCAAAGAGCAGGGTCAATTTGTGCAGCTCCTTCGGGGGTATGGAAGGGCGCAGGAGCAGACTGAACCAGAGACCCCCTCTCGGGGATGACCAGGACCTACTCATTCTGCCTCTCCCATGGGTTTGCTCCAGGGCCAGAACTAAGGTGCCCTCCGGGGAGCCTTTTTCAGCCAGTTTGTTTAGGTAAGCTTGGGTCGAGTCCACCGAGTCCAGCGTTATTATCTCTTTGCCAAAAATCTTAGTCTTCAATCGAGTCTTTATCTCGAGTGGTAGGAGACCGTCAAACCTTGGCACAAGCCTGTAGCCTTTCTTTTGCACACCCTCTATGCAGTATCCGAGTTTTCTGAGCTGTTGGATTCTCTTGAAAACTGCGGTCCTACTAACACCAAAATCCTTCGCAATCTGTTGGCCTGAGATGAAGGAGCCAGCCGCTAATAGCTCGTCGACTCGATTGGACAAGCCGACCACAAAAAATCCATGAGGTGCGGAGGGGGTGCTTTTATATGGCACCCTCTCTCCTCAGAGCCTCTATCTGATCTTTTGTGTATCCTAGGAGGTTCGTGAGGACCTCTTCAGTGTGTTGCCCGAGCAGAGGAGCTGGCTTAAAGACCTTTATCGGAGTCTCTGAGAACTTGATTGGGCAACCCGCTATCCGGACCTTACCATACTGGGGCTGGTCGACCTCTACGATCATCTCCCTCGCCTTTGTGTGTGGATCCTCCACAGCCTCAGCCACGTTGTAAACCGGGGCGGATGGTATGTCATTTGACAGAAGTAGCTTAGCTATGTCCCACCGGGTCTTGTCCTGCGTCCACTCCTCGATGAGGGACTTCAGCACGGGCTCGTTCTTGCACCTGAGCGGGTTTGTGGCGAACCTCGGGTCGTCAATCCATTCCGGCTTACCTATCGCAGTGCAGAACCTCTTCCATATCGCATCGTTGCCCACTGCAATGACGACGTACCCGTCCTTAGCCTTGAAGACGTCGAACGGGGTTATGGTGGGGTGCTTTGCTCCAATTCTGGTCGGTGGTTTGCCCTCCAGCGTGTAGCGTATTACCGCATTCTCCAATACTGCAATCATGGAGTCCATCTGTGCAACGTCGATCTTCTGTCCTTTCCCTGTGATGTCCCTGTACCTTAGGGCGGCGAGTATGCCTATGCATAGAAACATTCCGGCTATGATGTCGCCGATTGATGATCCTGCTCTGCATGGCGGTTTATCAGGCCATCCATTCAGATCCATGAAGCCACCCATAGCCTGACCGATGATGTCGTAGCTCGGCCATTGACTGTAAGGACCGTAGTGACCGAATCCGGACCCGCAGGCGTATATCAGGCGTGGATTTACTTTCTTGAGTTCCTCATAACCAATGCCCCACTCGTCGAGGGTCCCTGGTTTGAAGTTCTCGATAAGGACGTCGCTCTTTTTAACGAGCTCCTTTAGTATCTCTTTAGCTTTTGGATTCTTCAGATTCAGCGTTATGCCTTTGTGGTTCCTGTGAATGCTCACAAAGTATCCACTCTTGTCAGGTCCTTGAACGTTGGGGAAGAATGGCCCCCATTCTCTGTTCATATCTCCATAAACAGGGCGTTCCACTTTTATGACCTCGGCACCTAGGTCTGCCAAGAGCATCCCGCAGTAAGGTCCAAAGAGGGCGCCGGTCACACTTAAAACACGTATTCCTTCTAACGGTCTCTGCAAGGTCAATCACTCCTACAGTGTGAGCAAAATATAATCCCATAAATAAGAGTTTTGATTTTGTTTAGTTACGGTCGAGGCGATAACTCTTATTATTTTGAGCGTTCAATAGAGGATAGATATCAATCCCGAATAAGTTGATTTGTAGGGGATTTGAATTGAATCAGTTAAAGGGAAAAAATAGGAGACTACTCCAAGTTTGGTGATGTTTATGGGTTTGGTGGCAGAGGGAGAAGAAGTCCTACTTTATTTGAATGATCGCAAGAGCTGGATCCTAAAGGTCGAGAGGGGCAAGAAGTTTCACACGCACAAAGGCATTATCAACATCGAAGNGCTGATAGGGAAGCCCTATGGCTCAGAAGTTTTGACGAGCCTGGGGATAGCATTGAAGGTCCTCCCTGCTGACTANTTGGATCACCTGGAAAGGATAGCAAGGAAGACCCAGATCATATATCCGAAAGATATGGCGTACATAGCTTTAGTTGCGAACGTAAGGTCCGGTTCTAGGGTGGTGGAGTGTGGTACTGGCAGTGGTGCNTTGACAAGCTACTTGGCAAACATGGTTAGACCAGACGGGAAGGTTTACACCTATGAAGTTAGGGAGGACTTTCAGGAGAACGCAAAGAAGAATTTGGAGAGTTTAGGTTTGGAAAAATTTGTAGAGTTTAAACTCAAGGACATAACAAAAGGGATAGAGGAAATGGACGTTGATGCTGTGATATTGGATATGGCAACCCCATGGCTTGTTGTCNAAGAGGCACGCAGGGCGCTTAGGGTTGGAGGAAGGTTGGTAAGCTTTAGCCCAACCATAAACCAAGTTGAGAAGACCGTTGATGCGATGGAAAAAGCGCAGTTTATAAATATAAAGGCAGTGGAATTGATTATGAGGGGGTATAAGGTCAAGGTCAATGAGACCAGACCGGACACCATCATGGTAGGTCACACAGGATATATTGTCTCGGGGAGGCGGTGTTGACTTGGAGCGTGTAATTCTAGCCCTGAAAAAAGTTGAGGATGAGGCGGACGCTATAGAGTCCGAGAGCAAAAGAATTGCGGCCGAGGTTGTGAGGAAGGCCGAAGAGGAGGCAAAAAAAATCGAGAGGGAGATCGAGGAGGAGGCTCAGAAGGAGGGCGAGAGAGTCTTTTCAGAGAGGATTGAGGAGGCAAAAAGGAAGGCTGCGGAGATAAAGAAGAGGGCCCATGAAGAGGGGGAGGTAATCAAAAGGAAGGCTGAGAAGAATCTAGAGAAAGGTGTTGAAGAGATTGTGAAGGTCACTGTGGAACGGTTCAGGAGCGTCCCGTAGGAGGGATCATTTTTGGCAGNGATCTCCTACGCGGTGGTAAAGGCAGCCGCAAGGAAGGGGAGGCTCCTCTCCGAACAGCAGATCCTTAGATTTGGCATCCTCCAAAGAGNTCAAAGAGCTTGTTAATAAATTGAAAGATGCTTACCCNTCCCTTTTAACTTTAGGTGCACNTTTAAACTTTGAGGGTATTGAGAAGGCCATGTATGAAGCTTTTCGTGNAGAGGTGGAAGAATTTATAGGGATGCTCCCTAAAGCTGGAAAGATCCTCAGGCTGCTAGAACAGGAGATGGAGGAGGGGAAAGCGTCCCAAGAACTTATGGGGGCCCTCATGGAGAAAAAAGAGAAGGAATATAAAGATGTCGTGTCGAGACTCCGCCAAATGGGGTTCGATGAGGAGATAAAAGAGGGCGAGAGGGTTTTCCAGAAATATGGTGTCCCGGGGCTGGTAGCTTCGGCGTTTACAAGGTGCAGGTTGCTTAAGCTGAGAAAACTTTTGGAGAGGGCAAAGGAAGGTGGTCCAGCTTCAGAGGTTCTTGGAGAATATGTCGGACTGAAAGTTGACGAATTCAACCTAACTACTGTAATAAGGGGCATCAAAAATGACATAAGAAGAGACGCCCTGGAGGAGCTTCTGATACCCGATGGAAGGCGCTTCGATTATAGACTCCTAAGGGAGGCGGTCAAAGCACCTGACGTAGAGAAGGCGGTCATAGCCCTAGGGTGTGGTGCATATCAGGAAGATTTGAGGTCCCTAGAGAGAGGGCTGGAGCGGGAGTTGAGGGCGGTTTTGACCAGGGCATACTATGGCGGGTACACGAACCTGGCTGCCGTTGTCGGTTATCTGGAGCTCAAAAAGGCTGAAGTTATGAATATACTCAGAATAGCCAACTGCGTAAGCAGAGGGATCGAGGCAAAAAGGATCGTATCAGAATTCCTGTTTTGAATTTTTATTTTTGAGATCCTATCTTTTAAGGATAGGCACTCCAAATGTGAGCCTGAAGGGTGAAAATCTGATGCCACCGTCCTCGTAGAACTTGCTGAACCACTCGTAGAAGTGGAGCCTCAGGTCTTGTGCCAGGACCAAAATCCCCTCTAGCAACACAACAAAGACGTTGCCAAGGGCAGCCATTATGGTAGAGAAAACCATTCCAACCATTCCTCCGCCAGCAATGGCTCCAAGGATGTAAAATACTGCAGTCAGCTGGATGTGGGCTATTACCATGGCGAATATCCTCAGGTAAGACACTGTATTGGAGACAAAACGGATCATGGTATCGAACACTTCAAATCCAATTTCTCCAAAGGTAGATAGAAACTCCCTCCCGCCGTGTTTTATGAGCGCCCATATGGGCTTGCCGACTAGCATAAAGATTGCTGGAACGAGGATGTAGAAGATTGGTCCGGTGAACCACTGGTTTATGTTAAGGCCGAAATGGAAAACGACATACATGAAAAG
>QNVH01000051.1 GCA_004347955.1 Thermoproteota archaeon | reverse complement strand
AGCGCTTCAAGTTTTACGTCATCCAGCCTCTCTTCGTACTTTTCAATTTCGTGCGCAAGATTCAGCGTCTCATTTTTATCTTTATTTATCATCTCTATTGCCTTAATCAAGATCTTCACGATGTCTATAGTTCCGTAGATCATTTCCTTTACTTTTTCACTACAGTCTCCGATCTCTTCCATCTCTCCCCTGTCTGGTGCTCTCGATGCCAATGCCCTGGAGGCTTCTTTTGCCCTGTCTGCGATCTGATCGATGGCCTCAAGGAGCCTCAGGAAATCCTCTTTTAGCCCCACAAACAAAATTCCCCTGTACAGTTTGACCTCAACACCGCGCTTCACATCGTCTGCCTCTCTCTCAATAAACGCTATTTTCTCAGCAGTTGCCCTTACACTATCCCAATCATAGCATTGGCACTTTTCTATCAGATCGGACAACAACTCAATCGAGTCCATTACCAGCTGAGAGTGTAACTTCAGCCCCTCTTCTATTCCCTTAAGCGGAAAAGAGGCGATCTTTCTCCACATATTTTACTACCCGGCCGATCTCAATTGGGAGCCAATTCTACTTTCGGTTCCCCCTCAACATATTCGACTTCATCAATATGCAAAACCTCTCTTATCAGCCAGTCATTCCTTTTGCAGACCTCGATGACTTCCTTCGAACCACTCACATGCGCCTGCTTTACTTTTGCCGAGAGCGGGATCTTATTTTCTACTTTTTTACTCCTCAGATCAGCTATTACCTCAATTAACAATCCGCCGTCTTTACCATCAACCTCCGGGATCTCTTCTAACATGGGATACGGTGCTGCGTGTATGGATGTGTATCCTTCTTTTTCCTTGAAGACCTTGTGGTAGATTTCTTCTGTTATATGGGGGCATATGGGCGCCATCATTCTTATGAAAGTCCAAATGACTTTGTATAGCGTGGCCTTGGCCGCCTCTTGGCTATTTGTGTTCCTTGGAGTGTATAACCTTGGCTTTACCGCCTCAATATATTGATCGCAGAAATCATGCCAGTAGAACCGCTGTAGTAGGTCTACTGCAATGTGGAATTGCCCTTCTTCCATGGCTTCGGTGGTCTTTTTAACAACCTCTCGAAGTCTGGAAAGTATCCACCTGTCAACGTCCTCGAGGTCCTCCACCCTCATTTCTTGGGTGCCTCCAAGAAATCCGCACGCAAACCTCACAGATGACCATACCTTCTGATTGAAGGCTTTGCCATACTTAACCGGCTCCCACTTAAAGGGGAAGTCCGAGCCAAGTGTTAGGGAGAGGACTGCCTGCCTTATGGCGTCGGCTCCATAATTCCTTATGCCCTCTTCAGGCATTATCACGTTTCCTTTTGACTTCGACATCCTCGAACCGTCTGGCCCAAGTATGTGTCCATTAACCAAGACTCCCTTGAATGGGCCCTCCCCCGTAATTATCTTGCACCTCAGCACGGTGTAATATAGCCAAGTTCTGATAATGTCGTGACCCTGCTGCCTCACGTCTACAGGATATGTCTTCTTGAACCTATTGGCATCGGTGAAGAATCCAGTTATCACTAGCGGTGTTATGCTTGAGTCCACCCAGCAGTCGCACACGTCAGGGGTTCCAGATATTTGTGTACTTCCGCATTTTGGACACACTTCAATGGGTGGCTTGCTGATTGTGGTGTCCACCGGCAGATCCTCGGCTCTAGGCGGTATTATGTAATTGCAGCTCCTGCAGTACCAGAACGGGATCGGCGTCCCGAAAACTCTTTGCCTCGAGATAAGCCAGTCCCACTCTATGCTGTTGACCCAGTCGATGAGCCTCTGCCTCATGAATTTGGGCATCCACTTCATCTTGTCTGTTTCTTCAAGTATCATCTCTTTAAACTCTTTAGATCTCAGAAACCACTGCTCCTTTACCAAGAACTCTATCGGGGTCATACAGTCTGCTCTTTCGGTGTGTGTTAGAACGTTGTGGACAACGTCCTCTTCTCTGGAAATCAGCCCAACCTCTTTGAGGTCCTTTACGATCTCCTCCCTCGCCTCCACAACGCTCTTTCCGGTATACCTCCCAGCATTTATCATCTTACCGCATTCGTCGATTGCCCTGATTATCGGGAGCCCATAAGATTGTTGCCACTTGATGTCCTGCTCGTCGCCGTAAGTGCATACCATGACGACCCCCGTGCCAAACTTNGGGTCGACCTCCTCGTCCTGCAATATCCTAACTTTTTGTCCGAAAATTGGCACCTCAACCTCTCTTCCAACAATATTGAGATACCTTTCATCGAGCGGGTGAACGAGTAGGGCAACACAGGCGTTCAGCAACTCTGGGCGGGTAGTTGCAACCTCAACATAATCCTCAGACCCAACCAGCCTGAACTTTACATAATGGAGCTTCCCTTTCTTTTGAACGTAACCAAGTTCCGCCTGCGCAAGCGCTGTGCCGCATTTACTGCACCAGTGCACAGGAAACTCCTTCCTGTAGACGAGCCCTTTCTGGTACATAATTAAAAGGGACAGCTGTACCGCCTTCCAATACTCTCTGTCCATGGTCCTATACTCAAACTGTTCCCAGTCTGGTCTATAGCCCAGCTTGATCATCATCTCTTTCATGCTCTTTATCATATTGTTCGTCCATTCGCTGCATTTTTTGCGAAAGAGCTCCCTGTTCTCCCTCGGCACTTTCCACTTATATTGAACCTTCAACTCTGTCGGCAGCCCTTGGCAATCCCAACCTTGTGGGAGTAGCACATCAAATCCTCTCATCCTTTTGTACCTTGCTAAAGTATCATTCAAAATATTCCAGTAGGCGTGCCCCATGTGAAGCTCGCCGGAAGTGAAAGGTGGAGGGGTGTCTATAACAAACTTAGGTCTTTCGTCATTCTTGAATTTATAAACTGGATAGTATTCTTCGGTGAGCCATAGTCTTTGCCATCTCTCTTCTACAACTTGTGGCGAATAAGTTTTCTCCATCCCCTTTTGAGGATCCAAAGTTTTCCCCTCCAGAATATTTGAAAAATGTCAGATCAACCCCTTATAAAGAATTGCCTCGTCCCTAGGAAAGTTCACAACAAAATTAATCCTTTATCATTTTCACATAAGATTCGGCGAGAAAACCCCTATCAGTTAGGGGATGAATAACGGCTAAATCCATTTTTCCTATAATTATTGGTCCTTCTGGATGTGGTTTGTATGTCCAAAAGCTCGAATAAGGCTCCGGACCGAACTGAGCGGGGTAGGTTCTAGCAGAGCCATTAAATATAGGCTACCTCAAGCAGAGGTGGCATTAACTGGGCTGTGGCCTGTAAACACCCATTCCAGATAGCCCCTGAGCAAAGAAGGGGCGAATGCTTAAACATATGTGCCTCCAAGCGCTGAAGGGGCTGTGCGTGAATCTACCGGCTTCAGCCGGGGGAGTGTCAATCTCTTTTTTGCTCGAGCTTCTCTCCGGCCCTCTTATCAATAGCCTTTATAGCTCTGAGTGCAAAATCTGCCTCCATTCTGTCAATATCTTCCTCTAAGGTCCTTACACCCACAAGCTCGTACTCTCTTAAAACCTCTCTGATAGGCTTGCCTCTCTTCTGTTCAACTTCCCTGATCTTTGCCAAAAAGTAACTCTTGACAAATCCTCCCATCTCTTGGACACACGCTGGCGGCTCTAAGTCAAGCTCCTTGCAATGCTCGATAAGGGCTAGGCAGATCTCTGGATCTCTATCAGCAGGGCATTTGTTCTCACAGTGCGCCCTTGCATATGTTATTATCCTGATCAAGTCTTTCTCACTTATGTCCAAATCAAATACACTCCTTTTTGGCCTCCGCACAGTTTTTTCTACATCGCCATAGGCTCTGCGAACTCGGCAAATTCATCATTGGCCAAATATCTCTACTGCAAAGGTAGAGATAAATTTTATAGTTCCTGTTATTAATTACGTATCGGGTGTTGNTTATGGGTGGCAGACAACGTACTACGCTGCTGAATCCTGTTAGTAAAGAAGAGAAGAAAAAACAAGAGTAGAATTAATCATGGTTCCAAGGAGGTCCTGCTCCTTAACAGTTTGTTTGCCCTCCTCGATGCTTTCGTTAGCACACACCCTAATTGAAAAAACTATACTTGCCGGGCAGATCGCAAGGGCAGCCTCAATATATCGCGTTGACAATATTGTTATTTACCTCGACAAGCCCTCTGCAAAAGACGACGCAATGCTAATGAAAGATCTTTTGGCATATGCTGAAACTCCCCAATACCTCAGGCGTTACTTATTCCCCCTCACAAAGAACCTTCGATATGCCGGGCTTATCCCCCCTTTGCGGACCCCCCATCATCCACTTTCGGGGGCGGACTCAAAATTTCGTGAGGGCTTCGTCCTCAAAAGTGGGGAAAAAGACTCGCTGGTGGATGTAGGGCTAAAAGAGCCTGTAAGGTGCCCGAGACCTTTGCCTTTAAACAGGCGCGTTTCCATGAAATGCNTGAATGGAACCTGGCTACCTACCTCAAGAGAGGAGATACAGTATTACTGGGGCTATCAAATTCAAATGGACCTGAAGGGGCTAGGACACTATCTTACAAATGCCNACTATGATTATTTGATATCGACATCGCGCCTTGGGGCTCCTGTAAGCCAAGTAGCCAAAGAGATACGGAGTGCCCTGCTCAACAACCACAGCATCGTTATTCTATTCGGCTCCCCTGACGAGGGTCTTCATGAGATACTCCGTAGGTCTGGTCTTGATTTGGAGCAGGTCTCTGACTTGATTGTGAACACGGTACCAAACCAAGGAACCGAAACTGTGAGAACCGAGGAGGCATTGTTGATCTCTCTCGCAGTCTTTACACTGATAGAGAATATGGATTTATAGGCAAGTCCATCAATTGTCTTCCTAAAAAAAGGACCTCCGACGGATAGAAATATATTTTAGTTATGCTGCTAATCACAAGCCAAAAGGGGAGATAATAATGGGACATAAGAGTAAGAGCGCGCCTAGAAGAGGCTCATTGATGTACTATCCTAGAGTAAGAGCCCGGCGCATTAGTGGAAGGATAAGGACTTGGCCCCATCTGGGCGGTCCTCCCCGGCTTTTAGGTTTTGCTGGTTATAAAGTTGGCACCACTCATCTTGTTATGGTCGAAAACCGGGCCAAGAGCCCGCTGTTTGGCAGAGAAGTAGTTAGGGAAGTAACCGTAGTGGAGGTCCCTCCCCTCTTCATTTACGGGTTTAGGGCGTATACAAAAACTCCTAAGGGTCTTAAAACAATTGGAGAAGTTATCCACACGCCATTACCAAAGTTTGCTGACCGAATTCTTACTCTTCCAAAGAAGAATGACTTCTCAAAAATTCAGGCGTTCATTGAAAATAACTTAAATAAAGTTGTGGAATTCCGGGTCCTGGCGCTAACTCAGCCGCAGAAGAGCGGACTTGGAAAGAAGACCCCCGAAGTCTTAGAGATAAAAGTGGGAGGGGATGATGTTAAAGCAGCCTATGGTTACGTGAGGGAGATCCTCGGAAAAGAGATCAGGGCAAAGGACTTCTTTGAAGAGGGCCAGCTGTTAGACGCCATATCTGTGACAAAGGGGAAGGGGTTTGCGGGTGCCGTGAAGAGGTTTGGCGTCAAGATCCAACCAAACTGGCATAAACACAGGAAGGGCAAAAGAGTTGTAGGCGCGATAAGTCCGTCCAGACCCCACATGATGTTCACAATCCCGCGACCAGGCAAAATGGGATTCCATCAACGAACAGAATACAACAAGTTGATCCTTAAGGTTGGTGAGAACCCCTCAGAGATCAACATAGCCGGAGGCTTTTTGCATTACGGTCTAGTTAAGGGCGACTATATCCTTGTTAGCGGGACCCTCCCAGGTCCCTCGAAAAGACTGGTGCGGTTCAGATACCCCGTGAGGGCGAAAACCCCGAAGTTGGAGTCTCCCAAAATCTTGAGCGTGAGTCTTGCCTCAAAGCAGGGGGTGTAAGCATTGGAGAGCGAAGCGATTGAGAAGCGTTCGGTCCCGGTATATTCCCTCGACGGGAGCATTAAGGGAGATGTAGAATTACCCAAAGTTTTCTTCGAGGAGGTCAGACCAGACCTCATAAGGCGCGCATTCATCTCTTCCTTCACCGCCAAGATTCAACCCAAAGGGCGGGACCCGATGGCTGGAAAGCGGACCAGCGCGGAGAGCTTAGGTGTAGGTTTGGACCTTGCGAGGGTTCCGCGAGTGAAGGGCGGCGGACCTGCCGCGTTTGTACCAAACGTTGTCGGTGGCAGACTGGCGTTCCCACCAAGACCAGAAAAGATCTTTCATGAGCGAATAAATGAGAAGGAGCGGACACTTGCCCTAAGGTCTGCCATAGCGGCTACCGCCATCAGAGACCTTGTGACAAGTCGGGGGCACGTGATTAAAGAAAACGTTCACCTTCCAATTGTAGTGTCAGACGAGGTGAAAAAATTAAAGAGAGCCTCTGAGTTCAGAGAGTTCCTCAAGAAAATTTCCCTGTGGGACGATGTCATAAGGGCGAAAAATGGGATAAAAGAGCGCCCAGGGAAGGGGAAGTACAGGGGCAGGCGTTGGGTAAAACCCAAGACTATCTTATTGGTTACAGACGAGCTCAACCCCCCAGTGAGGCT
Source organism: Thermoproteota archaeon (assembly GCA_004347955.1). GTDB lineage: Archaea > Thermoproteota > Methanomethylicia > Methanomethylicales > Methanomethylicaceae > WYZ-LMO10. The sequence continues at coordinate 1,713 of QNVH01000051.1, read as the reverse complement.
GGCTGCAAGGAACTTCTCTGGTCTGGACTTTGCAGAGGTGAGCTCGCTAAACATAGAGAGGTTGGCTCCTGGTGGTCATCCTGGGCGATTAACAATATGGACCGAGTCTGCTTTAAAGAAGCTTGAGGAGATATTTGCATAATGGTGATTGCCATGGATCCCACAGAAGTCATAATAAGGCCTGTATCGTCAGAGTCTGCTCTAGACCGCCTAGAGAGGGAGAACAAACTCACTTTCATAGTCAGTAGCAAGGCCAATAAACAAATCATTAAAGAGGCGTTTGAGAAGCTCTATGGCGTCAAAGTAAAATCTGTGAACACCTGCATTACTACCTCAGGCGAAAAAAAGGCGATAATTAGGCTAGAAAAGGAATATAGCGCATCAGAACTCGCAACAAAGATAGGCCTACTTTAGGTGATGGAAAATGGGAAAGAGACTCTTGGTTCAGAGGAGGGGGCGCGGAGGATCAGTATTCAGATCTCCCTCGTGGAAACGCGTGGGAGATGTGAGGTATCATCCCATATTGGAAGAGGAGCTGAACTCATGTGTGGAATTCCTAGTTAAAGACATAGTCCATGACCCGGGAAGAAGCGCCCCTGTTGCTGTTGTAACAAATAGTAAGGGGTTAAAAACATTAATGGTGGCTCCTGAAGGTCTGTTCGTTGGTCAGAAGGTATACTTTGGCGCACAAGCCTCGCCCAACGTAGGTAACGTACTTCCTCTCAAGAATATACCGGAGGGGACATTAGTCTGCAACATAGAGGGTCTCCCTGGTGACGGGGGGCGTTATGTGCGGTCCGCAGGGAGCTACGCAACTGTGGTTTCCCATTCAGGTGACTCTGTGATAGTGCAATTCCCGTCAGGCATGGTAAAGTCATTCAGTGGGTCTTGCAGGGCTACTGTGGGTCTGGTTGCAGCTGGAGGTATTGTGGAGAAACCTCTGTTAAAGGCCGGAGCCAGTTACCACAAATACAGGTCGAAGTCGGTGAAATACCCACGCGTTCGTGGCAAGGCTATGAGCCCATACGCTCATCCACACGGTGGTGGGAGCCATCCCAAGGGAGGCAGGCCTGTGAGCAGGACTGCGCCACCCGGTCAGAAGGTTGGGATGATCGCACCAAAGAGAACAGGAAGGAAGAAAAAGTGATAGAGAGGTGAATTTATGTCAAAAGAATTTACCTACCGGGGATATACGATCTCTCAACTTGCCAATATGCCAATGGACGAGTTCATTAGGCTACTCCCAAGCAGGCAGCGAAGGTCTTTAATGAGGGGTCTCAACCCTGAACAGAGAACTCTGTTTGAAAAAATACGCAAAGCGAAGCTCCAAGCAGCGAAGGGCAAAAAGGTAGTGATCAGGACTCACTGTCGCGACATGATAATTCTCCCAGAGATGGTGGGCTTGACGATATCTGTGCATAATGGTAAGGAATTCGTTCCAGTGGAGATCATTCCGGAAATGATCGGTCGATACCTCGGAGAATTCGCAATAACCACTGCCAAGGTCACACACGGCGCTCCTGGGTTGAAGGCTACCAGAAGTTCAATGTTCGTACCACTCAAGTGATTTTTTCCAATTTTTTGGCTCATTTCATTCGTTCTTTTACAACCTTTCGGCGAGAAAGCCTACGGTTTTAACCGTGGGATGAATCGCCGATAAATTTATATTTCTTATAATTATTAGTACTTTCTGGTGTAGTCCGGATGTCCGAA
>QNVH01000050.1 GCA_004347955.1 Thermoproteota archaeon | reverse complement strand
GGCAGGGCTAGGGAGACACCTGCCGTGCTTGTGCTTCTAGCCCCGCAGGCGTAGTCCCCAGAGGACTTGGGCCACTCAAAGTTTGCATCGCTACCACAATCGCAACCCAACGGCTTTAGTCGTTAGTCTCTGACAGGTATTGTGTGATCTNNCTCTGCCCAATTTCCCTCGCCTTCGTCCTCTTATCTGGCACTTTAAACAGATCCTCCTCCCTGACATTTTGTGTGAATCCGTAAATGCGCTCAACCCTCCTCATCACTGAAAGCAGTTTTCTCCTTTCATGCGTCATCATGCTAACTATGGCGTAGATATTGGCGACCTTTTTTCTTTCTGACTGGCGCAGGATCCTCCCGAACCTCTGTATCCACTTTCTTGGATTGCTCGGCGGGTCCATCCAGACCTCTAAGTCAGCCACCGGTATGTCCAAGCCTTCCTCTCCTATGCTGGTACAGACTAAGACCTTGGCTTTCTCTTTGAAGTGCATTAGGGCAGAAGCCTGTTGCTCCATTGACATGCTTCCCTTTCCCACAAGCACCGCAACATCCTCCATACCGTAGGTGGAATGAAGTACAGTCCCGAGCTGTTTTGCACCCTCCACGGACTCGACGAACACTATGGCTTTCTCAAACTCCTTCCTCCTCAGGATCTCCTCTGTTGCCCTGAACTTGTGGTTGAAGTTGGACTTTATTACCTCGCGATAAACATCATGTATGCTCTTACCTTCCAGCTCCTTCAGGCGCTGGTTGAGCTCCCTTACTCGCCATATCCCGTAATTCAGGACGCTACTCGCGCCATCCTCCACCATTCTGGCCCGCATTATTCTGAGGGCGAGCAGGCAGACGCAGAGAGGGTGTTTCTTGCAGTATGTCCTTAGGTGCTGTGGACCGTAAGAATCCTTCACTCTGTCTCTGTAAAGTTTTACCACCTTCGCGAGCTGATCGTAGACCGTCAATAGTTTTTGGGGCACATGGACTCTCACGATGGTTATTGATCGTTCAGGCATGAAGGATTTGATATCTGGGTCGTCTACAGAGAAGACNTCTATCTGACCGAAAACCCTCTTGAGTTCTTCAAGCCTCATTGGAGAGTGGAGCTGTGGCGTGGCACTAAGTGCAAGTATACTTGTACCACATGCCTTCGCCGATAAAAGTATTGAGTAACCATCTGTCTCGCCTATGTAGCCATGGCACTCGTCAGCAACGAGTATGTCGAAGGGGAATCTGAAGGATCTGAGTAGGCTTTTCAGAGCTTCTACCGGTTCTCCCTTGGTCTTTGCATGGCNCAGCACATCTTCGTAATCTGCCAAAAAATCATTGTAAAACGTCTGGGGGGTTGTCACAACGTAACCGGCATTCCAGACCCTCAGATCCCTTCTCTTCTCTGGCGGCATGTTACCAGATATGAAGTAGGCGTTTCCAATATTGAGCATGCGACGGGCGAACAGCGTCTGCTGGACTCCGAGGGGTACGGATGGAGTGAGGAAGAGGACCCTCTTGTGCTTTTGGGCTGACTCCCTNGCAATGAATGCCCCGGCGATATAGGTCTTCCCGAGCCCTGTCGGGAGTCCAACTATGAGGGCGTCGCCCCTTATCCTCTCGAGGACCCTCTGCTGGAAAGGGAAGAGTGTGTAATTCATTCTCTCTATCGAGATGAATTCCTCAGTCTCGATTCTCCGCTGGGGAGCCAGGCTGGAGGCGAGCAGATTCGTCGAATAGGGACTATTGTCCAAGAAGTCGAGGTATTTCTTCCATCCACTCTCGCCCATTGCTACCGCTCGCCACCGCTTTCAAGCGTATTGATCTGTCTCTTAGGAGTTATAAAAGCAAAGGGTTTCGTTCGTATATCAATTCAATATGCTTTTTATATTTACGCATCCTACGGAATCCTGTGCTCTAAAATGGACGCACGCTACTACGCCAACCTCATGATACACTTCATGAACGACGGGACCGTATTCCTCCTCCCAGCGGTCTTACCTCTCATAATACTAGAGTACGGACTAACTTTTGGAGCCGCAGGTTTACTGAGCTCAATAATCCCCTTCTGCCTTGGGGTTTTACAGACCCCTATCGGGGGCGTCTCTGACCGTTTCCCCAACACGCTCATGCTGCGACTCGGCATCCTCATAGTCTCCATCGGCTCCTTAACCGCCGCCCTTTTCCCCTCCCTTCTGATCCCCTCCCTCTTCCTAATCGGCATTGGCGGCAGCATATACCACCCCGTTGGCTACGCCTACACCTCAAAGATAGTACGGAACAGCGGCACTGGGACTGCACTCGGCATCCAGAGCAGCTCCGGGGATATGGGAATCCTCGCCGCGCTCCTGACCGCAGGACCTCTCATCGCAGCCGGTGGTTGGCGCTCTACCTTTCTCCTCTGGGGTGCCCTCTGCTTTGCGTCTTTCCTGCTCTCCTCACTCATCTTCAGGCGGAGCGATGCCCCTTCAGAACCTTTGCCGGAGTACAAATCTGAAACGAAATCCCAACCCCCCTCAGAAGCCCCCTCCTCCCCAGTCCCTCCCAGTGCCGCCAAGGGCAGCACTCTATACCTCCTCCTCAAGAGGGAGTCAATCCTCATAATGGTGCTCTTTGCTTCCCTGGGTGCGGTGCAGAGGCTGATAAACACATACCTCCCAACGGTCCTTTTCTTTGAAGGCATAGACATCACCATCGCAGACTCCATAACCGCGGTCCTAGTTGGGGCGGGCATAATCGGCGGGATATTGGGAGGCAACCTTGTGGACCGCTACGGCGCAAAAAAGATGACTCTCGCATTCTTCCTATCATCCTCTATCCTGATGGCTGGTGCCTTCTTTGTCAGACAGACGCTACCAACAGTAATCCTCGTATCCATAATGGGGGTCGCCCTCTGGGGCATCTATCCCGCCCTCTACCTGCTTATGCGGGAGGCGACCTCCGTCAGCATAGTGGGGACCTCGTACGGTCTCCTGCTCTCGCTTGGAATGCTGAGCGGGATAGCAAGCATCTCCCTCGGCGGGCTGCTCATGGAGAACTCGCCGTATCTGATATTCATGCTCGGCGCCTCCATAGCCGCCTTCGGCACAGTACTGTCCACCAAATTGCGCATGAGTTGAGTGCGCGCCGCTGAGCCCCTGGATGGAAATGTTTAAACCGGAACACCAAAAATCCGAAAACTTTAATTGCCATTCTTGTTGGAAATATTTCGAGCTCCGGTAGTATAGTCCGGTCAAGTATACTGGCCTCTCGAGCCAGTGACACGGGTTCAAATCCCGTCCGGAGCACCACAAAATTTTGAAAATTTAATTCCCAGCGGGGAGCCCCTTCCTTTCAAGGTGGGTAGCTCACAGTCAACCAATCAAAAAATTTAAAACTCCACGCACAGCCCCACTTATTGGGGCTTCTATATTTGACGTTCGAGGTAGGCGAGACACGCGACATTATAAGGATCCTGGTCCTGCTCAGTGTGAAGAAGGGCTGCGAGTGTGAAACTGAGCCCCTTAGGAAGAGGATCGAGCATTTCATTGGCTGTCCAAGGTGCGTGGAGCCTGAGGAGTTCGAAAATACATTAAATGAACTTTCCGAAGACGGTCTGATAAATAGGAGCGATGGGAAGATCGCCCTTACCGAGAAGGGCTACCACCTGAGCGAGGAGCTGAAGAACCTCCTATTCAAGGATGAGCCAGTACTCGAGGTGGTGGCCGGTCTCACAGACGGCTCCATAACTGCCCTCATAGTCACCCTATCAACTTTCCTCGCTGGGCTGAGCTCCAGCCTGACTGTATTCACGGCAGCCCTCACCCTCTCGGCCGTATCGATGACCAACTTCTCCAGCTTCATACTCGGCGGGAAGACTGAGGACTTGGCTGACCTGATCTCGCTGAAGAACCTAATGGAGTACAGCGTTAACGGGATTGAGGATGGTGAGGAGCGAGACAAGTCACTGATACTTCTGAAGAGCCTCTTCGCCGTCCTAAAAAAGGAGATAAGTAGGTCCAACCTCTTCTCCGCAGTCCTCTGCGGCGTCACCACCTTCCTGTCGGGCATCGTCCCCATCTCCCTGTTCGTCCTAATCCCCCCGCCCTTCGGCATAATCGCATCCCTCGTTTTCGTCGGGATTGTGGTCGGCATATTCCTGGCGCGCTACAGGTCAAAGAAGATGAAGGTGCGCTGGCGCGTCACTCTCGTCGAGACTGTGGCGCTCGTCATNATCTCGGTGGCAATCGCCCTGCTGATTGGAGGCTTCGCATGATCTCCTGCACTTGGNAGCCTCCAGAACCAAAACACCTCAGCACTGTATAAATATACTCNAAGTCAATATGGATACTATGGTATCAGTCAGACACTCCACGACTAAAGTCTCCTTGAGGCGGTATCAATGAATGCGTCTGAATCCGCAAGGAACGCCCTCCAGCACGTCCTAGGTGCTGTGGAGGGAGAGAGGCTGGCGGTCATATGCGACGCTCCTGCGCTGCAAGTGGGTGAGGCTTTCACAGAGGGCGCCCTCCGGCTGGGTCTTTGGACTCGCCTGCTTGAGCTGGAGGCTGGTCCAGAGGTCCGCCTCGCTGTCCCGAAGGAGATCTACAACATTGTCTCCAGCAGAGCCGCAGACATCTTCATCACAATATTTCGCGAGAGCGAGAAGGAGACCCCCTTCAGGGTTAAGATAATCAACTTGATAACCAGGTACCGAAGGTACCGGCTCGGCCACTGCCCTGGGATAACCATTGACATGCTCACTGAGGGTGCTCTGGCTCTCTCGCCGGAAGAGCACAAGGATCTGCAAGAGTCCGCCCAGAGACTTCTCATGCGCCTCGCGAGCGCCGCAGGAGATCCGCGTCACCAACCCGTCGGGCACAGACATTTCATTCTCCGTATCCGGTAGACCATTCTTCACCGACACCTGCTTTGACTGGAAGACCTTCAAGTGGCTGAACCTCCCGACAGGCGAGGTGATCGCCGGTCCCGTCGAGTCCTCACTAAATGGCACACTAGTCTGCGACTTGGCAGTCGGGGGCATCGGGCCAATAAAATCTCCGATAACGATAAGGGCCAAGGGCGGCATGGCAGTTGAGATAAGCTCACAAGACCATCTCCTCAAAAGGAGGGTGGAGGCAGCCCTGAGCGTTGATGAAATGGCGCGCTATGTGGGCGAGTTTGCCTTCGGTCTAAACAGAAAAGCGCGCATCCACGCCAACTTCCTCGAGGCAGAAAAGGTCTACAGGACCGTACACATCGCCTTCGGTCATAACTCTGACTACCCGGNNGGTATGAACAACTCCGCCACGCACATGGACTTCCTCATATCGTCCCCAACGGTCGAGGTAAGGCTCCAGTCANGCGATCGCTTCACAATCATGGAGGATGGAGATCTCCTGCTTTGACACCGNCNGTAAATTGGTGTTACTGAGTCATGNAGGCTGAAGAGTCAAGACTCCAGATCTCACCAGTGGAATGTCCATCTTTTGCGCTAAGTCATACTCATTTTTCTGGCAAAATCCTTCCACTGCTCCTCAACCTCTTCCTCCAAGGACTCTATGTCCTTCTCCGTGAGGTGTCCGAAACGCCCTTGTATTGAGAGATAATCCCTGAGAGGCCTCCTCTTGCTCTTGTCCAGCAGCCCCTTTGATGGTCCTGTCAGGTTGTACCTTCCATCAACCCACTCATAAAGGATCCAAAACCCGGTCATTACCGCCAACCTGCCGACCTCTATGGTCTTCTCGGCTGGGAACCTCCATCCAGGCGGGCATGGAGAGAGGAGATGTATGTATTTCAGCCCCCTGAGTGGCATGGATGCTGCCCTCCTCAGCTTGCCGGCGAAGTCAAGCGGGAAGGCTGCGCAAGCCGTTGCCACGTAAGGCATCCTGTGGGCCACCATTATCTCTGGGACGCTCTTCTTCCTCTCCGGTTTTCCCGTGACAGTTGTGGTCGTCGCAGCCGCCCTTGGAGTCGACCCGCTCCTCTGTGTGCCAGTGTTCATGTAAGCCTCGTTGTCGTAGCAGACGTAGATCATGTTCTCGTTCCTCTCCGCTGCGCCGCTCAGAGCCTGCAAGCCTATGTCTGCGGTTCCGCCGTCGCCTGCCCAGCAGAGGACCTTCACATCGCTCTTTCCCTTTAAGTCAAGCGCCGCGACCATTCCACTGCCAGCCGCAGCCGTCGAAGCGAATGCCACATTGAGAACTGGAACCCTGCAGGGAGTCTTCGGGTAGTACCCTTGGATAACCGAGATGCAGCTAGCCGGAACTACCAATATTGTCTTCGGTCCCAAAACCTTTAGCGCTATCCTCAGGGAGAGTGCCGCCGCGCATCCAGGGCAAGAAGCGTTCCCCGGGAGAGTGTACTCCTCTTCCACGAGGTCCTTGATTGAGAACATCGCTGTCATCTTTTCAACCCCCACCAAAACTCCTCCCTCTCCTCGCCCTTCTCTGCCACATCCAGCGCCTTGAGAGCAATCCCTTGGAAGTCCTCCGGAGTTAGGTCCCTACCTCCAAGCCCTGCCACAAACCTGCACATGGTGTTCTTGACAAAACCAGCCAGCTCCCCTCCCAATATGCCGCCATACCCAAAAGAATAGTCCCTGTCTACGGTGGCAACAACCTTTGCGCCCTTAACGGCTTCCAAGATCTCCTCGCGAGGCAGCGGTCTGATCACCCTGAGCCTCACCAACCCTGCCCTCACACCCCTTTCCCGGAGGGCATCCACGGCATCCTTTGCGTCTCCGCTAGAAGCGCCCATGGTTACTATCACAACCTCTGCATCCCTGCACTTGTACTCCTCGATCAGCCCAGCCTGCCTCCTCCCGCTGATCCTCTCGTACTCCTTCACAGCGCCCTTTATAACCTCACGAGCCCTCTCAAAGGCCTCCTTTATGGAGTGCCTCATCTCCATCATCATGTCTGGGCCGACCAAGTTCCCGAAGGTTCCTGGGCTCTCAGGGTCCATGTAAACCCTGAGCTTTTTGGGATCGAGAGGGGGGAGGTACCCCTCAACGTCACCCTTTTCTAGGAGATCGACCTCCTCGGCGGTGTGCGAGATTGTGAAGGCGTCAAGCCCATACATCACTGGCTGCAGGAGCCTTTCGTCCTCTGCGATCCTGAATGCCTGGATGGCCGTGTCGTAGGCCTCCTGCGCATTCTCGCACATCATAATAACCCACCCAGCATCCCTCTGCGACAGTATGTCCGTGTGTTCGTTCCATATGCTCCATGGCGGCGCCAGGGTTCTGGTCACCACCGCCATAGTCACTGGGAACCTCCCGAGGCCTGCCCAGAAGACCACCTCGCTCATGTATAGCAGACCTTGTGAGGACGTGGCAGTGAAACTCCTCGCCCCGCAGGCCTCAGCGGCTATACACGCTGCCATCGCGCTGTGCTCAGACTCAACCCTCACATATCTCGCCCTCATTTGACCCTTCTCGACAAATTCCGCGAGCTTCTCCACAATCTGGGTCTGCGGAGTTATAGGGTAAGCGGCTATGACCTCTGCAGCCGCGTCCCTGACGCCGTAGGCCACCGCGTGGTTACCGGTCAGGAGCACCCCTCTCCCTCCTGAGCATCCTTATCGCCTTTGAAGGGCAGACCTCAGAACATATTCCGCAGCCCTTGCAGTACTCGTATACTATGCTCGGCTTCCCCCCTCTTCTCCTCGCTATGGTGCCCTCAGGACAGTAGAGCCAGCATAACATGCAAGCATTGCACTTCTCCGGATCCAGTAGAGGTCTCTTTATCCTCCACATGCCGGTCAAGCCGCTGGCTCCCTCTGATGGCTTCGAGAGTGCCTGCATCATCCGCCAACCTCCTCGAAAGCCCTTAGGGTGGCTCTGAGATTTCTCTCCGCCAGATCTCCGCGCCATCTCTTCCTGACAACACTCTCCAGAGCCACCTTAGAGATCACTCCGAGGGCCTTGGCAGTTGCCCCTACCATCGCGGTGTTCACCACCGCCCAGCCCGCCACAATCAGGCCGTTCTCCAGTGCGATCTTGGTTGCGTTCACCGAGTAGACCTTAAAGTTCGCGATCTTTGGAACTTTTTTGTGGTTGACCACCACAGTGCCCCCTTCCTTGAGCCCCTCCCTCACGTCCTTTCTCAGGACGAACATAGTGTCGAAGACAGATATGACGTCAGGTCTGTAAACTTGGCTGTGTTTTCTCACAGGGGCGTCCGATATCCTCGCAGAGGCTACCACGGGCGCCCCTCTCCTCTCAGCGCCAAAGTAAGGTATTGACTGACCGTGGTACCCCTCCAGTATCGCGGCTTCGGCGAGCATCTCCGAAGCAGTGACAACCCCTTGGCCCCCCCTTCCATGGAGCCTTATCTCTAAGAACAACTCCCTCCCCACTTTACATGCACTCGGCGAGAAAGCCCACGGTTTTAACCGTGGGATGAATCGCCACTAGATTTATATTTCTTATAATTATTAGTACTTTCTGGTGTAGTCCGGATGTCTATCGAATAAGGCTCCGGATCGAACTGGGCGGGGCGGGTTCCAGCACAGAGACACAACCATCAAATATAGGCTACCTCCATAAAGGTAGC
>QNVH01000005.1 GCA_004347955.1 Thermoproteota archaeon | reverse complement strand
AAAGCTTCCGCAAAACGCTCCCCGAGCAGAGGCTGTGAGGGAGTAAGTGAAATGGAAGGAAAAGTGGAAGCCCCCATCCGGCAGGGTGGGGAGGAGGTCACCATTCTCTAAATCAAGGGTTGTGAGTTAATATGAAAATTCCTGAATACGTTTCTGTTGAAGAAGTTAAGAATGTTTGTAAAAAATTAGGAATTAGGGATTGGAGCGCCCTTAAAAAAGCCGAAGTCACAATTGAAGAAGCCAAGAAGATTTTGGCAGAACTTGAGACCGGTGATATGCCGATAGATTTGGAAAATTTCAGAATAGGTTTAGAGGTGGAACTTGAACACGGGATGCGATATCCCGAAGCCAACGTCACAAACAACCATCCAATTCTGACAGGCAAGATCGTACTGGCGCACTTCAAAGAAACCCTTGACTACTATCAGCGACTCGAGGTTGCCGAGATTGAAGGGGATCTTCTCAAGGCTCTTAAAAGCAAGGACTATGAAAGAGTGGCAAATCTTTACCAAAAACTCTTAATAGCGAAGCAGAGGCTTGCTGAGTCAGAAGTAAAATCCCTCTAAAAATATCTCACGCCCCCCAAAAAGTAGTTCTCCGGGAGGACATTATCTCAAATTAACCAATTAGTGCGGGGGGTGGGATTTGAACCCACGAAGGCCTACGCCACAAGGTCCTGAGCCTTGCGCCTTTGACCTGACTTGGCGACCCCCGCCTGCCACTCTTATTCTGTAAACCCTAAATATATCTTTAATATCTTTCTTCCTTATGAGCCTGCAGCTATTAGAGGGTCTATGTAAAGCGGAGATGGACGCTATAGCCAAAGTTTCGCCTCAATCTTCTTCCAAGATTGTCAAGATAGGTGCTGGTGGGGATAAAACCAAACTCATAGATGTAGTGGCAGAGGAGGCTGCGATCTCATACCTTTCGTTGGTCGGCTTCGAAGGTAGGCTAATAAGCGAGGAGCTCGGCGAGAGACAATTTGGCAGAAAGGAATATCCAATTTTAATTCTGGACCCAATAGACGGGACGACTAACGCAGTCAGGGGAATTATCCCTTACTCCATATCAGTAGCCCTCTCCTCTGGTAAGTGCCTCTCCGACATCTTTGCCGGCTTAGTTATGGAGCTTCCATCTGGGAGGACCTACAAAGCGGTTAAAGGTGAGGGAGCATACCTCAACGAACATAAGATCTCAATAAGCCCGCCCACCCCCCTAAGACATGCACTGATAGGTATCGACGTAAATGTGCGTAGGGATAAGAAAAAAATCGAGCAGATACTCCCCTTATTAATTGAAGCAAAACATATAAGGGTCATGGGCACGGCGGCTTTAGAGCTGTGTTATGTCGCGAGTGGCAGTCTGGACTTATATGTCGACAATAGGGATCTTTTGAGGGTAACAGACATCGCAGCCTCATATATAATACTCAAAGAGGCTGGAGCTTCGGTATTGTGCCTAGACGGGTCGGATTTGGATTCTCCGTTGAGCTTGTCCGAGAGGGTCTCACTCGTGGCAGGGAGTTACAAACTTTGCATCGAAGCACTATCAAAAATCAAAAGACTTTAAGCCCCCTTGTAAATCTATTCAACCACAAAAGAAATTTTTAAATACGCCGCCTTCCTGAGTTTGTGACGGGTTAATTTCTTACAAAAAACGGGATTTGTCTCCGAAGGAAAATACGATCCCCCCTCCGGGGGAGACAGATTGGATTTTGTAAATAGAGACATAGTATCCATAAAAGACTTTACAAAAGACGAGTTGGAGCACATCTTCAAAACAGCTGAAAAAATGGAGTCGCGCGGATACGACAAAGCTCTTCTTCGCGGCAAAAAAGTCGGTCTACTGTTCTACGAGCCCAGCACTAGAACTAGGATGAGCTTTGACGCCGCTGCACACGCCCTTGGAGCCGAGACCATCTGGTTTGCTGGGGTGGAGGGCACTTCAGTTATGAAGGGCGAGACNCTCAAGGATACTATAGAGACTGTGGCGAATTATGTAGACCTTATAGTCATGCGCCATCCATTTGACGGGTCGGCGAGGTGGGCGGCAGACGTCACCACTAACCGGACGAAGAGANGTCATAAAAAAGTGCCAATAATAAATGGTGGGGATGGTAAAAATGAGCACCCCACCCAGACAATGCTGGACCTCTACAGCATCAGAAAGACTCAAGGACGCATAGATGGTCTAGATATTGCAATGGTTGGAGATCTTAAATATGGCAGGACCGTTCACTCACTCTCGTATGCTCTGTCTCTGTACAACTGCAAATTGATGTACGTTGCTCCCGACTCTCTGCAGATACCAGAGCATGTCGAGGCTTTCCTAAACAGAAGGAAGATAAGCTACTCTAAACACTCCAAAATCGAGGANATTATATCAATTGCTGATGTCATATACATGACACGGATACAAAAAGAGAGGTTCCCTGANGAGAACGAGTACAACAAAGTGAAAGGTATCTTCAAAATAAACCGTGCCTTACTCTCTAGGGCAAAGCCCACGGCACGCCTAATGCACCCTCTTCCTCGCGTGGACGAGATATCCGTGGACTGCGATGAAGACCCGAGGGCTTATTACTTCGAGCAGGCTGGCAACGGTGTACCTGTTAGGGCAGCCATTCTTTCCTTAATAATGGGGGCGATTGAGTGATGGGAGAAAAAACGGCCTCAAAAGACGCAAAGAAGGGGTTGATGGTAAGGCCCATAAAGGACGGGACTGTCATTGACCACATACCCCCAGGAAAGGGCATAAAGATCGCAGAGATGCTGAACCTCTTTCGCCAAGACTCAGTGGTTATAATAGGGCAGAATCTTGAGAGCACAAAATACGGCAAGAAGGACCTAATAAAAGTCGAAAACAAGTACCTTAAAAGCGATGAATACAACAAGATATCCCTGATAGCCCCCAATGCCACTATAAACATAATAAAAGACTATACAATCCAGGAGAAGAGAAAGGTTGTCGTTCCTGATGTACTTGAGAACGTAGCAGTTTGTGTAAATGCCAACTGCATATCAAACAAGGAACCCGTCCCTTCACGAATGTATACCGTAAGTAGAGATCCGCTGGTTCTCATATGCCACTACTGCAACTTTGAATGCAAGGAGGACCTCATAAGACTGAAGACATGATTCTGGTGATGACTTTTGTCCTTGCTAATAAGGAACGGCAAGATCATTACGCACAGAGGTCACTTTGAAGCCAATGTGCTCCTTTGGAATGGTAAGATAGCCGTATTCACAAAAAATGAGCCGAAGGCAGACGAGGTCATAGACGCTAATGGGAAGCTGGTTATGCCTGGCGTAATTGACCCGCACGTTCATTTCAGGCAACCTGGAATACCTTCAGAGGACTGGGCGTCGGGATCAAAGGCGGCTTTGGCTGGTGGCGTTACCACTGTTCTTGACATGCCAAATACAAAACCTCCCACAACAACTTTATTGGAACTTGAAAAGAAAAAAGCCTTAATCAGCACATCTGCAGCTGGTGGTCCGTTGGTGAATTATGGGCTCCACTTCGGAGTGACTACTGGGAACTTGGAAGAGGTTTTCAGGGCGGTGGGCTGGGACTCTCCGACGCTCTTAGCCGCATCTGCAAAGATCTTCATGGGAAGCTCGACGGGGGATCTTCTCGTCAGAGACCTTGAGACTATCAGGCAGGTGATACGGGGATCTAGGCTCGTGAGCGTTCACGCTGAGGACGAAGCGATTATAATGATGCATTCAGATAAGCCAGACCATACCTCTCGGAGGCCAAAGTCAGCCGCAATCTCTGCCATAAGGAAACTCCTGTCCGTCGGCCAGCAAGGGAGGGTATACGTCCTTCATGTGACATCCTTGGAGGAGGCAGAGCTAGCTTCCCCATTCTATAGGGAAGCAACCCCACACCACCTTTTTCTCAACTCTTCGGCGTTGAAGGAGCTTGGTAGCTATGCAAAGGTGAATCCGCCGCTCCGTGAAGAGAGTGACAGAAGGTCACTTTGGCAGGCACTCCTGAACAACATGATCGAGGCTATAGGATCTGACCATGCCCCACACCTAAAGGAGGATAAGGCGAAGGAGAACGCTCCTTCGGGCATGCCTGGGGTGGAGACATCGCTCCCGCTGATGATCAACGCCTCCCTCAACGGTCTCATAGGGCTCGAGAAGGTCGTAGAGTTGATGTGTTACAACCCGTCAAGAATTTTCTCTATCAAGGGAAAGGGGAAGATGGAGCTTGGGGCTGATGCAGATATTACCATTATTGACCCGAATCTAGAGAAGAAGGTGACTGCCGACGAACTCCACTACAAATGTGGGTGGACCCCTTATGAGGGGATGCGATTGAAGGGATGGCCAGTCATAACTATTCTCGGCGGAAAGGTTGCATTTAGGGAGGGAGAATTCTATCCAGTGCATGGCAAGGAGGTCTCCTATGCATTTTGAACTTCCAAAGGATAGGCTCGTGATCCCCTCTGGCGTTGTGGCTTCTTCTCCTGACATAATAAAGAAGCTTGAAGATGCGGAGGGTCTTGGCGTGATAACAACTAAGAGCATAGGCATTTCAGAGAGGGACGGTTACAAAGAGCCTATCATCGCCGGAATCTTTGGGTCCCTAGTAAACGCGGTCGGGCTAGCGAACCCTGGCATTGATGCGTACATAAGTGAGATCAGGCATATCTACCCCATCAAAAAAGTCCTGATGACCTCTATCTTCGGTTCGTCATCAGAGGAGTTTGCCTCACTGGCATCGAAGGTCGAAAAGTATACCGACTGGATAGAGCTAAACCTCTCTTGTCCACATGCAAAAGGATACGGTGCCACCATAGGGACTTCGCCAGAGCTCGTTAGGGAGGTCATTTCGTCAGTGCGAGAGGTTACAGATCTCCCAATATTCGCCAAACTGGTCCCAAGCCNGGGATCTATCGGTTTAATAGCGAAGACGGCAGTGGATGCGGGGGCTGATGGCATAACTGCGGTAAACACAGTCGGTCCCCTGAAATTTATAGACGAGAGGACCGGTGCCCCTATCCTTTCAAATGTCTACGGGGGACTATCGGGGGNTGCTATTAAGGAGTTGGCGCTCAAATGTATTTTGGAAGTTAGAGAGAAGGTTTCTGTGCCCATAATAGGGATGGGCGGGATAACAGATCCTTCAGACATTGCCGCTTTCAGTTCAGCGGGCGCATCACTCTTCGGAATAGGCACGGCCCTAATAGGGCTTAATACAAAAGAACTTATGACTTTTTTTAAGGAGTTCGCCTCAGGCNCAAAAAAGCCTCTCCACATACGTGCCCCTCTCTCATACAAGGAGTTCCATGTCAAGGAGGCATGGGGCTCGTCAACCAGAGTATTAGTACTTGACGGGGCGATCGACGCACTCCCGGGGCAGTTCGTATTTCTGTGGCTTCCAGGAATTGGAGAGAAGCCCTTNTCCTTGGCCCTGAACGACCCCATCACACTTCTAATCAAGAGTGTTGGCCCTGTCTCATCATCTCTCGCCTCCCTAGAAGAGGGGGATACAGTCCTTCTCAGGGGTCCTTATGGCAATGGATACATCCCAAAAGGCAATGTGAACTTGGTCGGCGGGGGGTCGGGTGTAGCCCCGATCCATTTCATAGCAAAACTTTTCCAAAAACAGGTCACTTCAGTCTTTGTTGGTGGAAAGACCGCAGCAGACCTCCCACTTTATGAGGAGCTAAGGAGTCTGGCAGACGTCAAGGTCTCAACGGAGGACGGGAGCTTAGGCGCCTGCTCAATGGTCACCGACATTTTAGATTTAACAGGCTTGAGTGGTGAGTTCTTTAACTGCGGACCCGAGCCCATGTTGGTCAGGGCAGCTGAGATGGAATCCAGAGTAACAACTCCAGACAGGATCTTCTGTGCTTTAGAGCGTTACACCAAGTGTGGTGTGGGGATATGNGGCAGCTGTGCTATGGACGGACTTAGAATATGCGTGGATGGACCTGTATTCCAATATTCAACACTTAAAAAATGTACAGATTTTGGGAGATATAAGAGGCGCCCAAGCGGCAGGAGGGTTTCAATGAATGAGTGTAGAGAGTCTAAAATCTGAATTCTCTAGGTTCCTTCTTGAAATAGGTGCCGTAAAGTTTGGCTCGTTCAAGTTGAAGAGTGGCAGGCTCTCACCATACTTCGTCAACCTTGGGGTAGTTGGTGAGGGGGAATCCATATGGCGCCTAGGCGAATTCTATGCTAGAGCCTTGGTGGAGTTCGGTCTAGTGAGCGAAGTTGACGTCCTGTTCGGTCCATCTTACAAAGGGATTCCAATAGTGGTTTCTACCTCAATAGGTCTTCACAAGATCTTNAACATTTCTAAGAGGTTTGCATTTAATAGAAAAGAAGCCAAAGACCACGGAGAGGGCGGACTTATTATAGGCAGTGTGGGCGAGGGGGACAAGATAGGCATCCTAGACGACGTCATGACCACTGGCAAGACAAAAGAGGAGATCCTCTCAGTCCTATCCTCTATTGGTAACGTGAAGATCGCCTTTGTCCTCATTGCCGTAGACAGGCTAGAGAGGGGCGAGACGGAGTACATGGCAACTGTAGAGTTCCATAGGAGATATGGGATTCCTGTTAAATCAATTGTCGACGTTCTGGATGTGGCAAAAGCAGCCCTTGAGTCAGGCTCAATAACCATGAAAGAGATGGAAGCAATATCAAACTATCTAAAGATCTATGGAGGGAAGACCCATTAGGAGAATAATTCAAGAGAGGAGTGTAGTAATAGCCTGCGACGTAAGCTCTATTGAGAGGCTGGTCGAGATCGTTGTAAATTCGTGCGACTTTGATCTAGTGGGCGCTTATAAAATCGGCTTCAGTCTCGCTCTTCGATTCGGTCTACCCAAGGTCGTCTCAACTATACGGAACTATTCGGAAAAACCAATAATATATGATCACCAAAAAGGTGCTACCGACGTCCCACACACTGGCAACATCTTCTCAGAGGCGCTAGCCGAATCCGGGGTGGACTATGCTATAATATTCCCTTTCAGCGGCCCCTCAACCCAGAGTGCTTGGATAGAGTCGCTCAAGAAGGCCGGAGTCATACCCATCGTGGGCGCCATTCTAACAGTTCCTGACTTCTTGGCCGGAAATGGTGGCTATGTGTGCTCTGAGGCTCCATCGAAAATTTTCCAGATTGCATCAGAAATGGGCGTAAGGGACTATGTCCTCCCCGGGAACAACCTCCAACTCTTAAAAACCTACAAACACACTATAGATTCATTGTGTGACTCTCCGACCTATTATATTCCAGGGTTGGGCGCTCAAGGCGGGGACATCAGATCGTGCGGAAAAATAATGGGAGGGCGATGGCATGCCATTGTTGGGCGGGCTGTCTATGCAGCAAAGGATGTAAAGTCGAGTTTAATGGTTTTGATGTCAGAGTTGCAACCAGATTGACTAACAAAAACAATAATTCAATCTTTTATTTGCTCCAAGGCGCTGATCGCTTGCCATATTGCGGTTCTGGCGAAAAGGGGCATATTTGGATCCTGACTGCACTCCTCCAAAATACTTATTGCATTCGAAGCCTTAACTGCATTAGTGTAGGTTGTGCCCTGTAATACTTTTATTGCTTCTGATGCTGCCCTCCTTATGTTCCTAGGGACTCCTGTGTCTTCTGCTATTCTGTGAAGGATGCTGATTGCTTGAGCCATTTTATCGCTACTCATAAATAATCACCAGTCCCTTAGCAAATAGAATATAGTCCTATTTATATTATTATTTTCATATAGTTAAAATTTGGTAATTGAAATGAAGACCCGTGATGATGTTGCAAAAAAGGGGGCGGAGCTACTGAGGGCAGGAGCCACCATGCTCCAAACACACTGCCCCGACTGCAAGACCCCCCTCTTCCAGCTAAGCAGCGGCGAAGTAGTTTGCCCCGGCTGTGACCGTAAGGTGGTTTTCGTCAAATCCGACGAGGACGAGAAAGAACTATTAGAGTTAATGAAGGTATCCGAACTTGAGGAGGACCTTGTAAAAAAGATCGATCAGATCAAGGAGAAGATGAGCAAAACCGATGATCCAGCAGAACTGGATAAGATGGCTAAGTCTCTCTCTTCTCTTTTGGATCTTCTTGGGAAGTTGCGCCACAAGAAGTCTTGATGCCATATGCTCCAGTTAAAACCTCTCTTATTCGCTTCGCCTTCTTTGGCCCAATCCCCTCCACTTTCATCAACTCACGCTCACTGGCTGTGAAGACTCTCTCAACACTTCCGAAAAAAGAAAGAAGTCTCTTTGCCGTGACCGCCTCGACCATTGGTAAGCTCGCAACTATGTACTCTTTCTCTTCGTCTGGGGTTTTTGCTCTCCTCCTATCCTTGAGTGATATTGAGCGCAAATCCCCTCTCTCTTCCCTTTTGGCTATTGTCAGTATTACTTTAGCACTCTCAACGGCATCATTCACCCATATTACTGGTATGGCGAGGTCCATCACTAATGATACCAGCGCGCCCGTAATCGCCTCTTCGCGTATTTCTCTCATCAGAGGCCCCCTCCCCTCCAAAATTATAAGTGGCCTGCTATAGGCGGCGCGGAGAGCTCTTGCCTGTTCAAACAGCCTCCTATCTATGATAGAGTTGGCGAAGTCTTCCATGGTCTTCCTCTCAATCGCCACACACTCTGATATAACATAGTCGCCCACATTCAAGCTCCTGAACTCTAACTCTGCCCCTAGCCTGAGGAGTTCCTTGACTGTGAGCGACTGTTTTTCTCTGTGGTCCACAATAATCCTTATTCTGTCCTCGCCTTTGGAAATGAATGAGAGGAGGGTGCCGCGCCCACTCATTTCAATCACCAGATGGGCATAAAAAACTCAACTCTTCTCAACTCCAAGGTCTATCTCAAGCATGAATTCTATGGATAAAAATATAACAGTTTCCGCAGCATATCAACCATCATGCACAAAAACCGTAAGGGCTTCTTTGTCGCAATAGAGGGGATAGACGGGGCTGGATCCTCAACCCAGACAAAGCTATTGGTGGTCCGCCTTAAGGAGATGGGGTATGACTCCGTACTTACTAAGGAACCAAACCCTGAGGGAAAGATAGAGGCAGTTATAAGATCTTTCCTCAAAGAACCTTCTATTGCGCCAGAGTTGGACGCTCTTCTTTTCGCTGCAGATAGGATCCACCACGTAGCTTATTTCATAAAGCCTTGGTTAGAATCTGGTAAAGTTGTAGTCAGCGACCGTTATTTAGAGTCTTCGATAGCCTACCAGTCCTCTCAGGGTCTGGACGAAGAGTGGATACTAACAATCAATAAAGGCGCCATACGCCCCCATCTAACAATTATACTGGATATCGACCCAGTATTATCCCTTAGGAGGAAGGGAGAGCTTCATGATCGTTTTGAGAACGTGGGATTCTTAAGGAAAGTTAGGTCAAAATTTTTAGAACGCGCCCACAGGATGGGATATAGTGTCATCGACGCAAACAGGTCCGTGGAAGAAGTGCATGAAGAGATCTTCAGATTGGTAATAAACACCATAGAGTCATCTGAAAATCAGTAAGAAACCATGGCGGACTCTGGCAACTTTCCCATTACTTTCTCCGCTGCATCTCTCACTTTGTCCCTGTACTGGTCATAAGTGTACACCCTGACAATGTTTACGAACCCCCTCAAAACTTCTATTGTTTTGGAAAGCTTGGTCGCCTTCAGCACCCTTCTCACACCACCCTCGACATCCACTATGGGTATCTCCATAGGATCAAAATCCAATGCATGTCTATAAGGGATGGATGGCAGGGACGGCGTGTCTATGAACACGTCCTCTGAACTCAATCCCGCAATTGCGGCGATCTCCTCCTCCATCTGCCTCCTTATCCCCTCGAGCCCAAACAAGCTTGCCACCGCTTTGTCTTCTGCCTTCATCTCGCGTTCATAAGCGCATTTCAAAAGCCTCCTCTTCTCTAAATCTTCCATTATCTTCCGCGATCCTTTGCATTGCTTGAGCATACACCACATGCTGTAATCGTCCATCCCTAGGTATTCCTCTGCAGTTTTGAATTTGCAGATGCCAATCTCCTCATCTGCAGCCTCCATTGCCTTAACAAGGAGTATCTGGGCTGCTCTTGCGGTCTTGTGGTAATATATCGCCTTGAAGGACTCGACCCTTGCAATGAGAAACGCCTCCAAAGTTGCGAGGGCAGAGCTGTCCACCACCAACTTGTCGTCCACAACATCCATTGTGTAAATAAGCCTATGTATGTCCACCTTTCCATACTCAGCCCCAGTGTGGTGAGTGTCCCTGACCAAAAAGTCCATCTTGTCAACATCTACCGCGCTACTCAATATCTGGTTCAGGAAGCCCCTTTCTTTCTTCAGCCTTCCGACGGCTAGTTCCGCAATGTCGTCTACTGGTTGGCCGTTTCTCTCCAGCACATCTTTCAGCTCGGAGCTCCTGATTACCCATGGTGCCAAGTCCTCGTGGCTCTTGTTCAGTTTTTTAATGAGGAGCTCCTCAAAGGTGTGAGAGAAGGGACCGTGCCCGACATCATGGAATAGACCGGCCAACCTCACAATCTGGACTTCTTCTTCCTTCATATCCACCGGCAGTGCCCTGCACAGGACTCCGGCTAGGTGCATAACCCCCACAGAGTGCTCAAATCTAGTATGATTTGCTCCTGGATAAACAAGGTCGGCAAAGACGAGCTGCTTTATCCTCCTCAGCCTTTGCAATGGCAAAGTATCAATTACTTCTCTTTCCAACTTGGATATATGCACATATCCATGTATCGGGTCCTTTATCATCCCCCAAGGTCTTTCTGCTTTCAAGCCTGTTGCCCCCTTCTAACTACAACCTTCCCCTCAATTCCGTTCACAACCACATAATCCCCGGTAATTATGGCGGTTATTGGGTCAACCTCAAGCCTGTCGACTAAGGGTATCTCTGCGAGGATACATCCGGTTGCTATAATGGCCTCTGTCTCAACATTTATTATGCCTGCAGGGGCGTGACCGTTTTTCTTGAGTTGGTAAAGTACGTAAGACCCTACAGTGCTGCCCTTTCCCTTTGGGAACACGAGGACCTTACCGGTCACGTCCTGCCCGCAGAGATCATGCCCCTTCTCCCTAACCAAGCCCGTCATAGGGTCAACCCCACCAAAAAAAGAGATCCCCTGTCTCGAGACCAGGGCCCTCCCCTCTCCTAAAAACTTGGCAACCCCTCTCCCTCTGTATACCCACTCTTGCACCGTTACCCCTCCATCACACTTTCCAATACTAAGTACATCTCACTCACGGTTGCCCTCAAACCAGACGTTGAAGGCACATAGTGCGCCGCCTTACAGGAATTTGATACCATGTGGCTATAACCGGACTTCTCCAGCGGACATACCACCATACATGTGTCTGTGAAAATCTTTCCCCCTGCCCTCTCTATAGCCTCCACGTAGCCCAGACCCTTTGCNGCATTATGAACTTCACGCGATGTCCATACCCAAAGAGCACAACCCTTCTTCACTTTTTTGCCTCTCACGGCCCTCGCCAGATCAGCAAGTTCCTCTAGGCTGCAGTGCGGACACCCTATACATGCAAGGTCTGGTTTTCCTTCCGCAGACAGTCTCTCCCGAGAAATCTCAAGCTCCCTAGCGTCTACACATATCTTTTCTATTTTATCCCCTGCTTGCCGCTTCTTCCCAAGACAGAACATTGCTATGCCCCCGGAAGCAGCGAGAGCAGCGGACATTATCTTTAGCCTGTCTAAATTTGCCCCTGTGACTCCCTTAAAATAGGGTATGCCTGAGCCAAGAATTCTGCCGACTGTGTACCCAAGAAGGCTAAAATCGAAAGTGGTCCTCAATCTAGCTTCAACCTTAACAATTGCCGTTGGCTCCCTATTATCCTCCAAGTGGAGTCCGTAGCACGGCGTCCTTCCTGTAATCGCGGCAGCTAGGGCCGATGGGCCTCCCTCTCTGTTTGTCTTCGCACCGAGAACTGAGTTTGCAAAAACCACTGCGGAAGACTCTGACCACGCTATATGCGCCCCGGGCCTAGGTCTGTTTCCCACTAAATATGGGGTACATGTACAAGTGATCTCTACCCCCATCTTCTCGAAAGCCTTGAGGATCCTCATCTGCCTCTGATAATATGATTCCTCCACCCCCATCTCTTGCCACTTATCTAAGTCCATCCCCGCCGGGTTCAGAGTGGACTTCACCCTGACCCTGCCTCCAAGACCTGCCCAGTCCTCTAAGAATTCCATACCGGCGTCACCGATGTTCCCATAAGATACTCCCGCTATCTGTGCACTTTCAACTCTCACCATCCGCTCCGCCCCAAAGACCTCCCCGAGCGCAGTCAGTAATTCCATAGCCTTCTGTACTGCAATCCCCTCCTCCCCTGATAGCATTCTCTCCTCTTCCCTGCTCAGGTACATTCAATCCCCCCTCAGGGTATCCTTGCCTTCTCAAACTTCTCTTTGGGCTTATTCCAAGGCATAGTAGCGTCGATACCGACCTTACACGTCAAAATCTTTTCTTGGTCAGAAGAGGGATCCAAAGTTGATCCCCTTGCATTTCTTACCAAAACTATGTCCTCATCACCTTGGAACCTTGTGGCTATTGCCCACTCAACCTCAGACATATCGTCAATATTTATGTCGTCATCAACGACGACAACGTGTTTCACACTTGGGTTCGCGCCGAATGCTGCCATTATTGCGTTTTTGCCATCTCCCTCTGCCTGCTTCTTTATCGATATTACTGCATTAAACCAGCACGATCCACCCAGCGTCAATCTGACCCCCTTTACC
Source organism: Thermoproteota archaeon (assembly GCA_004347955.1). Classification (GTDB taxonomy): domain Archaea; phylum Thermoproteota; class Methanomethylicia; order Methanomethylicales; family Methanomethylicaceae; genus WYZ-LMO10. The sequence continues at coordinate 16,376 of QNVH01000005.1, read as the reverse complement.
TCTGGTACTGCCTTTGAAACCCCTTCAAACATCCTTGCCTCCTTTGGCATGCCCATCAGCAGTTTATGTTCCGAACCTCCTGGGAGTATGGCTTGGTAAATAGCCGATCTCCTCCGGACAACCCTTGAGACCTCTAATACAGGCTGCTTTCTAACGATGTCGTAAGTGCCAGTTAGATCAACAAATGGCCCCTCGTCCACCAACTCATCTCTTTTAATAAAACCTTCAATCACGATCTCTGAATCCGCTGGGACCTTAACATCCACACTCTTACACTTGACAACCTTAAGCTTTCCTCCCAGCATGGCATTGGCAACCCAGAGCTCGTCTACCCCATATTTTGGGCCTGCATTCACACCCACCATCACTGCTGGGTGCACGCCAATCACCACTGCCACTTGGAGATCCTCTTCTCTCTTCTTAGCCTCTTGGTGGAGAGCGTAAAGGTGTCTTGGCACTATCCTTATCGCCATCCTCCTTTTATCCAGAACCAAAAGCCTGTGTATCGATGAGTTCTGAAATTTGCCATCAGGACTTCTAGCAACCACTATTCCTGCGGTTATGTAAGGTCCTGCATCTTTTTCGTAGTGCCTCAAAACTGGTAGGCTGCTCAGATCGCTCTCCTCCACCTCAAAGACAGGTCCATCCTCAACCAAGTCAGGCTCAACGGGATTAGAAGTCGCAGAAATAATCTTATCATAATAATTCTGCAAGTTAGCCCCGATCCCTCTAAGGATCCTCTCCCTGGTGCCACAGACCCCCGAAACGACCTCCAAACTGCTCCCCTTCACCTTCTTAAACCGAAGGAGAGGACCGTTATCGAATCGCTTCATGACCTTAGCTATCTCATAGCTCGGGGAGAGCTCCTCTTCTATCTCTAATAATCCACCAGGTATTTTCGCCTCTGCCTCCAAAAACTCCCTGAGACTCAATACTCGCCCTCCATTAAACCATAATAACTGTTTGGGATGACTAAAACCTTTTGGATTCGAAAATTTTAAATCGTATCCTCCCCGTAAAACATTGGTGCATTTTTTGCTTAAAGAAAGCTGGAAATTCTTCCCTTACCCGTCCTTTAAGCCAAATCAGGAGCAACTTCTATCGATCGTCTACAAGGCGATCAACTCCCGTTCCCACGCAATTATCGATGGGGCCAGTGGCTTGGGAAAAACCGTGGGTTCCCTAGCAGGAGCACTTCAGGCAGCCAAAGAGCAAGGTTTGGTAATTCTGTACGCTGCTCGGACTTACAAGGAGCTTGACAGGGTCATCGAAGAGCTTGAAGCTATAAGCAGAGAGGAGCAAGTCACAGGGCTATCTATCCGCGGACGGTCGGAAATGTGCATCAACGAAGNGGTGTTGAGGTTCTCAAACGATCCTCGGACTGTAATGGAGCTTTGCTCAGATCTAACACAGAGTGGCAAGTGTGCATATTATGGGAATATGGAGGACGCCGGTACGGTCAGGGCACTAATGGACGACTTTCTACACACTCCAACAGGCGCTTCCACGCTGATCTCTGAGTCCAAGCGGCTCGAAATCTGCCCGTACGAGATGGCTAAGCTTCTTCTGCCTCATGTGGATGTGATCGCGCTGAATTATGCCTATCTATTTAGCAGCCCCATACGGGAAAACTTTATCAAAAAACTTGGCAGACCGCTATCCCANCATGTGCTGATCTTGGACGAAGCACACAACCTCCCTGAGATAGTGAGCGAGTTTGAGAGCGACCACCTCACACTCTCGACAATAAACTCGTCGATTGAGGAGGCAGAAAAGTACGGTAAGCCAACTGTTAAGAGGTTCTCAGACTCATTGCTGGAGCTGCTGAGTGAAATGGGAGAGGGCGAGCANATTGTCGATTTAAAGTCTGTTGTCAGAGACGCGCTACGCATGGCACGCATTGACGAGGATCTGCTTTATTTTTTAGAAGAGATCCATGCCTTCGGGGAGTCAATAAAATCCCTCCAGTTATCGAAGGGGAAAGTTCCGCGCTCNTACATACACCGACTTGGCGAGTTCTTCCTCAAAGGGGTTGAGACATCTGGAAGGAGCGATTTTATCCACCTAATGACAAAAGAAGAGGATCTGCCCCTCAGGTTGGACATCATCGCCCTAGATCCGAGAACTTCCACATCAGAAGTTCTCAACTCAGTGGCTGCTACAATATCTATGTCTGGGACGCTCGAGGACATGGAATCCTACCGCGCCGTTATGGGGCTGCCTGAGAATACCATTAAGACGGCTCTCCCTTCTCCCTTTACTGACGAGCAAGTTTTAGTCCTCTCCTGTAAGGGCGTCTCAACCATTTATGAGAAGCGCTCGCCAGAGATCTACAAAAGGATGGTATCGAAGATCTCTGAGGTAGTCCGGTCAACGCCTGGCAATACTGGCATATTCTGCTCCTCCTACGAAGTCATGGNCGGTCTTTTGGGGGCCGGTCTGCAGAGGTCGATTACCAAGCCACTATTTGTGGAGAAGCAAAAGGCTAGGTCTTTAGAACAAGATCGTCTGGTTGAAGAGTTCAAAAAGATGTCCAAACATGGGGGCGCGGTCCTTCTTGGCGTAATGGGTGGAAGGTTCAGCGAGGGGGAGGACTATCCTGGCGACGAGATGAACTCCGTTATAATCGTTGGCGTACCCTATCCAAAGCCTAGCGCGAGAGTGAGCGCGCAGATAAAGTACTACGAGTCCCTCTTTCCAAATAAGGGAATGGAGTACGGTTACATCATCCCGGCTATGAGGAGGGCCTCTCAGGCCGCTGGCAGACCTTTCAGAAATCTTGATGATCGTGGCGTCATCGTATTCTTGGACTATCGCTTTTCGACAAAATACCTCAAAAGGTTTCTCCCTTACTGGATCTCCTCTAAACTCATAACGGTAGAGGACTCCGAAGGAGTGCTTGAAAAAATAGTTCTAGAATTCTATTCAAACCGCTCCAAGCACCATCAGAACCAAAAAAACAGTTAGTGGTCTTATTTATTCCAAATCTTTAGGAAAACCACATGCCCCCCAATTTTTGGCAAGAGCGGCAGCCCTGGTCGGCCACTCTCAGCACTTCATCAAAAGCAAAATCAAGTCATTGTAGAGCAAATTTTAAAAATTCATGAGGGGCGACCGACTGCCCCACTCAATGCAATTATCAGGGCAGATCTCGCGTCCTTCGGCAACCCCTTTATTCTGTACTTCGTTGGCAGCTCCATTTTGGCCTCATGGACAAACTCAACTTTTGCCCTCTCATCCTTTTTTATTTGAAGTATCGCTCTTTCTGGAACGGTCCCTTTTCCAATTCTAAAGATGATTGAATTTGCAGGGTAATCCTCCAAGATCTTTGCGATCTCCCTTTCCAACTCATCCTCTGACACGGCGTATGCCTCGATAAGTTCCCCATCTGCCAAGATGGCTATGCCTGTTCTCCCTCCGGGGTCTAGCCCTATTACAACAAAATCAAAAAACTCATTTTTTGGGACTTTCAATGGATTCGAAACACAAAGCGCCCTCAACACAGTCCTCCTAGCGTTACCGTCGTACATCACCTGCTTGGTGCCTTTATCCCCACTTGCATGAAATGATATCACAGCACCGACAAACTCAGGGATGGGCTCATTCGGATCCAATAACACAAAAGGTATCCTCATCCTCTTCATTTCTTTCATTATGTCGTAAGAAGCCTTTATATCCTCCACAAAGATACCTAAAGATCTCAAGATGCTCTCTCCGGGGTTTTAATTTGCACTCAAGCGAGATTAAAACATTAAGCACCGGCTGTCGTGAGCTGGACCCTTTACTGGGAGGCGGATTAGTGCCCGGAGAGATCCTTTTAATATATGGCGAGCGAGGGAGCGGCAAGACTACCTTTGTCTTTCAGACACTGCTAAACGCTGCCCTAAAAGGGCTTAAATCTACACTTTTTTCAACAGAAGGTTACGCATCCTTCCGCAGACTTAGAAGCATGGCCTCATCGAGCTGGGCCGAAATCAGCGACCGCATCTTGGTCTTAACGGTCAAGGAGTTTCAAGAACAGGACTCAATAATAGAGAACCTCGAACTAACCCTCCCCCCTGATGTCGTCTTGGTCGCCTTCGACTCTATAACATCATGTTACCGCGCAGCCCTCAAAGAAAAGGAGGATAACATAATTTTGAATAAAATGCTGAACCGTGAACTTGCCATAATAAAGGATCTATCGATGAGGCGGCGCCTCACTACAGTGATAACAAGCGATGTGACTAGCCCGCCAGAGGACAAAGAGATTCAGCCAGTCGCGTCTCAGATCCTCATGTATTGGTGCGATAAGATAGTGCGCCTTGACAGACTACGGGGAGACATTAGGCGAGCATTAGTCATAAAACCTCCGCCAGTAAAGGAGCAGATCCTAAGGATGGGCTTAGGAGGGCTCACCGGAATAAGTGGTGCATGAAAATGGTCGATCTTTTTGCCCTGGCCCTCTCGTCATTCGTATTGATATCTCCTGCTTACGTCGCAAACTCGATCCCTGTAGTCTTGAAGGGGAAAATGCCTATAGATCGAGGGAAGACTTTCGTTGATGGGAGAAGGATATTCGGGGATGGTAAAACAATAGAGGGCTTCCTCTCNGGTCTCCTCTGTGGAACCCTATTAGGAGCGGCATTTGGCTATCCCCTCCATGCTCTTCTTCTATCCTTGGGCGCATTGGTCGGGGATCTGATAGGTGCATTTATCAAGAGGAGACTCGGGATGCCNAGGGGTCACCCTGCACCCATACTCGACCAGCTTGACTTCATAATTGGCGCGCTAGCCTTCGTATCCGTTATTTACCCTGTGTCGCTTGAACAATTTCTTTTTCTTGTTCTCGTCACTCCGCCGATTCATCTGATCGCAAACTTCATTGCTTATATGTTAAAGCTGAAGTCCCACCCTTGGTGAATTTCCCAGGGTTTTCATTTGATAATCTACCGTGCTTGGGCAAGTCTTCAGTGGAACTTTGCCCACAACAAGTATTCCATGAGCCCCAAGGATATCAGCACTAGGACAACCGCCACTAAATACTTCATCCTGGCACCACTCAAATCAAAAGTCTTCCTCAAAGNGTCCTCCAAGAAAATAAAACCCGCAACCCCAATAAGGGTGAGGAAGAAGGATGCGAAGAATTCCGTGGAGGTCTGGCTTGTGCTAGATCTTGCCATAAAACTGGTGCCCACGCCCGTCTGGACCGCCCCACCCGGCTGCATTATTATGAGATAAACCCCGCCACTTGTGAGGAATATCGTGAAAAACGCTCCCAGTATCGCCAAAACTTTCTTGTTGAAGAGACTTTCGAACACAACGTTCACCTGGCTTTGCTTTATCAATTCTCGTCCCGTCCCTTTATTATCTTAACGGTTCTCATTTATATGTAATGTACATACAAAATCTGAAAAACACATTTTATGATTTTTACTAACATAAATTACATAAGCCTCGATTCATTCTTAAAAATCGAATCTATATGCTCCATCCGTCAAAGGATATCATGTTCACAAAGAGCAGGATGCTAGAAGGGAAAAAGATTGCCCTGTGTATATGTGGAAGTGTCGCCGCCATAAAGGCGCCCGACCTCGCCAGAGAGTTGATGCGAAACGGAGCTGAGGTCTTTGCCATAATGTCTCCCTCAGCTCAAAAATTGATATCCCCCACCCTATTGGAGTGGGCGACGGGAAACCCCGTAATCACAGAACTCACAGGTAAAATTGAGCACGTGCAACTAGGGGGTAAGGGGGGCGTAGACCTTATCCTGATAGCCCCTGCCACTGCGAACACCATCGGCAAGATAGCAGCCGGAATAGACGACACCCCAGTCACCTCTTTGGCAACCACTGCGATCGGCTCTGGGATTCCCGTGATGATTGCACCTGTGATGCACGGGAGCATGTACCGCCACCCGCTTGTGTCCGAGAACCTTAAGAAGTTATCATCGCTAGGGATAAAGATAATCCCCCCCGAGATAGTCGAAGATAAAGCGAAATTTCCTGACATATCTGTGATTGTTGAAGAAGTCCTGTCAGCCTTATCAAGAAAAGATATGACTGGGATTTCTGTTCTCGTGACGGCAGGTCCAACAAGGTCCTACATGGACTCTATTCGTTTTCTCACGAACTCCAGCTCTGGGAAGATGGGGTACGCCTTTGCATACGAAGCTTCTGCTAGGGGGGCAAGGGTTACCCTCATATCTGGTCCCACAAATCTTGCCAATCCAAGGGGCGCCAATATAGTGCCCGTTGGGACCACAGAGGAGATGCTAGAAGCTGTCGATAATGCTCTTTCCAAAGAAAAATATGACCTATTCGTAATGGCGGCCGCCCCGCTCGACTTTGCAATAGTAGAAAAATTTGATGGGAAGGTCCCGAGTACATCCGAACTAAAGCTAACACTTAGACCTCTGCCGAAGATAGTCGATGTTGCGAGGAAAAAATCCAAGGATCTATTCATTATCGGGTTTAAGGCAGAATACAACCTCACTCGTGAAGAACTATTCTCGAGGGCCATGAGTAGGTTATTGGAATCCGGCATGGACCTCATAGTTGCAAACGATCTGTCCAGTCCATTGACCGGGTTTAAGGCAGATACTGACGAAGTTTACATCCTCGATAAAAGTGGACTAGTCGACCATATTCCGCTCTCTCCAAAGCGGGAGGTCGCGAGGAGGGTGCTAGACTTATACCTAAAGAGGAGAGGATCGAATGCAGTCACAAGTTCACACTCAAGCTGAATCAATATCAGGCTCATACCCCCAGTACGGAGAGGCATACGCTCCTGGTCATATAACTGGATTTTTCACTATTCACCTCTCCGAGGACCCTGTATACACTGGTTCCAGAGGTGCTGGCATATGCNTGGAGGCAGGTGTGACCACGCGGGTGACCATCAGGAAGAGCGATAAGCCCGAAATTGTCCTGCTCTGGAACGACATGCCCCTCACCGATTCTAGGGTCTCCAAATCCGTCATGCGGAGGTTCTTTGGTCCTAATGTAAAATTGTCAGTCTTGGTGGAGCAAAGGTCCATTCTCCCTCTGAATTATGGCTATGGGATAAGCGGGGCCTCTGCCCTCAGCCTTNCACTGGCCGTGAATAAAGCGCTGGGATCGCCCCTACCAAGAGTCAAGGCTGGTGAGATCGCTCACTTGGCAGAGGTTGAGAACCTCACCGGGCTTGGGGACGTATCTGCCCAGATGGTTGGTGGGTTCGAAATGAGGCTTCTGCCAGGAGCACCCACGGTCGGGAGGGTTCAAAGATTGCAGACTCCTGAGGATTATCTTATAATCACAACCCCTGTCAAACCGGTCTCAACAAATAAAATGATCTCAGACCATTTCGCCAAGATAAATGAGAAAGGCGAACTCGCGATCTCGTCTTTTATGAACTCTCCAACACTGGATGCCTTCATAACCCTCTCGAGGAAGTTCTGGGAGAGCCTCTGGTGCTTAGATCCAGAAATAGCGAGAGTCTTGAAAAAATACGAGTCTATTGGGATAAAACTCGTCTCACTCAAGAAGGGTCTTGTGTATGGGTTAATTCATAAGGATGAGGCTGGCAGCACCCTCGAAAGAATCTCCCCAAAGAGCTCTCAAAGAACCCTTCCGATGTTAATATACGAGCCGTCGGTCGGTCTGCCGATAATAGTTACTAGAATATCTTCTGGAGGCGCATGCTGATGGGAATTCACCTGAAGATACCAAGAAATCATGTTAGAGCACACTCGCTGAGAAAGAGGGAAGCCATAATCAGAGCAGAGGAAAAAGGGATACTCGCGAAGGCTGGGCTTATTGCCCACGGCAGGGGGGAAGCTTTCGACTACCTCCTTGGAGAGACCTCAATACCCCCTGCAATATTTGCCACAAAGGCCGCGGTAGCCTCCCTGCTTTTAGCGGCCCATCCAGTCATTTCCGTTAACGGAAACGTTGCCGCTCTGGTTCCCAGAGAAATAGTCCGGTTATCAAAAGTAGTGAACGCCCCCCTTGAAGTTAACCTCTTCTTCAGGACGAGGANGAGAGAGGAAGCCATAAAGTCGGTGCTACTCAAGGCAGGCGCCAGGGAGGTATTGGGAGTCGGGAGAGATGCTAGTGCCACGATCCCCGAACTGTTCAGTGAGAGGCGGCGCGTCGACCCGCGCGGCATATACTCGGCCGATGTGGTGCTGGTACCATTGGAGGACGGCGACAGGACGATGGCGCTGAAGAGAATGGGAAAGTTCGTCATAGCGATCGACTTAAACCCGCTATCTAGAACAGCTCAGAGTGCTGATATAACTATAGTGGACGACATAGTACGCGCCGTGCCAAACATGATAAAAGCCCATAAGGAGTTAAAGGGTCTCTCGAGAGAGGAGCTAGCTTCCTTGCTGGCCAGGTTTGACAACAGGAAGAACCTGTCTGAGGTTATCCTCTACATAAGGGACAGGCTAAAGGCCCTAAGTGAGGATGGACATCTATGAGTTTGAATCAGAGGCGCGCATCGCTCCTCTCACATATAGCGGTGTTGGGTGCCCTCTCAATCATCATGAGCTCAATAAAGGTCTCATTTCCGCTCGGAAACCCTAACCTGGGGTCCACCCCAGTCTCACTCTCCGCCGTCCTCTCTGGAGGTTATGCTGGTTTCCTGGTGGGGATAATAAAAGGCCTCGGGGTCTCGCTTTGGACCGGTCAAGCGATCTTAGAGATCCCTGCGGGGGTGGGCGATGGTCTAATGGCACTATTCACAAATGCCCTCTCTAAGAGGATAGGTCCCTTTTACGCGGTCATCTTGGGTCAGATCTCTCGTTACATCTTTACATCTGGCATGATCGCTTTGGTCTTGGGCTCGGTCGCTACACTCTCTCCAACACTCCTTGGGGCGTATACCATATTTTCAAGGATCACCTCATCAGCAGCATACGCCTCCCCAGACTGGGCTCCTCTCCTCATTTCAAATATCGGGCTGGTGTGGGTAGCAATGATCCCGGCAATAACCGCATCTGTGGTTGCCAATACTGCCCTCTCAGCGGCAGTTGTTTTGGGTCTTAAAAAATTTGCACCATCGTCCTTAAAGAAAGCTTAAATCCCGGTAATGGTTTTATATACTCGCTCAAAAAATTTTTAGGGGTCTTGGCCTTGGAGACTGTTTCAACGATCCAGCTCCTAAGGCACTTTGTTGAGACTCCCGGAACACGTGCACTACTTAAGGGTTTTTCTTCATATTGCAACAAAGACAAGAAATCCAGGCTCGAAGTCGCGTTGGAGCTCTACTTGGGTCTGAGGGATGATGCCTGCCTAAAGTGCAAGCTGGCGGAAAAGTCGATCTCGGCTCTTTTAAAGGTTGGTGGCAGTGCCTTCGGGGCCACTGAAGAGGCAATGAAGGAGAAGTTTAAGGACCCCTACTGGCGGAGGGGGCTGATTAGCGTTATAAAAGGTCTAGCCCTCTTCGGCGTCAAAAAGCCATTTGTCCCCGGGGCGCCATTTCAGGTTGTCTGGAACGTGACATACAAATGCAACCTGAGATGCAAACATTGCTATGCGGAGGCTGGCACGTCTAACTATAACGAGATGGGGACTGAGGAGGCAAAGAGCTGCATAGACAAGTTGGCAGAGTGGGGCGTCGTAATACTTGCATTCTCAGGCGGCGAGCCNCTTGTGCGCCGGGACATCCTTGATCTTGTGAAGCACTCTAATGGGTATGGGATATACACCGCCATAGCCACAAATGGCGTTCTGCTCAGCAAGGAGCGGTGCAGGGACCTCAGGTCGGTCGGTGTGGAGTACCTCCAGATAAGCCTCGATGGTGCAACCCCTGAGACCCACGACACGTTCCGCGGCGTCCCCGGAATGTTTGAGAGGACCGTGCAGGGCATAAAGAATGCGGTTGCTGAAGGCTTCTTCGTNAATGTAGCAACAACTGTGACACACCACAACCTCCGGGAAGTCCCCAAAATAATAGATCTATGCGAGTCACTGGGCGTAAAATGGTTTATGATGTACAACTTCATACCTACCGGGAGGGGGCGTTTCATAATAGAGAATGATCTCTCACCCCAAGAGAGAGANGAACTACTCCAATTCCTCTGGGAACGTCTGAAGAAGAGCAAGGTGAACCTCCTATCTACCGCGCCCCAGTTTGCTAGGGTTGCACTCCAGATAGAGGGGGCTAACTGTACAAAGATCCCCACTCACTTCCTGAATAGCGACCTCCCGGATANGCTCAGATCCCTTTCAGACTTCATCGGCGGTTGCGGCGCTGGGCGCTTTTACATCGCCATGAATCCAAATGGGGACATAACGCCGTGCGTATTCTTCCCCATGGTAGTTGGAAACATATTCAAGGACGACCTGGAGACGCTCTGGACCGATCTCAGAGAGTTTACCGAGCTGAGGATGCGAGACACGCTNAAGGAGCACTGCGGAGTTTGCGAATACAGGTACGTTTGCGGGGGATGCAGGGCTAGGGCTTATGGTTACTTTGGGGACTACTCCTCGCCCGACCCTGGCTGCATACTCAACCGAGAATCCTACAATGGGATATTAAATAAATATTCATTAACTTACCAAAATAAAAATTTAGAAAGCCTTAAAGAAAAAGTTTATTAGATAAGCCTATCATCCCTTTCTCTTGAAAAAATAAAAAAATTTTAGAGGGGCAAGGGTTTGGTAAGTAAAATTGTTCTTGCCTATTCTGGGGGTCTTGACACTTCTGTCGCCATAAAATGGCTGCACGAGAAGTACAATGNCGAAATAGTCACGCTAACCGTGGATCTCGGTCAACAAGAGGATTTTAAGAGCATAGAAGAAAAAGCCTACAGGGTAGGCGCAGTCAAACACTACACAATTGACGCGAAAGAGGAGTTTGCGAGGGACTACATNTTTCCAGCCATAAAAGCCAATGCCATGTACGAAGAGAAATACCCTGTCTCCACAGCCTTGGGCAGGCCGCTGATTGCAAAGAAACTGGTTGAAATTGCGCACCGCGAGGGCGCGGACGCCGTCGCGCACGGTTGCACAGGTAAGGGCAACGATCAGCTCAGGATCGAGATCTCTGCAAAGGCCTTGGACCCGACCCTGACGGTCCTGGCTCCCACTAGGGACTGGGGCATGAGTAGGGATCAGGAGATTGAATATGCTAACAAGCACGGGATACCCGTCTCTAAAGCTGCGAAGAAGTACAGTATAGACCAGAACCTGTGGGGAAGATCAATAGAGAGCGGACCATTAGAGAATCCTTGGAACGCTCCGGAAGATGATGTATGGGAGTGGACCACTGCGCCAGAGAGGTCCCCAAACGAGCCGACATTCATGGAGATAACCTTCAAGGGCGGGGTCCCAGTCAAAGTAGACGGGAGGTCGATGGATCCGGTCTCCTTGATACAGCATGTCAATAGGGTTGCCGGTTTGAATGGGATCGGAAGGATAGATCACATGGAGGACAGAATTGTGGGCATTAAGTCGAGGGAGACCTACGAATGCCCAGCTGCGGTGACCATAATAGAAGCTCACAAGGACTTGGAGAAACTGGTACTGAACAGGAGGGAACTCTCCTTCAAGAGACTCGTGGACGATAAGTGGACCTTCTTGGTATACGCAGGTCTTTGGGAGGATCCCTTGAGGGAAGATCTGGAGGCGTTTATAAACAAGACCAGCGAGCGTGTGGAGGGTCGGGTCAGGCTGCGCCTCTATAAAGGCTCTGCAATGGTGACTGGAAGGGAGTCCCCCTATTCTGTGTATGACTTCAAGACTGCAACTTACGACTCATCTTCGACCTTCGATCAGTCCCTCTCGAGGGGGTTCGTACCACTCTGGGGTCTCCAGACAGTCGTGTCAAGAAAAGTGATGTCCAGAAAAAGTGAGAGTCCTTGAAGATAACAAGAGGCGGGCGCCTTTCAGGCGACTTAGCACCAGAGGTCGCAGACTTCACCTCCTCTTCTAAACACGACATTTACATAGCGGACGAAGTCGTAGAGATAAATTTAGCACACACCCTCTGCCTAGTCCAAGCTGGGATAATCGGTCGGGAGGAAGGGCGACTCCTGGCGAGCGCCCTCAAAGAGATCAAGATCTCGGAGATCCCTCCAGACATGGAAGACATCCACATGGTGATTGAGAGCGAGCTCATCAGAAAGTTAGGTGAAGAACTGGGCGGGAAGATCCACACGGGGAAGAGCAGGAACGACCAGGTAACCACCGCCCTCCGAATGCGCCTCAGGAAATTTATAATAGACATTTGCATGAGCCTGATAGAACTTCAGCAAGCCCTGCTTAGAAAAAGCGAGGCCCACACTAAAGCCGTAATGCCTGGCTACACCCACCTACAGCACGCGCAGCCAATATCCCTCTCGCACTACTTGCTCGCATATTTTGACATGTTTGACAGGCACTTGGCACGTCTGTTATCCTGTTACAAACGTGTNAATCTATCTCCTATGGGCGCGGCAGCCCTTGCAGGAACCGGCTTTCCCATAGATCGCCTGAAACTCGCCGAATATCTAGGTTTTGAAGGACTGATAGAGAATACCCTTGATGCTGTCTCAACGCGGGACTTTTCCCTAGAGACCGTCTCCGCCTTGACAATAATGATGGTGGATGTCAGCAGAATTGCAGAGGAGATTATAATATGGGCATCAAACGAGTTTGGTTACCTCAATTTGCCAGACGACCACTCCTCAACCAGCAGCATTATGCCGCAGAAGAAAAACCCGGTTACCGCCGAAGTCCTTAGGGCGAAGTGCGGGGATATCCTAGGCGATCTGGTCTCTATGGTGACTATAATGAAATCACTCCCCCTTGCCTACAACTTGGACATGCAGGAGTTGACTCCACACCTCTGGAACGCTTGTGAAGTCTCCAAGAAATCTTTGAAGATCCTCGCCGACCTGATTGCAAAGATGCAATTTAATGAAGAACGCATGAAGTCCTCAGCGGTGAAGGGGTCGTCGGTCGCCACCGAGCTCGCCGATATGCTCGTCAGGCACCTGGGCTTGCCATTCAGAACAGCGCACCGCGTTGTGGGCGAGATAACCAAGGAGCTCTATCCATCTTCCTTATCAGAGGCGCCCCCTGAGAAGGTTGCCGACCTCATATCGAAAAAAACGGGCAAAAAACTTGAGATCCAACTCGTTCTAAGCGCAACAGATCCCGCATTCAATATCAACATAAGGTCCACCATCGGTGGTCCCGCCTCAAAGGAGATCGAGCGCATGATCTCTGCGAGGAGAGAGCTGCTTAAGAAGAATCAGAGTTGTGTAGAGGCGCTCTCAAACAGGCTCTCGGAGAAGAGCGCCCTCCTAAGATCTCTCATTGACTCTCTCTGATGAGGTACTCCGCTGCCTCCTTTACCCAAACGCCTGCCTTCTCGTTTTTCATAATCTCCCTCAAGTAATCCCTCCAACATATGCCCTTCCTCTGCTTCCACACCTCAAAGTGCTCCTTAACCCTTTTGATAGCCTCCGCATGAAAATCACAAAACTCTCTTTCTGAAGGCACACTGCAGATCCTGCATCTATTTTTTATTTGATGGACACCCTTCATTTACGCAGAACCTCCAAATTTTCCAATTATCCCTGACCTCTATAACTGGAAACCCGCAAACGCTGCAGTTTGCGTTTCCCCTAGAGACCTTGCCCCTTTGCGGTATTGGAAAAGAAAAATTACAAAGGTTTGGGTAATTGTCACACCCTATGAACCTCTTGCCACTCTTCCTCGAGCGGACGACCCGCATGTGACCGCTTCTGCACTTGGGGCAAGGTCCCAACTCATTCATTCTCAACCGCTTGGTGACTTCAAAGAGCTCTTCTCCAATCTCCTCATACTTCTCTATTATCCTCTCGAAGACAGGCTTAATGGTGTCTACGACCTTCAGGACCACCTCCACCTGGTCTCTTCTTCCACTCTCGATCTCCGCCATATCTTCCTCTAGGGCGCTTGTCATCTTCACAGAAACCATTTCCGGGAAAAACCTCTTCAATATGCCTACTACCGCGAAGCCCAAGTCGGTCACTTTGATCTCCCTCCCCTCAATATAACCTCTCCTGTAAAGGTTGTCTATGATCTCTGCCCTAGTAGATTTTGTCCCTAGCCCCTGCCTCTCCATGTATGCTATGAGCTTGCTTGCGGTATACCTCTCAGGGGGCGACGTGAACTTGTCTTCAACATCAACCCTCGCTAGAATAGCCTCATCGTTTACCTCGAACCTCGGTCCTCCTGTTTTCCTCCATGAAACATAAGGTCGGTAGTACTCAGTCCAGCCCAATTCTACAATATCCCTCGCCCTTACTTTAAAGGAGTCTCTCTCATTAGCCTCCACCACAGCCTCCCTGTCCTCCAAAATCGCATCCTCTCCAAAAGCCGCGAGGAACCTTCTGACTATCAGGTCAAATATCCTGCCTTCCTCCCCGCTCATCCTTTTAGGCAAAGTCCCTGTGGGATGTATGGCTGGATGTGCTGGATCCGTCAACCTCCCTTCCCTCGGTTTTATGCTGCCTTCTTCCAAGATCTTTCTGGCTACTTCTCTGTACCTTTCTATCCTCCCCAATCTCTCGATTATTCTGCCCAGCCCCAAAGACTGGGGCAGCTTCTGACTCGATGTCCTAGGATAAGAGATCGCCGCGCTCAGGTAGAGCCTCTCCGCTATCCTCTGAGTTTTTGAGGGAGAATACCCGAAAACCCTGTAGGCTTCTCTTTGGAGATCACCTAAATTGAAGGGTGGAGGCGGGGGAGCCCTCCTACTCCTTACCACCACATCCTTCACACGGCCTGTCTTTCCTTTGCAGCGCTCTGCGACATCCTCCGCGTCCTTTCTAGAGAAGAACTCCTTAACCTTATACTCTGCCGGGTACCTGGCGCCTTTTATAACAACTTCATTGTTGAGGGACCAGAACGGATCTGGCACATGTAGATTAATCGCAACCTCCCTCTTGTAGAGGGCGTGTAAAGTGGGGCTCTGCACCCTCCCTGCGCTGAGTACCTCAAAACCGCCGCCGGCCCTCCCCATCGCGTCCATCAACGCCCTCGATGTATTGACGCCAAAGATCCAATCAACTTCGTGCCGGACCTTTCCAGCATAAGCCCTTTCATAATCTAGGCGCCCTAGGGCACTCTTATAAGCAGACCTCAGTTCATCCTTGGTGAGAGTTGAAAACCTCATCCTCTTTGCTTTTATGTCAGCACCCCCACACGCATACCTCAAAATTGTATAACCTATGAGACTGCCCTCGACGTCAAAATCGCAGGCACAGACGTACGAATCCGCCCCTTTCGCCATTTCTGCGATGGCCCCTATCCACGCCCTCTTCCTGCGATCCTTGAGCGGCGCCCACCTTAAATCAAATATCGGGAAACTCCAGCCAGTGGAATTCTGTTGAACTCCATAAAGGTGCCCTAGGGCTGGAACCACCGCCGCTCTCTTCCCTTCAATCTCTAACCAGAAAACCGGGAGCCCCTTGTATCGCTCCCTTCTCACTTTCGTACCTCCGAGAGCATAGGCTATCCTCATCGCAGCGCTCGGTTTCTCACACAGGATTAGTTGATAGGACATTTCAGGACTCAAAATTTATTAAATGTCCTAGGATATTAATTCATGTGCCATACGTACAGACGCTCAAAGCAAAAATTCTCCTACTGACCATTTCCCTCTTTTACGATGTAACTTTTATCGAGCGCATATGGACTGACCCTGAGCTATCTAGAGCTTACGTTGGTCTGGCAGGTCTGCTAGTGGCAGGAACATCGGGCATTCTGTATTCCTTGGAATACTTCCTTAACATCCCTGTTTCTCTTCTCCCCTATTCAACAGCGATCCTAATCGGGACCCTAATGTTTCTAGTGGGAGGGTTTGGACGGAGGATACGCCTTACATTTGATGCAACAGTCTCTAGGGAGAACATCCTATCCAGGGGCACTGTGCTCTGCTTAGTCTCCGACACAAAACAATCCTCATCAATAATAGAACTGCTAATCCTCTCTATCAGCCGATGGGGGAAGGATCGCCTGACAGAAGCGGAGTCTTTACTTGTCTATGCCCATGAGATCTGGCGAGAGTCCCTCATGAAGAAAGGGTTGGGTATAGTTGGGCAAGTCCCGTTGCCAAAAGATCTGTTATCAAAAATAACAAGCCTTCAATTCAACCACACCGATCGAACAAAATCAGATTAGCAGTCTGTTAAAACGGAGACCCGGAAAAACTTGGTTCTAACCCTACCGTCGGGGAGCTCCCTTCCGATGGGTGTAGTTCGCCCTTAGGACAGGCTTAATGCCCTTTACATGCATTCGGCGAGAAAGCCCACGGTTCTAACCGTGGGATGAATCGCCAATAATTTTAAATAATGTTATGGCTACTAATGTAGTCTGATGTAACATGTCCATGCCAGTCCGGATAAAGAAGGACACGATAGAGGAGCTCAAGAG
>QNVH01000049.1 GCA_004347955.1 Thermoproteota archaeon | reverse complement strand
AATCTTCATCCTCCAACTTATCGAGTCTAATCAGATGTACGCTTTCTACATCTGATGAAAAAGGGATCTTCTGAAATCTTAGAGGCTCCTCGAATATTACCTGGGGATCCATTTTTTCGAATATATCAATTGGTCTCAGGACTTTGTCTATGTACTTAACTACATGCTCGTAGGATTTTTCTATTATCCTAACAACCATGCCGTGGGCGCCACCTGCTACCCATACGGTCTCTATCTTTGGGTAAGTCAAAAGTAGGTTCACAACCTCTCTGACTCTCCGTGGGGTGACGCCTAATTTTAATGTTAGGCCTATGTCACATGGGTAATACCCCAATTTCTTGTAGTTGAGTAGNGCTGTTAGATCNATGAATTTGTTGTCTATTAGGTACTTAGCTCGATTCGATACTGTTGTTACCGAAGTGCCGAGCCTCTCTGCAATTCTAGCGTATGGCATTCTTGCGTCGGCTATTAAGCATCTTATAATTTCCCAATCAATATCCTCTAACAATTTGGACCACCAGGTTTATAATATAAACATTCAAACCTTAAAAGCTTTTAAAAAATAAAGAAAGCTTTATAAAATGAATTAAAAAGAAAAACCTTGGGGGTCTTGATGGAGGAATATCTAGAAAAGTACCATGAGGTGAACAAGCCCGCTCGGCCTGTCGTTGAGAGTTATCACGACGAACTGGAGCGCCTCTGGGGAAGAAAATGGGGTGCGCAGTCGGAAGTGGGAAAGTTACGATCTGTCCTCGTACACAGACCAGGGTTGGAACTTCACGGAGATCTTATTGACGACCCTGTATGGTATGGCATCCTTAAAAAACCAGATCTGCAAAAAGCACAGGAACAGCATGATGCGTTTGTGGATATACTGAAGAAGGAAGGTGTAGAAATCCATTACCTTAACGCACCATCCCCAGCTCATGGACCCTACAGCAAAGCCAATCCTAGGATATGGGCAACTAGAGATCCTGGCGTAGTAATCAACGGCGGAGCGATCATCAGCAGGATGGCCCTCCCTTGGAGAAAGAAAGACGAAGTCTTCTGGGCGAGGCGCGTTGCCGAGCTTGGATGTCCAATTCTTTACACAGTAAACGGTAAAGGCACTTTTGAAGGCGGAAATGTTGTCTGGATAGATCCTAAACATGTCTGTATAGGTGAGAGTATACGAACTAATGCAGAAGGAATAGCTCAAGTATCAAGGATAATGCGTGAAGTCGGTGGCGTAGAGGAAGTGATAACGGTCCCCATACCTGGATACTTAGAAAACTTGGAATGGCCCGCTGGAGGATGGGCGCATCTGGATACAATCTTTGGAATTGCAGATGTAGATCTCGCGCTTGTGTATCCTCCAGGTCTTCCTTACTCGTTCATTGAAAAACTTCTATCATACAAAATAACCCTAATAGAAGTTCCACCTGAAGAAGCCGCAAAGGAGGCCTGCAATATTGTGGCTCTTGAACCCAGAAAGTTCATTATGAATGCGGAGTGCCCCGTAACGCGAAAGAAAGCAGAGCGTGAAGGAGCTGATGTGATCGAGGCTGACCTTTCTGAGTTCGTCAAGAGTGGCGGAGCTCCTCACTGCGCTACTGGTCCACTGATAAGAGATCCAGGCCCCTTCCTCTAGGGTGAAAAAGAAATGAAATGGGATGTTGGGATGGTTATTCTGATGATAGCGGAGACGCTGTTGGTTACGATTTTTATCGCGGCTTATCGAACTTCCACAGATCCGTATATTTCCATCGGCGGCTCTTTCATGATATTCAATTTGCTGATAGCGATATTCTTGATAGTCAACGCTGCTTATTGTTGGTACTTTCTTGGGCTTGGTCGGTTGAAGGAGGGTGGTAGCTGATGGATCCCATCGCGCAGTGGTCGGCGCTCGTAGCGATAATTGTATTTTTCTTAATATTGGCATGGATCTCATGGAGAGGGTACAGGAAAACGGAGGAGAGTGTCGAAGATCACTTCATAGCGAGGGGCACAATTGGTGCCTTAGTGATCTTTCTAACGAGTCTTGCTACCGCCTATAGCGCATTTACTTTCCTAGGCGGACCCGGGTACATCTACAACAAAGGGATCGCTGGTCTGATAATACTCGTTGGCATCGCTCCTTTAACTTTCCCGCTAATGACACAGATTGGGCAGAGAGTTTGGCTTTTGGGTAAAGTATACAACTATGTTACCCCTGCTGACCTTCTTACTGATAGATACCCGAGTAAGTGGGTCAGGGCTATAACCGCACTAATCTGCATAGTCTTTCCAATATTTTACATAGGCGTTCAGTACACAGGCTGTGGTTATATAATGAATGTTTTGACCGGCGGAATGGTGCCTTACGAACTGGGAGTCATCATTACTGGAGTATTCATGTCTGTATACATCGCCCTGGGCGGGATGCGNGCCGTGGCATGGGGGGATGTACTGATGGCAGTTCTACTAGTCTTTGGTATGGCTGCAATTGCGGCATTTGGAGTCGCAACAGTGGGTTTGGATCTGTTCCAAAAGGCATATGCGGTCAAGCCGCAAGCATTCGTCATATCAATGGACCCCGTACTTGTGTGGACGATAACAATAGGCTCAGCACTTTCGCTGCCAGTATGGCCGCAACTCTGGACTAAATATTATGCCACTAAGAACCAAAGAGGGACGTGGGGAATCGGTTTTGGGGAGCAGTTTGGCGAAGTCTTCGTACTCGGTCTATGTGCCATACTCATTGCCGTCTCGGGCATGGTGCTGTTCCCTGGTTTGGTCGGCGCCGAGGCGGACCGTTTAACTGTGCTTATAGCCTCAATGATGCCGATATGGCTTATAGGTCCCATTGCATTAGCGGCACTTGCTGCCGCACTATCAACTGCCGATGCTATAAGTTTAATGATAGCATCCGTCTTTACGAGGGATATTTATCAAAAGCTGATCAATCCAAAAGTGAGCGAAAAGACCGCTGGGAGAGTCGGCAGGATTCTCTGCTTCGTAATATCATTTTTGGCACTGATTTTTGCCTTGAACCCGCCAGGGATGATCGTGGACATAATTCTGGACCTAAGCTGGCCTGGTGTGCTTGTGATGTTGCCACCACTTTTGGGCGCGCTGTTCTGGAGGAGGGCTAATACTGCTGGGGGGTTAGGGTCACTCATACTCGGTCTTGCGGCGGTGCTTGCTACAACATATGTTTGGAATACGCCGTTCAATATATATCAAGGAATATGGGGCTTCATCTTTGGTATCATAGGGCTAGTTGTCTTCAGTCTAGCCACAAAGCCGCCAGAGCCGCAGGTTGTGGAAAAGTTCCATGGTCTCCTCGAAAAAGTTCCGATTAGAAAGATCCGTACGGCAGAAGAACTAAGGGCTTACATTAAATCCTAATTTTTTTATTTTCACTTTTATTGTTTTTGTCAAAATCAGGTGTCTCAACGAACATATAACAGAAGTGGATATTAAAAATATCCATGTTCAGTTTCTAAAGCCGTTTTATGCTATAATATCCTACTACTGTAGAGAAGTGGTTCGATTGCACTTTGTTGACTTTCTAATGAAATGAGGCATCACATGCATCAAGTAGTGTGTAGTATAATGTACACAGATGCCAAACATCTAAACTTTTGGTTACTTAGTTACTAATAATATCGCAACATTTCCGTGATTCTCCAATGGCTGAAGACATGGGCTCCCGCTTTTACTTCCATTTCAGCTACTCCCTCACAGTTTCTGCTCGGGGAGAGTTTTGCGGAAGCTTTTCCCCTTTNNNGGTACTCCAGGTTCCTGCTTCATCCGTAGGGCTTGTCCTCATCGGCAGCTCTCTCAGCCAGCTTTGGTATAGACCAAGCCGTCATGTTTAACATCATGTGTCATATCATATTATGTTTTGTCATCGACCGCACAGAGGCGCCTTAGGGGTGGCCCCTCCNTGCATCTGAATAAAGATGGTAGATGAGAACATGCAAATCTAATATTCACTCTCAAATAAATTTAATAAACTTAATAATTGGCAATATGGTATATCAATAAACGCAGGTGCGAGCTTTGGCTTCCCCAGCAATCCCCACCTCATACTACAGCATTATAGTCAGCGACAGCCGGCTTGTGTGTCTCTTTGAACACTTGGTAAAGGAAACCAAAGACGTCCTGTTGCCCGAGTTCGATCCCCAGCATGGTCACATTTACCCTGACATAATAAACAGCTGCAAAGTGACCCCGCAGGAGGCTGTAGAGATAATTAATAAGATAGTCTCACTAGGTTTGGGCAAGACAGAATACCATGACCAAGTCCTCAAGTGCCCTTACTGCGGCTCCGAGCGGATTCGCGTGTACTTTCATTGCCCCTCTTGCAACTCTACACAGCTATACAAGGAGCTCCTGCTGGAGCACATTAGGGACGGGGTGATAGGACCCTTTTCAAGGTTCAAGGACCCGTCTGGAGCTTTGGTTTGCCCAAGCTGTGGCGCGAAACTCGACATAGAAGGCAGAGATTACCGCACGATAGGGGTCTGGTACAGGTGCCTAAACTGTTACAAGCAGGTAGACATGCCAAAGATCACATACCTGTGCATCGCCTGCAAGAGGGAGGTCACGGCCCACGGGCTTGTGATCGCGTCCGTCCCGCGCGTGCTAATAAACAAGGTTGCCATCGAGGATTTCTCGCGGCAGCACCTAGCCATAAGACCGATAGTGAATGAGCTGAAAGCGGCGGGTTACTCCGTGAACTCCCCAGGAACTCTGATTGGTAAGTCTGGGACTATGCACTCGTTTGACATAGTCGGCATAGACAAATCTGGAAACACCCTCGTCGTGGACGTTGCCATTTCCAAGGAGGCGCTCAACGAATCGGTTATTTTGAACGCCTTCGTGAAGGTGCTTGATACGAATCCGGCAAAGACGCTGCTTGTCTGCATACCGGGGTTGACCGAGAGCGCCAAGAAGCTTGCACCTCTCTATGGGATAACTGTGCTCGAAGGGACCTCGGTCTCGGAGATAATCACGCCCTTAAAGTCCATCTTATCCCAGAAGATAGTCGTGCCCAGTTGATTCCCAACACCATTCGTGATAAACCCGGATCTGATGGCATATGTGACCCAGTTTAGCTCAGATTATCATGACGGCGTATACCAGGAGTGTTAGAAATAGCATTATCACAACATGCTTCAGCCCGGCAGAGATTGTTCCCTCTCCCATCTTACCTGTCACCAGTCCCGAAGATATTGCCTGAATTACTGTCAGGTAAAAGAA
Organism: Thermoproteota archaeon; assembly: GCA_004347955.1. Taxonomy (GTDB): domain Archaea; phylum Thermoproteota; class Methanomethylicia; order Methanomethylicales; family Methanomethylicaceae; genus WYZ-LMO10. The sequence continues at coordinate 3,439 of QNVH01000049.1, read as the reverse complement.
GATCCTCCTGTACTCCTCATACCCTGCCTGCGCCCTGAAGAGCACCGTCCCGCTCAGCCCGATTATCGGCATGAAGAACTGGTTTAAAAGTATCATTATTGTCACTACAAGCACCCCAAAGGCGATGTAAGTCACGCCCACATACATCCGCATCGTTGCCCTCCTCTCCTGGTTGATTAGCCTGATGCTTTTTATGTAGTCTGCCAAACTTCTGATAACCTTGGAAACGTCCCCGCCGAACCTGCTCGTCTCGGATATGACGAGGCTCACTTTTTTAACAAGCTTTGAGTCGACCCTCTCAGCGAAGCCCTTGAACCCCTCTTCAAGGCTCAGACCAAGCTTTACCTGGGATAGGACGCGCCTTAGCTCTCTTGATGCCACTCCATAATCTTTTGAGGCGGCGCTTTGCAGGGCTCTGATGAAGCTCATCCCAGAGAGCTGCCCCTCAGCTATATCGTAGAGGATATCAGGCATCCTGTCCTCAATGGCATTCCTCCACCTGAACTCCAGGTAATCGAGAGAGGCTGTTGGAAACAGGACTATGATCATCGCGATAACCATTATGTAGTCCCCCAGCCTCAGGTTAACGAGGCTCACAAAATAGCCCGTAAGCCCCACGACAAAGCCCGCCGCGATGCTCACAGCGTACAATGCGTACTTTTCCCTCTTCTTTACATATGGCATCGCTACTCCTCCTTAGGAACTGTTACATCTATCAACAATAGCAGAACCACCGATATCACCGGGATGAGCAGGAAGGTCGTAAAGTATAGCCACAGGATAAGATTCAACCCCCCGCCCCCTATCAGAGACATCGTCGAGAGCATTATTACTACAACCAAAGGCATAACTATCCCCGCCGTGACGTATACCTCCGCAAGAACCCCGAGCTGGTCAAGCCCCTTCTTTAACGCGACCCGCCTCGCCCTCATGAAGTATCTTGCCTGCGTGTAGATGTATCTCCTCAGGTCACCTCCGGTCTTGCTTACCATCAGAATCCCCTTCAAGAGGTCGGAGAACTGCCTTGAAGGCGTTTCTTCCGCCTTCCTCCGTAGCGCCGTGTAGAAGTCCTCGCCCGTAACCTCCATCCTCCTAACCACGTCTGCTATCTCATCCCTTATCACCGGGTCTACATCGGATTCCGCGATGCTCTTAAAGACCCTCTCAGGGGCGATTCCAGAAGACAAGAGTATAGCCATGTAGTTCACAACGAAGTTGAGCGCCCTCTCAACCCTACCCTTCCTGCTGCTTGCGAGGATTGTCGGCAGGGTGTACATGACCCAGAAAGCCACTGCGGCTGAAAGAACCAATACCAGCACTCCCCGTAATGGCATAGAGGGGGGCGGCCCTAGTCACAAGGATCAGCAGCGAGGTCAGGAAGGATAATATGAACGCGATCATGCTGACCATAAAGATCCTGCTGATATACCTTGGGAGGGAGATCTTCATTCCCGCCCTCTTTATGTCGACCTCCAGATCCTCGAAGTAGACCTGTATCAGCTCGGACCATCTTCCAAAAAGCCTGAAAGCCAGGGCAGAAAGGCTGGGCAATTTGACTTTAAGGCGCCTCTTCATCTACAACCCCTCGGGGAGGACCTGCAAGTCATGGCGGCCTTCATGAAAAGCTTTCCACCAGGGCGCGTTTGAAGAGCCTCTCACTATCTGCATAATATTCCCTCAGGATGCTCCCTATCTCGAGATAACGCCTCATTCCCTTCTTCAACATCCAGTTTAGAATTACCTTCCTCTTATTCACCTCTGACTTCGCATCCTCGATTGTCATCCCCTTCCTCTCCGCGATCCTCTTGAGGACCTCGCTCTCTCCCTCTAGGATTTGGCGATCAGTAGAAGGGTCCCACGTCGCGATGTGGTTCAGGTAGATCTCCTTGGTCTGAGCGTCATATCCCTTTATCTCCGAGAGCCTGAGGGTCCTCCTGGCGGGCTTCTCCCCGATCCTCACCCTCCCTTGCACCATTATTATGTCGAGCAGCCCAATCAGCGGTCTTGGGACGTTCATGGGCTCGGATTCGAGCCTGTTTATGACCTTTTCCGGGGTATCTGCGTGTATCGTTGCCTGAACGCCGTGCCCCGTCGCCAATGCCTGGAAGAGCGTGTATGCCTCCTCCCCCCTGACCTCACCCACGATTATGTAGTCCGGTCTCTGCCTCAGCGCGTTCTTCAGCAGCTCAAAGAGCGTGATGTCGCCTGCCTTCCGCCCAAATCCCGTCCTAGTTGCCATCGGGATCCAGTTGGTGTGAGGCAGGTTCAGCTCAGGTGTTTCCTCTATGGAAACGATCTTCATGTCAGGTCTTATGAACATGGATGTGCAGTTCAGCATAGTGGTCTTTCCAGAGGCAACCTCCCCCGCTATGAGTATTGAGCTCTTGTTCTCGATGGCAAACCAAAGGTACGCCGCCAGGTCTGGTGAGAGAGTGCCAAGCTGGATCAGGTCCACTATTGTGAGCGGATCTGCCCTGAACCTCCTTATAGTAAACGTTGTGCCTTTTCTAGATATCTCAGAGCCGAATGTGGCGTTCACCCTGCTGCCATCGGGAAGTGATGCGTCCAGTATGGGGTCTGCGATTGAGAGGTGCTTCCCGCACATGTATGCAAGCCTGACTACAAACCTGTTGAGCTCCTCCTCATTCTCGTACTTCAGGTTTGTCTTTATAGACTCGTATTCCCTGTGCCAGATATAAATCGGGACGCCCACACCATCGCATGATATGTCTTCTATGAAGTGATCCTTCATCAGGGGGTCGATCTTCTCAAAACCCAGGAAGTCCCTGTTGATGTAATAAAAGATCTTTTTGAGCAACCCCTCATCAACCTTCATCCTGTAGTTCTTTATGATTTTTCGGATCTTCTCCTCTATTATGGCACGGGCTTTTTCCTTGCTCATGTCTGATATGTCGACGTCAAGTTCGTCGAGGAATATTTTCTTAAGCTTCTCCAAGAGCGTTTTATCTTCTGGNGTAAGGGTCGGCTCGATTACTCTATAAGTCACCTCCTTTGTGGCAGGGTCCTCTATTATCGCGGCATAAACATACGGCTCTTCTATTGGATAGGTGGATTTGAANTGCCCTTCTACTTCCATTCTCATCTCTTCCTCGCAGTTAACCCCGCCCAGGAGGACAGGATGGATTACAAGAGAATCTTGGTTGTATGGACAAAATATAGTTTGCTATGAAGCCACATCGAAGCAGAATCTTGAGCGCGCCCAAGGTGAGAGTGGCCATGACGGGAAAAAATTNGCACTCGATATTTGTGCAGCAGAAGACTCTTTCGATTGGTTCCATATCAGAACTTCATTACAGGTTCCGCGTTCATGTGAACTACCCCTCGCTATCGCAAGGGGCTTCCTGCTTCAACGATGAGGCTTGCTGGTATCTCTACCAGTAGAGTCCTCTTCTCAGCAGGCGGATCAGGGCTTTCCCTT
>QNVH01000048.1 GCA_004347955.1 Thermoproteota archaeon | reverse complement strand
TTTTTTTAGTGAAGCCCTTTTTTAACGTTACTCTTTTGTTTTTTATTGAGAGATCTTCTCGAGGAGGGCTTCGACGGCGTTCTTCACAGTCGCCCAGTCGTTTTTGCTGCTGATCACNTACTTGTGCTTACGTGTCCATTTGCCGTTCTTGTTGGTCCAGAGGTAGAGGGCCACCGTCCTCTTACCGTAAGCCTCNGTCAGAACTGCAGCAGACCACCACTTCTGGGACTTGGATATTGTGATGTAGTCTATTACCCTGTAAAATTCCGAGAGGGGCAATTTCTCCTTTTCTGTTGACAAAAATGAGCCCCCTCTAATCCCTTCGCCTGGGAGTCTTTCCGTAGCCGCATGCAGCACAGAACTTCTTTCTTATGTTGTAGCTGTGACGACCGCACCTTCTGCAAGTGATGTGTGTCTTGCCACGTCCCATTCTTCCCATAGAAGTTGTGCCCTTCATTCAGCTCACCTCGGTGATGGTGATACTATTACTACGTTGTCTCCTCGGACAATTATTGTCCCGAGTTTCTTGGGCTCTCTGTCCTGCATCAGTTCCTCAGCATTCTCCAGAACTAGGTTCAAGTGTTGGTCGAAGCTCTTCATCAGCCCACGTACCTCCCTCCCCCCCTTTAATTTGACCAAGACGAAGGAGCCAAGGGATTCCGTGAGCATTTCGGTGGCACCATATTCACTCATGACTCATTCCTGCCGTAAAGGTTAATTAGCAATCTCGGTTTATGAGAGACGTTATTTAAGCCTATCGGAGATATTGAAATTGATCATAAAAAAGAGGCACCCTCTGAGCTCTAAAGAGCAGAAGGAATTACTTGAAGAGGTCAGAGATAAGTACCCATTCGTTTACGAGGTGCTTGACAGGAAGAGACCCATTGAGCTGCTCGAGACTTCAAAGGGGGAGATCGTGTATTTGCAGGATGGCAGACCCCTCCTCTTCCGCATGAAGGAAATTCTTGTGCCCTGCCTGCGCGCCTGCCAGGAGATCATTGACACACTGCCAAAAGTGGTCGTGGATATGGGGGCTGTGCCCTTCATAGTCAACGGGGCAGACGTCATGGCGCCTGGTATAAGGGAAGTGGACGACAGGGCGCTCTCTGGGAGTGTTGCCGTGGTCGTCGAGGAGAAGTACAGGAAACCACTGGCGGTCGGCATAATGCTGATGGATCCTAAGGACATCAGGGAGAAAAAGAAAGGAAAAGCCGTTAAGAACGTACATCATGTCGGAGACGAGCTCTGGAAGTTCACGGAGTAGATCATGCTCTATCAGGTTAGTGGTTCAACTTCTTCTTCAGCCACAGTTTTGAGAGGGCCTCGAAGTTTGGGATCGTGCGCCTGAGTATGGGGAGGTATTGGTTTATCTCCTCGTTGGTCATGTACTGGAACTGGTACTCCCCCTCATATGGAGAGGGTGCGCCCTCCCTAGTGATGAACTCGATGTGCATGAATGGATCGCCCTTCCTAATTGTTATAGGTCTCCTGTCATTGCTCAGGTTGACAATCTCAAGAGCCAGCCTCCCGCAGAACCCGCTGTGGACCTTGGCGGCGTTAAGGAAAGAGAGACCCATCCTCCCGTACCTGCTCTTGGCCGTGAGGTAGGCTATGCAATTGGGGGGAGTGAAAACTATCTCGTGGGAGATGACGTTCTGGTGTTCGAGGTAATGCAGCGTTGTGTCTTGCCCAACCGTGAGGATGTAGCTGTCGCCGTCGAGCTGCGCCTCATTGAAAGGGGTTATAATATTGTACTTTTGGTTCAGCTCTATGAGTTTATCTTTGCCAAGAACGCACATAGATACCACTCTACTCAATTTGAGGAGAAGTGTTTTTAACCCTGTCGGCGAGTACATCCTAAATCGTACTCATGTGTTCAGATAAAAAGCCTGGAGGAGAAGTGAGCGGTTGCTGATGGGGTAGTCGGTTATGTTCACAGAAGAAGAGGTCGAGTGCATACTCAAGGCGGGAAAGATAGTCAAAGAAGTGAGGGGGAGGGCAGCATCAATCGTGCGTGAAGGTACCAGAGTTTTGGAGATCTGTGAGAGAGTCGAGGAAGAGATCAGGAGGTTGGGCGGGGAGCCCGCATTCCCATGCAACGTAGGTATAGACAACATAGGCGCCCACTACACATCGCCCCCAGGGGATGAGACGATCATCCGTGGGGGGGCGCTCGTGAAGGTGGACCTGGGGGCTCATGTTGATGGATTTGTGGCGGATTCTGCCGTGACGGTATCGCTGGGCTCAGATTACGAGGAGATGATAGGTGTGGCGGAGGAGGCGCTTGAGAGAGCCCTCGAAACTGTGAGAGTGGGCGGAAGGATCTCGGATGTGGGAACAGTAGTTGAGAGGACCATTAAGTCCCACGGGTTTAAGCCGATATCAAACCTCACTGGGCACCAGATCTCGAGATACACCATTCATGCGGGGGTGAGCGTCCCGAACGTCGCAACTAGAGACAGCGGCAAATTCGAGGCATGGTCCTTGTATGCCATCGAGCCATTTGTGACGCTGCCTGATGCCGCGGGAGAGGTAGTGAATGGGTTGCCTGGGAACATCCTTCATGTGGTCAAGTTGAAGGGACCAAAAGACCAGCCCGCCAGGAGCTATTTTGAGGATCTGATTAAAAGTTACAAGACACTGCCATTTGCCAGGAGGTGGGTATCCAACCTCAGCGGCTATAATTTGACGGAACGCTTAATATCAGAGCACTTCCTCTACGAGTATCCAGTATTGGTTGAGAGGAGTGGAAAGGCGGTAGCGCAGGCAGAGCACACCCTTCTCACGACAGATAAGGAAGTTATAGTGATCACCTGAGTGGCCCGCCCTAAGGCTGCGGGAACTGGGGTTTTTGCCGACTACTCCTTGAGCTCCTGACTCTCTCCGCCCAGCTGTAGTCGTTCTTTCAGTCTGCTCTCCGCCACCGCAGCGGCCTCTTTTAATATCTTCTCTGCCTCATCACTTGTTGGGGAGTACAGCGAGGCGTCGCCCAAGATATTTGCGAATGAGGTCATTGTCTCGGTCATGAACGCAGATAGCTCTCCNAGGGCGGTGCTAGAGGCTGGTAGAAACTCTGACAAAGTCCCCTTTACATGCCTAAGTATCTGGTTCACAGGAACCATTGCCGCGGCGATTTCCCCAAAGTCCTTAGCTACCTCTATCCTGGCGTAGGCCCTCTCGAGGGCGTACTTNCCGTACTGGGCCTTACTCTCAATTTTCCTCAATTCGGCAAGCTCGCCCGCGAGAGAGNCCGCCCTCTGATTGTCGTGGTTCTCATAAGCCTTAAGTATTGCCTCGTAGAGGGCCCGGTCTTTTGCCTCGAGTTTCTTCGAGATCCTTTCTAGCGAGCTTATCTCCTCAGAGAGGCGCCTCTTTGCCACTTCCAGCCTCTCCTTGAGCGGCGGCGGAGGGCTGATTTGTTCTTTTATTTTGTCAGCGATGGGCTTTTTATCCTCCGCTTGCCATCTCTTTGGTAGATCCTCGGGCATTACAATTCACAGATAAGTCTTGCCCGGTATCCAATATTAAGCTTGCTGGTGCCTAAAATGGAAGNTGAAAAGATCATATCTGAAGTTGAAAAGATGCTCAACGGGGATAATAAGACTGCCCTTAGGGACCTCAAAGAACGTCACGGGGACCCTTTTGTCGTACTCATAGGCACGATACTCTCGCAAAGGACGAAGGACGAGAGGACCGAAGAGGCCGTGAATAAGCTATTCGGGAGGTTNAAGGGGGTAAAGGACTTGGCTGCGGCAAGCCCTGAAGAGGTCGAGGAGCTCATAAAGGGAGTAGGGTTCTACAGGTCAAAGAGCAGAAGTGTTGTGGAGGTCGCAAAGATCATCAGGGACAAGTACGGCGGAGTCGTTCCAAGCGACATGGAGGAGCTGCTGAGGCTGCCGTNTGTGGGAAGGAAGACCGCGAACTGTGTCCTTGTCTACGGCTATGGGATGGATGCCATACCGGTGGACACACATGTGCACCGGATCGCCAACAGGATAGGCATTGTCAAAACAAAGACGCCAGAAGAGACCGAAACGAGGTTAAAAGANGTGGTGCCAAAGAGGTTATGGAGAGTGTTGAACGACCGATTTGTGAGCTTCGGCAGATCAATATGTAAGCCTATCCGACCCAAGTGCGAAATATGCTCGATAAACGGAGAATGCGAGTATTACAAAAAAGTGAGAAAGAAGAGATGAGCGTTATCTTTTGTTTTAGTCTCAGTGCTTTTTCTTGTTCTTGTTCCAGTACCAGTTCACGAGCCTTATTCTTGGACTGTTATCGCCTGTGTCGGGCACTGAGATACACATGCCATACAGAGGATGCAATCCTGTTCTCTGGTTGCCACCGCCTTATTGTCCTTAAGATCAAAAACGTTGGTCGGGCAGACTGAGATGCAGATCGCGTCCCCGTTACATTTCTCGTGATCCACTTTTACTGACACCATTTTACATAGCCTCCTTTAATTGTTGATATAACCGTTTAATAAATTTTTCCAGAATTCGGGAGGGAAACTGGATGTTAACTAACCATCCTCAATTAGTGGGATCTTTGGGTATCAATATTAATAAAAATAGAAAAAGTTGGTTTGAAAAAATTAACGAGATTGGAGTTTTTAGCGTTCTTAGGTCAAAGTTTAAAAAGTTATGACTAGACTATCCGCTTTCCTGCGTTTGGACCGGGCTTCACGTCGTAGATCTCTTCCACTTTTATGAGTACGATTGCCCTAACTGGCAAGTCTGGCCGCTTTGACTTTATCTCTGCCTTGACCCTTTCGTAAAGATCTCCTGAAGATTCCACCCTAGCTTGACCTTTAAGCTGGTAGGCGGCTTTAGTGGAGAGAGAGCCTTCTTTCTCTTCCATATGCCAGCCAGATATGGCGACATAGGGGTTCTTCTTTAGGTTGTTTCCAGTTTTGAGGAAGTAGTTGTCAACGATCAGGAGAGTCTCGTCGTCCACAAATCGGAGGATGCCAATCGGCGCGGCATTAGGTACAGCAGATTTGGAAGATGTGGCAACGACCAATCGCCGCTCCTTTTGGACAGCCTCAAGGACCTCCTTTACATACTGAGGGATCTTCAAGTGTTGAGCTCCCATCCTTTACATCAGTAACAGTAGGGTCACCTGATTAAGTAGGCGAAACAATGCCAAATATATGTAAAAAAGAAGTAATAATAAAAATATCTTGCATCAATGAGAAGTTCCAAATCTAAAAAACGGTTAGGAACACCCTTGGTCATGAAAAATTGACTTGAAAGAACTATACCTTGGGAAAGAAAAAGTTCAAAGGTAGAGGGAACGAATGGGGCGGGAAACTTTTGTATAGGAGCCTTCAGCAGAACGCCATCAATATTGACTCTTTAAGCACAACATATTAAGAGGTAGAGAAAAAAATGGTAACCACCCATTTTTATGGGTGGAGGGCGTCACTTAGTATTCCTCGCATTTTCTCTGGAAGTAGGCGGCCTCGTGATGGCAAGAAGGACACTTCTCTGGGGGCTCCCTCCCGTAGTGGACGTAGCCGCACTTCCTGCAGACCCAAACGATAGGCTCGTCCCTCTTGAAGAACTTGCCCGGCTCGACCAAAGAAAGCAGCTTCCTGTACCTCTCTTCATGGTGCTTTTCGGCCTCTATAATTGCCTCTATCCGTTCGGCAATCTCCGAATACCCCTCTTCCCTCGCAACCCTTGCGAATTCAGGATACAGCTCGCTGTTCTCGTAATGCTCTCCGGCTATAGCGGATTTCAAGTTTTCAACCACGTCTCCTAGAACCAGCGGGACGGGAGCCTCTACCTTGATCTCCTGAAGGTCTCCCTTAAAGGTCTGAGCGAGCTCGAAGAATGTCTCGGCGTGTTCCTTTTCGTTCATTGCGGTTATCTCGAATATCTCTGAGATCTGTTCATATCCTTTTTTACGGGCTATACTTGCATAGAATGTGTAACGGTTTCGCGCCTGGCTCTCACCCACGTACGCTTTTATTAGGTTTTCAAAGGTCTTCATAAGAGAATATACCCCAGTGGTTAAAGATAATTTTTGTGGATTTCCATCCGCAATCTCGAAGTCGAAAACTCAGCCTAAAGAGAGAATTGCCATTACGGGGCTCCAACGGGGGCGAATCAGCCAATGGACTTAAAAATCCTTTAACAGGATAATAATAGATAATAAACATTAATAATAAAAAGGCAATTATTATTAATAATAAATAAAAAGATTTTTAAATTGTTTTGTATATGTATTAAACCTATGGCGCATGGAAGACCTGGAGCAAGTGCCGCGACAGCCACCACAAACAGGATCAGGGACGTCTCGCCATTCAGCGGGATGTGTGTTGTCTGCGAGGAGGGATGCCCTGGTCTGTGTGAGGTGGGCAGGTCTGCTTATCGCGGCAGGGAGGTAATTTATCCCCAACCCTTCGGGAAGGCTACTGCCGCCTCCCAGAAGGACTACCCGGTTGACTTCTCCCACTTGACTATACTTGGAGAGACGCTTTACACCGAAGGGATTGAGGAGGGAAAGGAGACCATATTCCCCAATGTAAATATTGAGATGGAGTTGGACGGGATAAGGCTGAGGAACCCAATATTGATCTCGGCAATGGGATCTACGGATGTAGCAAGGAGGAACTGGGAAGGTCTTGCTGGGGGCGCTGCGATATCAGGCTGTATAGCCATTGTTGGTGAGAACGTGTGCGGGATGGACATGGACGCTGAGTGGGACTGGATCAACAACAAGGTGATCAGGTCTCCAGACATGGAGTTTAGGGTCAGGGCTTTCAGGGACTGGTATGACGGTTATGGAGAGATCGGTGTGCAGTTGAACCCCCATGACGCCGAGTTCGGTGTTGGCGAGTATGTTGCTTCGAAGCTCGAAGTTAACCTGATAGAGATCAAGAGGGGGCAGGGAGCCAAGGACATAGGCGGGGAGGTAAAGGTTGAGAGCCTGGACAAGGCTCTAGAGCTTAAGAAGAGAGGATATTTTGTATACCCGGACCCAGAAGACAAAGAGGTCCAAGAGGCTTACAGGTCCGGGTTGCTCAGGGCATTCGAGAGGCACTCCAAGACTCCGCAGTTCACGAGGGAAGGATTTCTCGAACTTGTGGATAAGCTGAGGAGCGCGGGTGTGAAACACATATCCTTTAAAGATGGACCTTACAGGCCGTTTGATATAGCGTACGCACTGAGGCTCGGGGCTATGACGGAACTTAGCTTCATGACTTTCGACGGCGCAGGGGGAGGAACAGGGATGAGCCCCTGGAGAATGATGAATGAGTGGGGGATACCAACCTACTACCTAGAGTCATTAATCCACGGACTGTGTTGTTTCTTTGAGTTTGAGCGAATGTTGATAACGCCGCCGCTGGTGATAGCAGGGGGGATAACCCTGGAAGATCATGTGGTTAAGGCACTGTCCTTGGGCGCCCCATACGTTAGAGCTGTGGGCATGTCGAGGGCACCCCTAGCCGCGGTTATGGTTGCCAAGACATTAGTGAGGCAGATGAAGGAAAAAAGAGGGACAGGCAATGCCTTGGATCAGGGCACACCTGGCGGGACTGACAGGTCGAATCAAAGGGGGACTCTGGAAGGACTATTCGTCACGGCACAGGCGCTCAAGGAGAAGTACGGGCAAGGATATGTCAAGCTCATTGAAACAGGGGCGATAGGAGTATACACCTACATACAGGACAGGTTAGCGACTGGAATAAAGCAGCTCTTGTGTGGTCTCAGGAAATTCGACATTAGCTATCTGTCGAGGGATGATGTGGCAGCGCTGACGAAGGAGGCAGAGGAAATAGCAAACTACTATCCTAAAGGCGTAAAACCAGCAGGGTTTAAGTCGCTGAGATTTGTTACGGATGTGGACTTGGAGAAGATCTCAAAGCTCTGATAGCATTGTGATGGTTTCATTTTTTATATTTTTTTAATCGTCTTATTATTTTAAAATGATATTTTAGGTTTTATTTTGTATCAGAAGGCGCCAATAGAAAGAGCCTAGCTCTTTCGTCTGTGGCTATCTCTGAAGTAACGTGCTCCGATATCCTGTCGCGGTAGTACTTTTTCAAATCCAAGAGGGGCTTATAGTTCTTCCTTGATCTTCCCCGCCTCCTTCAAGCGATTTTATTCCATCAGTGAGGCTGGCATACTCAAGAANATTTTGCATTATTTCTTCANTAGTGATTCGAAAGCCAACCCACATATGCAACAGCAGGCANAGGAGTGACGGCATTCTGCTCCAGATAAAGCCTCCATGATCAACNGCAGGGGGCTTTGTTGAGAGAGGATCCATTCGTCCCTGTTGTCTGGTAAGGTATGTTTTCCATTCCCAGCATTAACGATTTTTTGTCTTTTAAAAGATCTAATAAAAGATCAGTATATGAGGATAGGATTAAAAGCGTGTGAGGCTCCGCTTTAAGGTTCTCTCCCGAGGGGATGCTTCCGAAAGCGGGGTCGTCACTAAAGAAAGACATGATATCCTTTCTGATCGCCTTGTAAACTTCTATCACTTTTTGTATCATCTCTTCGAGACTTGGAGCCCAGAGACTGTTAGTTTTGAATAGGTTGTATAATGTGATAACATGGGTCCTAAAAATTTTCACTCTCTCATCCAGCTCGATCAGTTTCAGTTGTCCTTGCGTCAGACCCAAACAGCTAATCCCCTATTCTTACAATATTTTCCTCGATCGTTTCCTAAATATTTTATGTCATGTTTTGGGTATTTGTACAGATCGATAAGTCTTATGAAAGTTCCTTGAAATCTTATTACTGTAAATTCGATGCTCTTACTGCAAGCAAACTTACTGTAATGTGAGCCAATTAAGGTCGATTTTAATGTTGAGTTGATGGGATCCCCCAATCTGGTGCGGGGAGTGGGATTTGAACCCACGAAGGCCTACGCCATAGGAGCTTACTGGGCAGGATCGCCTCTCAGTCCTACCCCTTTGACCTGGCTTGGGAAT
>QNVH01000047.1 GCA_004347955.1 Thermoproteota archaeon | reverse complement strand
CTTTGTAATTTGTAAATATTACATAATAAAATTATGAAAATTAAACTAATTTAATTAAAAACCAAACTCTCTTTGTAGCAGCCAGAGTATAGAGAAGCTAAGCCATTATGCAGGGGGAGTTTTTTATGGGGCTCCGGACTAGGGAAGGGCGTAAGTTTGTGATACTTCAAATGGTAACGAGATCGATACGGTCTTTACTACTCCAAAAAACTTTATNGGTANNTCAATCACTCCTTTTATATCCACATTTATGCTTTTCTTACCCTCTTTTATGAGCGAAGCTATGAGATTAAGCATGTCTGATGTTGTAATTTCCGCGGGGATCCTAAGAGGCGTTACGCTATTGGCAGGTATCAAGATAGAATATTTGGTGCCCTCCGTGGCAAACTTGTCGTTGACGTAGACCNTGTAGGATAATTTATCTATCTCCACAGAAGTAGACGTTGGATTTTTCACGTACAGATCAACTTGTAAGAGAATCTTTGATGGAATTGGGAAACCTTGAAGTTCGAGTGATGCTAAGGATACCTTTGTAACTTCGATCTGTTCCATCGCTGTATAAACCTGGTAACCGTAGAAGCTAAAACCAATAATCAGGATTAAGATTATTCCACCAATCACTTTGCCTTTCAATCTATCCCTTCCTCCAAACGGCGACCTCAAATTTTGAATTTTGTTAAATAAGCATCAAAAGTGTTGTTTGGACAACTTTAGTAGTTTTGTGCGGCTCATCTGCTTACGGTTATAGCGCCAAGAGGGCACACCTTGACGCACTTCATGCACATGTTGCATAGTGATAGCCAAACTGGAGTTATGCGCCAGTATTTTGGGTCTACGGGGTCTATTGGCATGTTGGGAGATTCGTGTAGAATGAATATTGCGGGGTCGCAGACCCTCAGGCACTTGGCGCAGTCCCTTGGGTCCATCTGGCCCTTCTCGCCGCATTTGGTGTAGTCTATGGTCACCTTTGGGCTCTTCTTCGGGAACAATCAGTACACACCCCTCAGGGCTGGATAATTCTCACGGGGCACTAAATTTATCGCATCGTACTTGCATGCGTGCCTGCATACTCCACAGCCGAAGCATTTGTTTATGTCCACTATGACCCTTTTAAGAGAATGGACAAGGCGGAGCGCACCAAACTGGCATTTTGTCACGCACGTGCCGCATGCCTGGCACCTGTCTGGATCCACCTCAGCAACATACTCTCCCTTGTAGACCGTGTGGAGACCGAAATCATTCCTTAGACGGAGACCGCCACATTCAGGATTCTCACACGAGCATATGGCGTTAATGTAGGGGACTGGCTGGAACCAGACTGTGGCAACGTATCCCTTCTTGTTGTGCTCTTCGATGCGGGCGATAGCCTCGTCCCGGTCCAGTCGGTACTTGGTGTCCTTAGGTATGAAACGCGGAAGCTTCTCGATCACGCCTGAGAGTAGGCCGAAGTTGATGCAGCAAGCCTCCTTTATCCCCCTCTGCATCCACCTGCACATGCAGTAGTTCTCTATAATGGGCTCGGCAGCTAGATTCCCCAATATTACCTTTGCCTCCTCCAGTGGGATAACCTGACCGAAGTGCCCGTCAGCCCTGACAGGGTTCCTGTGCTTTCCCTCGCTGTGTATCATCCTCTCTGCGCTCCACCTGAGTATCCGGCCGATTATCGGTAGCTGGAGCTTGTAGCCCAGGTCGATGGAGGTTATGCCCATTATCCTCCGAATGTATACCATCTCGAAGGCCTTCCACTGCTCCCTGAGGTACTCTTGGGCGTTCATTGCCTCGGCAAGCTCGTTTGAGTAATTCTTAGCGTTCATGTACCATTTTCCGCCGGCGCCATGCTTCATGCACCAATCACACAAAGGCGCTCACCAAAATATGTCGGAGATCTATATCTTTCAGCCTATAAGAGTTTTTAGCTTGTTCGGTGCGTCTGCGCAATTCAAACGAACTGAGTAAACAGATAAGATTTATTTACCCATATTTATTTAAAGACTTGAAGGGATGGAAAATGTCAACAAAGCCCGTTGAGATCGGAAGCCTTAAGGAAGGTAGTTTTGTGGTTATTGATAATGTGCCCTGCAGAGTTGTCTCTATGGAGAAGTCGAAGACAGGCAAGCATGGTTCGGCTAAGGCCAGGGTTGTCGCTGTGGGGATCTTTGACGGTGTGAAGAGGAATCTTGTGGCGCCCGCAGACCAGAGGGTAGATGTGCCCATAGTTGAGAAGAAGGCGGCTCAGGTGATATCTGTGATGCCAGACACCGTCCAGCTGATGGACCTTGGGACATACGAAACTTTTGAGATAAAGAAACCAACCGATGAGGAGATCCTCTCGAAGCTAGCCCCTGGCGTTGAGGTGGAGTATTGGGACATCCTGAACGAGAAGCACATCGTCAGGGTAAAGTAATCAGATCATTTGAAGTTTTTAAATCCAAATCAATCCAATTTAATTTTTAAGGTGTAATAGATGGTCCTTGAGAGTCTGGGGAGCTCGATAAGCAGCGCTGTTAAGAAGGTGCTTAGAGCCCCGGTTGTTGATGAAAAGGTCGTCAAGGAGCTCGTAAGGGACATACAAAGAGCGCTCCTACAGTCAGATGTGAATGTTAGGCTGGTACTAGATCTCTCAAAGAACATAGAGAAGAAGATCCTTGAAGAGGAGCTCCCGCCAGGCATAACGAGAAGGGAGCTGGCTGTAAAGGTAGTCTACGACGAGTTGGTCTCGCTGCTAGGGGGGGAGAGACCGCAACCCCCAAAGTACCCGAAAGGCAAGACGACCATACTGCTCTTGGTAGGGATCCAAGGGTCCGGCAAGACCACGAGCGCTTCGAAACTCGCGTGGTTATTTAAGAAGCAGGGTTACTCTGTGGGGCTGGTCTGCGCGGACAACTTCAGAGCAGGGGCGTACGACCAGCTGAAGCAACTCGCGGAGAAGGCAGGCGTTGCCTTTTATGGTGAGAGGGATGCGAAGGACGCTGTGGAGCTGGCGGTAAATGGCGTGAAGAAGTTGAAGGAGAGCGGCACAGAGATTATAATAGTAGACACTGCGGGCAGGCACAAGAACGAGAGTGCCCTTATTGAGGAGATGCGCCAAGTAGCCGAGGCTGTAAAGCCGGACGAGATCATACTGGTCTTGGATGCCACAATAGGTCAACAGGCTGCCCAGCAGGCCGAGGCATTCAACAGTGCAACAAAGATCGGGACCATACTCCTCACGAAGCTCGACGGGTCAGCCAGAGGGGGAGGAGCTCTCTCAGCGGTGGTGGCGACAAAGGCGCCTATAAGGTTCATCGGTACAGGCGAGGGAATAGAGGAGATAGAGGTCTTCAACCCAAAGAGGTTCGTCGGCAGGCTCCTTGGAATGGGGGACATAGAGAGCCTCGTCGAGAAGTTCAAGGAGGCTGAGATCTCCAAGACCGGCAAGGATACAATGAGCGCGATAGCCTCTGGGAGGTTCACACTGAAGGACCTGTACGCGCAGATGCAAGCCATGAGGAAGATGGGACCGTTCAGCAAGATTTTACAGGCTATACCCGGGTTCGGGATGAATCTACCTAAGGAGTCTATCGACCTCACGGAGGAGAAGATGAAGAAGTGGATGGTCATAATGCAGTCAATGACTGAGGAGGAGCTTACAGAGCCCCACATCATAGATGGTTCCAGGGCGAGAAGGATAGCAAGGGGGTCTGGAACCACCACAAAGGACCTAAAGGAGCTGCTGACACAGTACAAGATCAGCAAGAAGTACATAAAGCAGCTCGTGAAGAAGCAGAAGAGGATGCAGGGGCTCAAGGGCATCTTCACGGCGAGGTAAAATTTTTGCGAGAGACCGCCCTTTTAGTCCCGTCCAAAATACTCCGATCAGAAGAGTTGGGAGTTGCCACAAGGTTTGTGGTCGGAGCCATGCTTCTTTCCCATGGGGTCCGCCCAGATGCGAGAGCCCACATAATATTCGATGAAGAGATCTGTGTAACATTTGAGGGGAAGAGCATGAGGAATGTGAGACCTGACGAACAGTCATTGGCTGGGATCTTGAGGGCGGGTTTTGAGAGAGGAGAGGGCAGGGTTATGAGAGGCATATCTGCCAAGAGGATAGACATCGATGAGTTTCTTTGCAGTGCGAGGGGGGCAAAGCTTTATTATTCAGGGGCCTATGGCAGGGTGGAAGAACTGCCCCAAGAGTTCTTTGCAGTTTTTGGTTACCCCAATCTAGGGATCGAGGATAGGCTGAGTAAGTTAGGGTTCCTCCCTGTTAACCTTGGAAGGGTCGACTTGCTACCCGATCAGGCGGTCGTAGTTTTGAACAATAAGGTGGACCGGAAATCGAAATGCTGACATCCTCCCACCCCTGAAGGGTGCGGGCTTTCTGCGCTAGTTGGTAAAATTTTGAGCGGAAAGGTCTGCACTACGGGGGATTTCGGCTTGCCGTCCCGGGTACTGGGAGGGTCTTTTGGGCTTAAAGGGGCACCTATTTTTATATGGGCGTTGATAAAAGCAGATGGCGGTTGAACAAAAAGGTGGTCTCAGTTGGTCCTTGATGATGCCAGGAGGATGCTATCCAAGTATACTCTTTGCGACAGTTGCCTTGGCAGGCAGTTCGGAGGTCTGGTCAAAGGGGTGACCAACAGGGAGAGGGGCAGGGCAATAAAGTTAGTCCTTGCACTCGAGGGTCACAGAGAACTCGTTAAGGGCGGGGGTGACGAACTGCTGAAGACCTTAATCAACAATGGTCTTTTTCAGCCAGCAGCCAACGTACTTGGACTTCAGGTCGAAGGAAAGGAGTGCGCTATCTGCGGAGGCCTTATGGAGAGGATAGGAGAATATGCGGAAGGTGTCGCCAAGGCACTGGAGGGGCTAGATTATGACAACTTTTTGATAGGCGTAAGGGTGTCTGGAGATTTGGCTGAGAGAGAGGACAAGATCAGGGCAGAGTTTGGTATTGAATTCGGGGAGTCCATGAGGATGGAGTGCAGCCGGGAGATAGGAAAAGAGGTCTCCAGAATTACAGGAAAGGTCGTCGAGTTCAAAAAGCCAGACGTTGTAGTGCTTGTCGAGGTGCCTGGCCCCAAGATATCTGTGAGACCAATGCCCCTCTACATATCGGGCAGGTACCGTAAGCTCGTTAGGGGGATCCCTCAGTCCAAGTGGGACTGCGTGCACTGCAGGGGAAGGGGATGCGAGGTATGTCATGGGACTGGTAAGATCTACCCGACATCAGTGGAAGAGATCATAGTCGGTCCTGTACTGGAAAGGACCGGGGGTAAATCCGCAAAGTTCCACGGGGCCGGCAGAGAAGATGTGGATGCCATCGTTATTGGTAACGGAAGACCTTTTGTGGTAGAGATAAAGGAGCCCAGGATGAGAAGAGTTGATCTAAAGGAGCTCGAGGATGAAATAAACAGGAGGGCTGAGGGGAAAGTCGAAGTGTTGGGGCTGGCTTTTTCTGACAAGAAGACAGTAAGGAGCCTGAAGGAAAGGGCAAAGGTCGCCGAGAAGAGCTACCGTGCACTGGTGGTTGTGGATAGGGAGATCACCGAAGGGGACCTCGAAAAAATAGAGAAAAGCTTTAATGGGTGTCTTATAAATCAATACACCCCAAAAAGGGTATTACACCGCCGCGCCGACAAGTTAAGAGTGAAGAAGGTATATGAGATGAGGGCAAAAAAACTCGACAGCAACAGGATCGAACTCTTAGTGCGTTGTCAGGGAGGGCTCTACGTGAAGGAGCTGATATCCGGCGATGATGGCAGGACTAAGCCAAGCGTCTCTGAAGTACTAGGTGCCGGTGCTAGGTGTTTAGAACTTGACGTAATCTCTGTTAGTGAGGTTGGGGTCCAATGAGACACGCTGTTGGATATAGGAACAGAACCAGATCTCTACTCAGGAAGGGTATTAGGGAGAGAGGGCACTCACCGGTTAGCAGGCTCCTCAGGGAGTATGCCGTGGGGGAGAAAGTAACCATCAAGATTGACCCCTCTTGCGTTAAGGGGATGCCGCATAGAAGGTACCACGGAAGGACAGGGGTGGTTCTTGGTAAGAGGGGCAGGGCATACGTATTGAAGATGTTCATGGGCGGTTATGAGAAGACGATAATAGCAAGACCTGAGCATATATCCCCTCTAGAGGGAGCATAAATGCCAAGAGAGGTAGTCAAGGAAGAGATCCTCACCCTTCCGCAGGTTAAGAAGTTGTTGGAGCAGAGGGAGAAGGAGGGGGAGCTCAGTTACCTCCAGCGCTTGACTTATGATTACTCTTTGAAGTTATCAAAGTTGAGTCCAGAAAAAGCGGAGGAGCTTCTAAACAGGCTCAAATCTGAGGGGATCTCGCCCATCCTGGCTGCTCAGATAGTCAATATAATGCCCAAGACCGTGGATGAGCTGAGGACCATTTTTGCAAGTGAGAGCAAGCCATTTCTNCCCTCGGAGCTAGAGAAGATCTTGACTGTGGTGAATTCTTACAGGGAATAAAACCTTTTTTTACATGAGCACACATATTTATCAAGAGGGAACCATAATGCCCGAGGAGCAGCAGCGTAAGTTTGAGGAGTACGCGTACGTCTTGGACCACTTACAGTTCGGTCACCCAAAAGACACTAGGCCGCTGTACAAGAGGGAGCCAATTGTGCAGGCGGTGGGGGAGGACTACTTCACGCTTTTGGAGCTTGTCCCGCTTCCTGGTGCAACATTCGCACCAAGGGAGAGAGTCGCCATAGGGAAGTATGGGAGAGAGAAAATAGATCATGTGAAGAGGAGAATAGACTATGAGGAGCTCACACAGACGGCTAAGGATGAGCTCCAGGCTGTTGTAGAAGAAATAGTAAGCAAGAACGAGGGGAGGTTTGTGGCTTTCTTCAACCACTCTGGACCTGTGACGACCAGAATGCACGCCCTAGAACTGCTCCCGGGCATAGGAAAGAAAGCTATGTGGCAGATACTTGAGGAGAGGAAGAAGGGACCGTTCACCAGTTTTGAGGACATCCAGAAGAGGACGCATATCGTTGATCCTAAGAAGATGATCATTAAAAGAATATTCATGGAGATAAAGAACGAGGACAAATACTACGTCTTCTGCAAGCCACCACCAAAGAAGGAGTTCTGATTTTGAGAGAAGACGTTCTTGGATGGACTCTAAGCACGATAAAGAGGTTTGGTATAAAGCCCAAGCAGAGGCTAGGGCAGAACTTTGTTGTGGACAGGAGTCTGATAGAGACCCTGATAGATGCGGCAAAGATTGAGCCGAACGAAGTTGTGCTTGAGGTGGGCGCAGGCATAGGGACCTTAACCCTAAGGCTCGCAGAGAGGGCAAAGAAGGTCATAGCCGTCGAATCTGACAGAGATGTGGCAAGGGCGCTTTCAAATACAATTACAGCGACCGGAATGGACAACGTGGAGATCGTTATAGCAGACATCCTAGAGATGGGTATGCCCAACGTTGACAAGATCGTCTCGAACCTCCCCTTTTCCATATCCACTCCCCTGACCATCAAGATCTTGAAGGATTGCTCATTCAAGTTGGCAGCCCTAACTTACCAGAAGGAGGTCGCAGAGAAGTTGCTCGCCAGGCCTGGTGAGAGCGAGTACTCAAGGCTCAGCGTGGTCACAGCCCTACTGGGAGAGGTCGAAAGGGTCAGGGACTTCCCACCAGAGGCGTTTTATCCAGAACCCAAGGTCTCCAGTACGGTTGTCACCATAAAGAAGAGAACTTGTGATTTCATGGAGTGGGAAGCTTTAGAGGAGACTCTGAAGATACTATTCTCGCAGAGAAGGAGAAAGTTGAGGAAGGCGATCGAGACTTATTGCAAGATAAAGGGATTGGAGAGAGAAGACGTGATAAGAAGGATTGACGATAGGCTCCTGATGAGAAGGGTATTTGAGCTGGAACCGAATGATTTCATTTATCTCAGCAGAAGAATAGGGTTTCAATCTATGTAGGCATACATAGGTCTTGGGCTTCANCAGACTCGTCCGCCTCACGAGTTCATANGCGGNTCTTCACTGCCCTCCGCCCCTGTCAGGAAGTACCNGCCCGCTCATCAGCCTTCCCCGTTGCCTTCNCGGGGAACCCCCTCCATCTTCAGTTCAGTTCGGTGTGGCACTGTGCATGTACCCCTCATCCGAATCCGAGGTCTTTGGTCTTTTGCTATCACCTTACTGCCCATGCACCTGCCAACTAATTAATGTCCATCCTAAAATTATATAAGCCCATCAATTTCTAAACTGCTGATTACGGCGGTATGGATGCAAAGTCTCAAGTTTAGGGGCAAAACCATTATGGTTTTTCCCGGAGTTTACGCCCCTTCTGAGGATTCGTTCATGCTGGTAGATTCTGCGATCTCAAGAGCCTCCGGGCATATTCTGGACCTCTGCTGCGGCACAGGGATTGTGGGGCTCTGCCTAGCCGACCAGGCAGAGTCTGTGACGGCCGTGGATCTGAACCCATCGGCTGTGAAGAACACCCGCGAGAACTTCAGGCTGAACGGATGTTATGGCAAGTTATGCGCCGTTGTCGGAGACCTTTTTGGGCCTTTAAGGGGAAATTTGTATGATCTGATATTGATGAACCCGCCCTACCTCTTGGATTCAGACTGGGAGCCAAAAGATCTCTCTTGGAGTGGCGGAGAAAAGGGGAGGAAGGTCATTGACAGGTTTTTAAGAGAAGTTGGAAAGTACTTGAATGAGAGTGGAAGGGCGCTTTTTGTCCAGTCCACCCTCAATGGCGTTGATGAGAGTTTGGAGCTGATAGAGGATGAAGGACTTAAGGGGCGGGTTGTCAACAGGAGAGACTTTATGTTTGAGGGGCTAGTCGTGATAGAGATGGCATGGAGATGAGGGCTTCGAGGTGATTCTTACGCCGGCGCGCCTCTCCAAACAATTTGGGGCGCGGGAGATTCAGGCCAAAGAATGTTTCTGCAAATTAAGCGAAGGAGGGTTACAACAGTATTGTCGCTACATGGATCTAAGCCTGGTTTCATCTTTGGTTTGACACTCTCCACGACTGAAGCCGGGAGATTCTTGCTTCTGGGGTGATCATCGGTCGGTTCTTCACAGCCCTTTTAGGCTCCCACCTCATACCATCCCACCTCAGAAGCAATGGGTGTGCCACCACCCAGTTA
>QNVH01000046.1 GCA_004347955.1 Thermoproteota archaeon | reverse complement strand
GTCAAGGGACGGTTCTTGGACAAAGAAGGGCAGACATTCATACTTCGGATACAAGCTGCACCTGAAGGCTGATCTCAAGTACGGGCTGATAAGGGCTTTCAAGGCAACAACAGCCTCTGTGCACGACTCGCAGGTGGACCTCTCCGAGAGGGGAGAGGTCGTGTACAGGGACAGGGGATACTTCGGCGTTGCGGCAAAGGGGTACGACGCCACGATGCAGCGCGGGATCAGGGCGGGTCCCATCTCTGTCTTCGACAGGTTGCGCAACCTGCGGATATCAAGGAGGCGGGCGCCAATCGAGAAGGTATTTGCGGTGCTCAAGAGGTCCTTCAGGGCAGGGCACGTTATGGTCACGACCTTACCTAGGGTGAAGGTGAAGATGATGTTCTCCTACATCTGCTTCAACCTCATGCAGATGCTCACGTTGCTAAGGCAGGTACAAGGGTAGGATCTCCAAGAAGCTACGAAATGATGGAAAAAAGGAAAACAAAGTAAAGTGAAGAGAAGATGGAAAATAACGATGCCTAGCATAGGGACTCCTCAAAAAGGGAGAGAGCGAAGGGGCATCAGCAAAGGTTAAGTTTTTCGAAACCCTCAGATGATTACTTGTTGTATTGGTGAAAACCTTGAAGCTTCTGGTACTGGGTTGCGAGCACAGAGGCAGGCCCCTCGAGAATCTGTGCAGGCTATACCACGAGGCCCGAGCACTCCCTTATCCATGTGATTCTGAGGAACTCCACCAACTCGCAAAATGGTGCGACTTGATCTTTATTGGGTCCGAGAGAAACCACGCCTACGCCATAGCCGACGAGATCTGGCATCTCCTCAGAGGGAGACCTGTTATCTCTCTAACTGAGAACCTCCCCATCAGGGAACTCAGAGACCTTTATCCCCTCTCAAAGGTATCCCGGTGTTCTGTCTATCCGGACATTAGAACCGAGAAGGCCCTCTTTCTCCTCTCCTTGGACAACACTTTCTCACATTCAGATGCCGCAACACTCAAAGAGCTGTTGCAGGGTCTCGGCGACTCCCTTCTGGTCGGGGAGGAACTCCTCGAATCTCTCCGTTCATGCATAGAGGCCTCTCAAGGCGCAATAAAGGAGTTACTGAGCCTCCTTGGAGAATCTTCGGGGCATGACCGCGACCTATTTGAGTATGTCATCGGGTGGGTACTATACGGCACCGGGCTCGCCACAATCAAAGGGTTGGAACCCCCTTTCCAAGAGCCAAAAAAATTTTCACAAGAGGTCAGGGGGCTGCTGAGGCGGGCTTTAAAGGACCTTTTTAGCAACCCCCTGCCATCTAAACCCTTAAACGAGTCCTGAGCGTAATTCTATGTGGTGTGCCACATGCGCATTGGCGTTCACATCTCCATAGCAGGCTCTATCGACCGATCGGTAGAGAGGGCGCTCAAAATTGGGTGCAATACATTCCAGCTCTTCACAAGGAATCCCAGAGGGTGGTCATTTTCCGACATCCCAGAAGATGTTGTAAGATCCTTCAAAGAGCGCCTCAGCAAGGTTGATATAAGCCCTGTAGTGGACCACATGCCTTACCTGCCGAATTTGGCAACACCTAACGAGGAGGTCTACAAGAAGTCTGTGGACACCTTGAAGGCTGAACTGGAGAGGTGTTCCCAGCTCGGAATCCCCTACTTGGTCACTCACCTTGGAAGCCATCTCGGGAGTGGGGAGGAGAAAGGCTGCCAAAGGCTCGTCTCTGCGCTCAACAGCGCCCTTGAGACTGGTCCAAAGTGCATGATTCTCTTGGAGAATACATCCGGTCAGAAGAACAGCATGGGTACCACATTTGAGGACATACGTGCAATAATGGACAGACTAGAAGAGCCTGAAGGGGTTGGGTTCTGCTTCGACACCTGCCATGCCTTTGCTGGTGGTTATGATGTAAAGACAAGAATAGGCGAGGTTCTCGATGAGCTCGACAAGATCATCGGCCTTGAGCGACTAAAGGTTGTGCACCTAAACGATTCCAAGGGGGATCTAGGATCACACCTCGATAGGCACGAGCACATTGGTCTTGGCAAGATCGGGGAGGATGGCTTCAGGTCCATCCTCTCTGATAAAAGGATACGCTCCCTCCCTCTTATAATGGAGACTCCAGTGGACTCTCGCCGTGACGACAGAGGGAACATAGTCAAGGTCTACGAGTTGGCAGGCTTGCCCCTCCCGCAGTGAAAAACCTTCAAGGAACCGATCCGGACAGACGAACTCGCTTTGCTTAGACCCATTAATTGCAACCATGCCTCGAAGGATCAGAGCTCCACCAGGGTCTCCGTCTTCAGAACGCCATCTAATGCCGCTATCCTCCGCACCAAGTCTTTCACACTCTCCCTACTCTCGGCGTTGAAGAATGCCACAACGTCGAACCTGCCAAAAGTTGGGAATACGTCTAATACCTCCGGCATCTTCTCCAGTTTACTGACGATATCCAAGACTGAGACTTTCTCGGCATTTATCAACACTAGAACTTGGACCATGGATGCCACCTCACAATAAGGTCTCTATCAGGGTCTCAGTTGAGACCACGCCTGGGATCTTTGCGATCTCATAAACCGTTATCCCGAGCTTCTCGAGGCTCTGAAACTCGTACTCCACGACGACATCGTATNCCCCAAGGGTCTCGAAGGCCCTCCTCACGCCCTTTATCTCCTTTATCTTGTTCAGCACGTCTGTGGCAGTCCCCGGCTTGCAGTGTATAAGGACACATGCGAGAACCAAAATTACCCCTCCACATATCAGAGTTTCGCTAGGAACTTATAAAGTGGGTGGCTCCTCTCAAAGGTCCTCCCCTTCAACCTTTCCCCGTAGGCCTTTATNCCTTCAACGGTGGCTGCTGCCTCGAATATGTACCCTGCCGCCTTGAGCGGTCCGTAGAGTATGAAATCTGCCCCTGCGATCTGTATAATGGTGTTGAGCGCCACATTCATGGATCTCGCGACCCTCTTTGTGACCTTCTTCCTCAACAGCGGCTGGTAGGCGATATTTGAGGGCGCGCACCCCGCTGGCAGACCCAATTCATTCTTAACAGCCTTTATGGACTCTGCTGCCAGCCAGACGCTTGTGAAGTCTATGATCCCTACATCAACTGCCATGCTGGTGATGCCCGCATTCCTGCACCTCTCCAGGAGCCCTCCCTTCAACACCCCAAGCTTCTCCTCAGGGTAAACCGCCGCGGGGTCCAATGTTTGAACTATCGCAAATCTTATCCCGCTCACCCTTATNCACTCAAGCTCCTTTTCACTGGTGTTTAGGGAAACAGAGTTTACCCCACACCTCCCCGCCAGCCCCAACTCAGATGCCTTTTTATATCCGGCAATTCTGCTCTCTTCATTTAGCCCGCCTATGAGCAATGGGTCATCGCTTGCCTCTGAAAGGATGGTTATGTACCTCTCCATCGCCTCCGGAGTCTCTGCTATTATGTCTATGGCGTGGAGCAGCCCGGTTCTCTCTTTCAGTCTCTCGACACTCTTCAGCTCTCTCAGGAGTGCCTGCATNTTCACCTCGCCCTTCTTGTGGTCTATGACCTTTCTGTCCGATTTGTAGAACAGGCTGCCTATCATGACCGGGACGTCGCCAAATTTAACATTTCCCAAGCGAACTTCTACCATCAGACTCTCAGCTCCTTAGCCGCCGTCACCATATTCTTGAGCTTGGTGAAAGCCTCATCCCTCTTCAATGATCTCAGCCCACAGTCAGGGTGGATCCACTCAATGTTTTCCACCCCGTACAACTCCAGCGCCCTACTCAGCACCTTCTTGATAGACTCTACGTCCTCTGCTTCGGGACTCATCGTACTCACACACCCCACGCCAAGCCTCTTTGAATAATCCTCAAGAAGCTTCCTCTCAACATTGTCAAAATTACTCACATTGTCTTTGAACGAGAAGCTCAGAACGTCAAAGCCCTCTATCTTCACTATCTCCTTGAAGGCCCTCCTAAGGTTTCCACAGACGTGTAACGCCTTAACTCCTTTCAAGTCTGATACAATCGCCTCGAGAACCTTTCTCCCTATGTTCATGGGGGCCCCGATGGAAAAACTGGGCTCGTCTATCTGAACCTTCAAAAAGCCCGATTTTTGCATGATCTCCGCCTCAACTGCCAGGGCTGCGCTCACGTCCTCGTATAGCCTCTCGTCCCGAAACCCTGCGTAGGGGGCCTCTGGCGTCAGCTCTGAAAAGAAGACCATTGTGACTGGTCCAGTAATTATTGCTTTTACCTCAGCCCTACTCCCTGCCAACTCCCTGGCAAATATCAGGTCCTCAACCACCGGCGTTTCTTCTGGCGGTCTTATCCTTCCAACTATCTTCGCCTTCTCATCCTCGACCTTGAACCCAGGTATGTGGTCTGCAAAGTAACATACCATGTCCTTCCTAGTCTGCCCGTCGCTGATTATCTCGATCCCTGCATCTAGCTGATCCTTCACCGCGTTTTTTATAGCCTCCAGCCCCTCGCCGACGACTGGGTAGCTACCAATGACTGTCGTCTTCATCCTCTCTACCTCCTCCCGGTGAGCTCCCTTGCTATCTTAACTGCCTCGTTTGCATCTCTACCGTATGCGTCTGCCTTTATTTTTCTTGCCGTTTCCGGACTCATCGCTGCGCCCCCAACCATCACCTTAATTCCGCTCCTGACCTTCCTTGCCCTCTCTATCACATTGGCACATTTATCTATGTCAGAGGTGAGGAGAATTGAGAGGGCGAGTATGTCCACCTCATTGTTTCTCAAAAAATCCTCCACAGCACCTGGTGTCACGTTTATGCCCATGTCCAACACCTTGAAACCATCTGCGATGAGCGTGGATGATACAATGGTCTTTCCTATGTCATGCGGTCCAAGCGAACCTATCGCGATCGTTCCCCGCCCTTCTCCCGCCTTCTCCTTGACCATCATTGGCAATACAACGCTCAAGGAGGCCTTGGCGGCGTTGGCCGACCTCATGACCTCTGGCAGGAAGAGTTCCCCCCTCTCAAATAGGTCTCCAACCAACTTTAGCCCGTCAGATATCACATCAATTATATCCTTTGGCTGCACCCCTGCTCGCAAAAATTCTTCTGTGAGATCTTTTGCCTTCTTTTGATCCTGCTCGATCAGAGCCTCCTTGAGCGCCTCAAGTCGAACTTTGCTCAAACATCATCCCTCGTGGTGCTTCCAATATCAATACGAAAACTTAATTAGATTTTCTGTACAATCTTCGATGGTCACCGGTGCAATCTATGCGTGATAGGTACATGGTTATAACCGCTGTTGGGCCGGATCGCCCTGGCTTAATTGCCGAGATATCCTCAGTGATCTCCGAATTTGGGTGCAACATTGAGGACATGGACCAGGTCGTGATGAAGGGTATCTTCATACTTTCCGTGCTCATTAAACTTGCCGCCGGGCTTAATCTCGACACATTTCGTAAGAAGCTAGAGTACCTGTGCCACGAGCTTGGGCTGGAGGTGTCTTTTTACTATGCCGGAGGACGGTAGGCTGGTCATCACGGTCTTGGGAAGGGACCGTCCGGGCATAGTTGCCACTGTGACTGGAGTCTTGGCCAGACTTCATGCAAACATAATAAAGACCAGGGCTTCGACTATTTTCAACGACCTCTTTGTCATTATCATGGTGGTTGACACAAGGACGTCCATTGTCAAGAAGGACGTCCTGTTGAACATACTAAAGAACAGCTGTGACGATGTGGGGTTGGCGCTGGCGGCAGAGTCCTGCCAGAGCTACAAGTGTGGAAAGAAGGTCATAGTATTCGACCTTGACGGGACCCTAATAGAGCAGGAGGTTATAGAGGAGCTGGCAAAGGCTGCGGGAGTGGGCGAAGAGGTTAAGAAGATCACTAAGCTTGCCATGGATGGAAAGTTGAACTTCCTTGAGGCCCTGAGATCTAGAGTCAAGCTACTGGAAGGTCTCCCGGTCGAAGTTCTGGATCAGATTAAATCTTCAATAAAAATCAACCCAGGAGTGAAAGAGTTGATAGCGAAGCTCAAGGAACTTGGCTTCGTAATAGGGATCGTGACAGGCAGCTTTGATTTTGCCGCTGAGCACGTCGGCAGGATGATAGGCGCCGACTATGTCTTCAGCAACCGACTAATTGTAAAGGGTGGGCGCCTGACGGGCGAGGTTGATGGTGAGATGGTCGGGCCTGAGGCAAAACTCAAGGCGATAAAGACCATCGCCGCCAAGGTGGGTGTGGGCCTAGAGGCATGTGTGGCCGTGGGGGACGGTGCAAACGACCTCTTCATGATAGAAAATGTGGGGCTCGGCATTGGATATAAGCCAAAACTCGTGGTGAGGGAGAGGGCCCATGGAGTCGTGAATACCGAGGATGCGAGGGTCCTCCTTGCACTGATTGGGTGCGTCGACATGAGGAAGGATATAATCTGCCGGATCTAACTTTTCCGTTCACTCCTAAGATCCTCATAGCAGCGAGGTTGAGTAAACGATTTTAGTTGATCCTGCAACTATAAATTGTTGACCCAGATGCCAATAAGTTCTGGAATAGCCCCTCAACTTATCCTTGAGCCCATCCCTCACATACTCGTTCCCACAAAGAAATGCGTGGTTCACGGATGGTATTTCCCGTACCGTTCAGGGCGCAGGGAATGCAGTTCCGAGCGGATCCTCGTCAACCCATACAATGGCTGCACGATAAACTGCCCCATGTGCTATGCACGAGCTTACGGGGGCTATTTCGAGGAGTGGAACAAGACAGGTATAGTAACCGTGTTTAAAGAGATAGACAAAAAATTGAATGGGGAGCTGCGGAGGCTTTACTACGCATCCTGCGGGTACTTCTCCCCCGTCACTGATCCCTTTCAGTCCCCCCTCGAGGAGACCTATCACCTCTCAGAGCGCTGCATGGGCGTCTTCCTCGATTTGGACCTCCCTGTGGAGTTTGTGACCAAGAATGGGGCTAAAGTTCCTAACCGCCTGCTGAGGCGCATGTCAGAACACCCATACAACCACTGTTTTTGTCAATTCACTCTCCTGTCCCTCGATGAGGATATTCGCAGAGCCTTCTCCCCTGGAGGCTCAACTGTGGAAGAGCAGCTCAGAGCGATACAGAAATCGAAGGATCACGGTCTTTACGTGGTCGTGAGGATCGACCCCATCCTCCCAGGGATAAACGATGCTCTCCGGGATCTTTCGGATCTCCTGGACGCGGTCAAAGAGAGGGGGGCAGACCATGTCATAGCGAGCGTGTGCGACATTAATGCCTCCTACATCGACAGACTTCTCTCGGTGGTCAAGTCCATCGACTCCAAGATCCCCAAACTCTGGCACTCGATTTACAGGGAACGCATCGGTCTGAGCTACCAAGCATCAGAAGCCTATCGCTCTAAAGTTTTTGGGGCCCTCAGAGAGCTCTCCGCCAAGAAGGGACTAACATTCGCCCTATGTATGGAGTTCAGAAAGGTCGGGAGGAACTACATTGGCATGAACTCAGAGTTTATGACTTCCAAGGTCTGCGAGGGAAAAACCGTGCCGGTGTACTTCAGAACAAACCTCGGAGAGAACTTCAGACCAATACCGAGGTGCGATGGAGACTGCCTCTCCTGTGCCAGGGGCGTTCAGGAGCCGGTCTGCGGCAAACCCTACCTAATGGAAGCAGATTCCATGACATACTCAAAGTATCTTCGCCTAAAACCTGACAAATCCCTCCTCAAAATAAGGGAAAAATAAATATTCCTCCTTCTCAAAAGTAGCCTGAAAGCCTATGTCCGAGAGTTTTGATGATGAGCTTGAAAGGATAAAAGCCAGAAAACTCTCAGAGATTATGACTAAAAAATATACTGGTGGTGATAAGAAAATGAGCCATGGTTATGTGGAGCTTAACGATCAAACATTCGACTCCTTTGTGTCCAACGCCGATAAATTGGTGGTAGTGGACTTCTGGGCATCATGGTGTGGGCCTTGCATGATAATGGCGCCAATATTTGAGCAACTCGCCAGAAAGTACGAAGGTAAGGTACTTATGGCAAAAGTTAATGTTGATGAGAATCCCGAGGTCCCCCAAAGGCTTGGGATTTATGGGATACCCACATTTGTCTTCTTCAAGAATGGCAAGGAAATCGGGCGACTCGTCGGCGCGGTTGGAGCAGGCGGACTCGAAGCCGAGATAAAGAAATACCTCTGAATCCCACAGATTGGATTAAATTGGAGTGAGAGGTCAAATCCAAACAGACACACTTAAAAAACAAGCAAAACCTGAATAGATCCAAACACTGCACTAAAACGGCAACTCAAGACCTTTTTTGGAGGTGGGCTTGTTGAGGTTCATCGACTCTCACACCCACACCTATCTTAGGGGTCCAGAAGACCTTGAGCTAATGTCTGTCTCTGGCGTGGAGGGCGTGATTATCTGCTCTTTTTTCCCAGTCCAGCCATCTGGCTTCTCGACTCTGCATGACCTCTTCCGTTGGGTAGTGGAGGAGGAGCCGATGAGGCTCAGCTCGTACGGGATAAGCTCAAGGGTTGCCGTCGGGATCCACCCAAGGTCAATTCCAGAAGCGGACCTAAAGGCCGTCCTAGACCACATCCTGGCCCTCTTTGACAACGAAAAAGTCTCCGCGCTAGGCGAGGTGGGTCTCGAGACTGGCAGCCAAGAGGAGGAGTATGTCTTGACCCAGCAGATCAGGATCGCCAACGAGTACCCTGTACCGATGATCATGCACACGCCAAGGAACAACAAGGAAAAGATCTTGGAGAGGTTGATTTCCATNATCGAGTCTGAAAATGTAGACCCCGCAAGGGTGATAATAGATCACCTTACCCCGAACCTTGTTGAAAGGGTGAGGGCCATAGGCGCCAATGTGGGTCTCACGGTTCAGCCTGGGAAGCTCACCCCGAAAGACGTCCACGAAGTTATTCTCAAGAACGGTCCAGAAGGTATTGTCCTCAACAGCGACATCGGAAATAAACCTTCGGATCCTCTCTCACTCCCACGGGTCGCACANTATCTGGATCGCGCAGGAGTCAGCGGCAGGGACATCCAAATGATTACCTACTCCAACATAAGGGCTCTCATTCCGCTTTGAAAACTTGGACAATCGGAAAACCAAAAATAGTTGATGACAAAAAAACAGTAACAACAAAAAAAGTAACAACAAAAATAGCAGCTAAAGCAAAATCAAAAGCAAAAACGACAACACAAAAGCTAGAACACAAAAACGAAAATGAAAACGAAAATAAAAAACGAAAATGACAAATTTCTCAGCCCACCTGCAAACACTTATTTAAACCCTGATGGTCCCATATACTTCTAGGTGTGTTAAATGACGAAGCGTGTTATAGATCCTAAAGAAGCACGGACTTTCGTGCCCCCGCTAC
>QNVH01000045.1 GCA_004347955.1 Thermoproteota archaeon | reverse complement strand
AAAGGGTGCCAAGTTCTCTTGCAAAACGTTGATAACGGATAAGATTAATATTCCTAGACCGCACTAACTCCTAAAGAGGATACTCAGATGTCCTTCAATAAACTCAAGGTTTTGGGTTTCTCTGATTTGGAGATAAAGATGTATGAATATTTGATCAAGAAAGGGAGTTGTAAGAAAGAGGACTTGATGAGAGATCTTGAGTTAAATGAGGAGGGCTTGAATGAGCACCTCTTTAAGATGTCATCGCTAGGCGCAATAGAGATCGTTGATGATTTGGTTTCACCTTCGCCACCGAGGTCATTCCTTCAAAAATATTTGAGGTTGAAGGAGGTTGAGCTAGATCTTCAGCTAGCTGAGCTGAGGAAGGTGGTGAACGAACTGCAGATGGCCTTGGAGCCAATATACAGCGAGAGCAGGTACGGAGTCAGGCTGGAGGAGTTGTGGCAGACGATAGACAGCCTATCTAGCATGGAAATGGAGACCANAAGGATGATTTCCCGNGCTAATTCAGAAATATCTATATTGGCGGAGCGGTTCAGCTACTATCCCAAGGTAAGGGAGGAGTTACTTTCAGCCTTAGACAGGAAGGTCAGGGTCAGAGTCCTCCTGCTGGCACTTGACAAGGAGAATGAGGNGAGAGTNGAGGACCTGAAAAGGAACAAGATTGAAGTGAGGTTGGCTAGATGCGATTGGAGGAGTGTAAGGTTTACTCTGGTGGACAAGAGAGAGGCGATATTCCTGATCTGGGCAAAGAAGAGNGGGGAGAACAGGGTTTACTACAGACCAGGCTACTCGAAGAACCCGGGCATGGTGAGTGTTTTCTCAGACTCCTTCGAGTACCTGTGGGACAAGGCNCTACAACTCTGAAGAAAGTGAGGGCCTCACTCGGAACTGCAATAGAACTGGGTTTGATTGAAGGCCTCCAAAAGGAGGCGCCAACCACCGCTTACCTTTTTGTGATCAGTAGGGGCTGCAGGGGGAAGTGTGCATTTTGCCCCCAGTCCACGGGTTTGTCGGAGAATATATCCAGGGTGAGTTGGCCCGAGTTCCCAGTAGAGGACGTATTGAGGGCTCTGGGGGGCAACCGAAGGTTTGAGAGGGTCTGNATACAATGCGCCGACGAGGATGGTTTGGCCCTTCGCATTAGAAACTTTGTAGAGGTTTTGAGGGAAAGTGGGAGCATNCCGATTTCAGTCTCTATGCCCCCGGCCTCTTCCGAGGATTTGCGCATGCTGAAGGGTGCAGGTGTGGATGTATTGACGATCCCGCTGGACTGCGCCGATGAGGAATTATTCCGCAGAATCAAGGGGAGAGACTGGAGGGGCCACTGGAGGGCTCTTGAGAGGGCTCTGGAGGTTTTCGGACCTAAAAGGGTCGGGACGCACATCATAGTAGGTCTAGGGGAGAAGGAGAGAGATGTTGTTAATGTGGTTTCAAAATGCCACAGAGCCGGAATAGTGCCCTCGCTCTTCGCTTTCACGCCAATAAAGGGGACGCCCCTTGAAGGCAGACCGCAGCCTGATTTGGGGTCCTACAGGAGGCTGCAGTTGGCCANGGAGCTGATAGCGACCGGTAGGGCGACTGAGAAGGACTTCTTGTATGATGGTCTCGGGAGGATAAACAAGATCAAAGTTAGCAGAGATGCGGTAGAGGAAATTGTGGAGAAGGGGGAAGCCTTCATGACCAGGGGCTGCCCAGGTTGCAATAGGCCCTATTTCAATGAGAAGGTTACAGGACCAGTCTACAACTACCCCCGCAGACTAGATAGGAAGGAAGTTGAAGAAATCAGGAGGGAGTTGCTTGGAGGGATTGAGGGTCTTAAGGTTTGAGGTGCACGATCCCTTCTACAACATGGCTCTGGATGAGGCTATCGCGCAGTCTGTTGGAGAAGGGGGGAGTCCGCCGACGCTCAGGCTCTATGGGTGGTCACCGAGAGCGGTCTCCTTGGGGTATTTCCAGGAGGTCCGAGAGGAGGTCGATTTAGACTTTTGCAGGGAGAGGGGAATAGAGGTCGTCAGGAGGATAACAGGCGGAGGAGCGGTCCTCCACACTGAGGGAGAGTTGACATACAGCTTTGTGGTGAAGGACGACGGTTCTCTTGTTCCCAGCGACATTGAAGAGAGCTACAGGAGGATATGTGCACCCATAGTGGCATGCATCAGGAGGCTGGGGGGCGACGCGTTCTTCAGACCAATAAATGACATTGAAGTTGGGGGGAAGAAGGTTTCGGGAAATGCTCAGACAAGGAGGTTCGGTGCGGTTCTCCAGCACGGCACCTTGTTGCTCTCCATGGATTATTCGTTGCTCGGAGCATTAAGACCAAGGGTTGAAAAGTTGAAGGACAAGGGGGTTTCAGAGGTCGGCGGGAGGGTCACAACGCTGAGGGAGGCACTGAAGTTTGAGCCGGATAGAGAGGCGGTAGCTGAAATCTTAGCGGAGGAGTTCGGGAAGGCGTTTCAACTTGAGGTGGGATACGGAAATATCACTGACAGGGAGAGGGCTCTTGTGATGGATCTTGTGAGAAAGTACAGGTCAAGGGATTGGACTTTCAGGAGGTAGGCTTGTGGAGATAATCGGGGTAAAGAAGGTGAAAGGGGGAAAACTCCTCAAAGTGCTTGTTATAGAGGAGGGGGGCACTATAAAGGAGGCAAAAATCTCNGGGGATTTCTTTGTGCACCCGGAAGAGGCGATCGACGAGATTGAGGGGTGCTTGAAAGGGGCAGATATAAGCAGAGTGAGGGAAGTTTTGAGGGATTTCGCCAAGAGGAGGACGGTCAGGACTGTCGGTTTTACTCTTGAGGACATCGCAGAGATCATCGAGGGGCGGGGCGGGCGTGCTCAGCTATAGACCAAAGCCTGCCGTGTATAGCGTTTCAATTACCGGTCACCGGTGTGACCTGGGGTGCCAACACTGCAGAGGGAGGTATCTGAGGGGTATGGAGGCGGCGGAAGATCCAAAGAGCCTCATTAGAGCCTTCCTGAAAGCAGAGGAAAAGGGTGCAAAGATGATCTTGATCAGTGGAGGGTTTGACAGGCTGGGAAGGCTTCCGGTCATGGACTTTCTAGGTGCCATAAGTCAAGGCAAGAGTATGACCGGATTGGTTGTGGAGGTCCACTCAGGATTNAATAGGGAANTAGATAAATTGGGGGATGCTGGGGTGGACGCCTTACTACTGGACGTTGTAGGAGAGCAGGAGACTATTGACAGGTACGTCGGGGGGCATTGGTGTACCGAAGATTATGTGGAAGTCTTGCGTGAGGCAAAGAAGTTCATCCCTTTGGTGGCAGCGCACATCCTGGTGGGGGTTGACAGGGGAGAGGTAAGGGGGGAGTTCGAGGCTGTAGACATGGTGGCAGAGGCCAAGGCTGATGCCNTCTCAATACTGACCCCTATGGACGCAAGGTCGCCCGAGCTTGACGAAATTGCAAAGGTAATGGACTACGCCAGGGGGAGGTTCGGGGATCACCTGACATTGGGGTGCATGCGGACTAGGGGGAAAGATAGACCGGAGATAGAGAAGCTCGCTGTAGATCTGGGCTTCGACGGCATAGCAAACCCACTCCAAAGGACTTTGAGGTACGCGGAATCCATTGGAGTGCGGGTGATCGAGGTCGATGGTTGTTGCGTCTTCACTCAAGACGGAATTCCCAAGAACACCAAAGGTCGTCTGGGTGCTCNTCAGGCGGGCACAGAAGGCACCTTACCTTGAACCTTGGGTTTATAACTTTGGCGAAGGCTGAGAGGTGGGCCAGACCGACAGGCTTGCACGGGAATAGCCCTCTGCCACTCCTCAGCCTTGCGGTCTGCGGTCTGCAGTTCCTGATGTTCAGCACCACTCTGTCGCCTCTGGTTTCCACCGAGACAGCAGAAACGGGCGCGATTGATGTGAAGTGAAGTGCCCTCGCGAGATCCTCCAGAGTCCCGTCGCTTATCTTTAGAAATTTCTTGATGCGCCTCGCCTCGGAGACGCCAAACTGCTCCCAAGCCTCCCTATCGATCTCCACAGCTACACTTTGCCCGTACCTATTTTCTATGGAGAGAAACCAGTAGCCGTCCAGTGTGAGGAGGTTCTTGGACATCACCTCAACCAGGTCCAACAACTCCTCCCTGGTAAGCGAGTCGAGAACTTTGTTCATAATTTAAGATGGGTTTTGGTGCTATAATACGATTACTGCATGGACTTCCCGCTCACGGTGTTAAGACGCTACTCGCCAGAGGAGGTCAATATAATCGTATATGACCTTAGCCAAGGATTTGTCCGAAATGTATACCGCCAGGTTCTTCCTCTTCTCAGGGGGCTGATCCAGACCCACGACCAGGTGAAAGACGACCTCCCCCTTATCTGACAGTATGACGTTGAATGGTATCACGTTCATGCCAACCTTTATCATCACACTTTGCGAGGAGAGATCTTTGAGCGCATTGAATGCGTCTTGGCTCGCCAGGATTTTTACAGACTTAGATCTCTTTTGATCAAGGTTAGAAAGCATGTCCAGAAGCCCGGAGTATATGGTCATGTCTAGGTTGCCCATAACGATGCAGAGCTCCTTCTTGAAGGACTGCGCCAACGTCCGTATGCGGTTTGTTATGCCGGTCACGGACCTCACGAACCATATCTCGGAGCCCTCCACGGAGCGGGCATCGTAAATTGACTGAAGATCGTTCAGAAAGACCTCCTCTATCCTGCCAAGGCGGTTTTGGTGTTCCATCCTTATNACGTTTATGACCTCCGACGGCGGCTTTGCCTTGAACCTCATGGGACGGCCTTGTCCCATCTCGACCCACCCTTTCAGCTCGAGAGCCTCCAGGACATCGTATACGCGCGTGTGGGGCACTCCGGAAGATTCGCTGATCTCTTTAGCGCTTGATGGACCGTCAAGTACGAGCTTCAGATAGACGAGTGCCTCATAGTCGGTCAGACCAGCCTCCTTCAGGCGCTCAAAGGCACTCATTGACTTTANAGCCCTCGCAGACATCTTCTGACCCTTATTAACTACTAATAGTGAATAAAATTAATATTTGTTTTGTCAGATGTTAGACTTATGGAGTATGCCATCGAGATCTCGGGGCTCACCAAGAAGTTCGGGGATTTCGTGGCAGTGGACAACCTTGACCTCAGGGTGAGGGTGGGAGAGATCTTCGGTTTTCTTGGACCAAACGGGGCAGGCAAGACCACAACAATCAGGATGATGTGCGGGTTGATGAGGCANAGCAAGGGGACTATAAGGATCTACGGGTACAGCATCCCTGAAGAGAGGAGCGAACTGATCAAAATCACTGGTTACATGGCACAGAGGTTCAGCCTTTACGAGGACCTGAGTGTCTATGAGAACATGGAGTTCTTCGGCAAACTCTACGGGCTCAACGGAGAAAACCTACATAGCAGGATACACGAACTCCTGGAGTTCCTGGATTTAAAGGATGTCAAGGACAGGCTTGCTGGGAGGCTCAGCGGCGGCATGAAGCAGCGGCTGGCTCTGGGCGTGGCGCTCATCCACAGACCGAAGTTACTGGTGCTGGATGAGCCAACGGCGGGAGTTGACCCTCCAATAAGGAGGGCTTTCTGGGAATATCTCAGGGGGCTGAACAAGGAAGGGACTACNATACTGGTGACCACCCACTACATGGATGAAGCGGAGAACTGCGACAGGATAGGTCTTATGAACAGGGGGAGGCTTGTAGCGGAGGGCACCCCAAAGGAGCTNAAGAGGAGGGTATTCGGGGGAGACCTTGTCCAAATTGTCTTGGAGGGGTATATTCAGGGGGGTGTGATTAAAGATTTTTTGAATGTGAAGGATTTGAAGTACGTAGATGGAGAAACTGTCTTAAGGATCATCCTGAAGGANGCCTCGAAAGAACTCCCATCCATGCTGAGGAGGCTAGACAGCATGGGGTTAAAGGTACAATCGGCAGAGCCCATCAACGTCACTCTCGAGGAGGTTTTCATNGAACTAGTGACCAAGTTTGAGGCAGCGGTTTGAGGTGAGGACTGTGAGGATCACTGCTGTCGTCGTCAAGGAGCTCATCCAGCTGAAGAGAGATCCCAGGTCACTCGTCATGATAGCGATGATTCCGTTGATCGTTATGTTGCTCTTCGGTGTGGGATATGGTGGCGGGATGGGAAAGATCAGTATTGCAGTGGTGAACCTCGACAAAGGAAGCCTTAGCTGGACGGTGATCGACTCGATAATGAAGACCCCAAGCGTTTACGTAAAGGCTTATGCCAACAGCATTGAGGAGGGAAGGGAGCTCGTGAAGGACGGCACTGTATCGGCAACGGTCGTAATACCAGAGGGGTTCACCCAAGAGCTGATGAGGGGGACCTCAACCCAGGTTTTGGTTATAGTNGANGAGAGCATAACTACCATCTCAAGCACCATAAGGAACGCGATGCTGGCGGTGACGTACAAATTCCAGCAGGAGCTTGTCAGAAGCGTTCAGGGGTCCTCTGTGGAGCTCATTTATAGCTCCGTTTATGGTCCAAAAGTCACCAACCTGGAGGCTTTCACGCCGCTCGTCATTGGCATCGTGCTTCAGCTTGTTCCGACGAGCCTGATCTCCATAGCAATCTGCAAAGAGAAGGAGCGGGGAACATTTGAGCAGCTGATAATGTCTCCAATAAGCAGGTATGACATAATATTTGGGAAGTTACTCGCATTTTTCATAGCCACTATAGCGGACATGCTAATTACTCTGATGGTTGCTGTTTGGATCTTTGACGTATCCGTGAGGGGCCCATTGATAGATGCGATGGTGGTCTCTACCCTATTTCTGCTCGGATCGTTGGGGCTAGGGATGCTGATATCGGTCTTGTCCAAGAACCAGCTTCAAGCCAACCAAGCCGCCATATTCATATTCATACCAGCTCTGCTATTCAGTGGTGCCCTCATGCCCATCGACATGCTCTCTCCCAGTGCGAGGATACTGGCAAACCTTACCCCCATGTACTACTTTGTTTCAGCCTTTAGGGAGATTATGATAAAGGGGTTCGGGTTGTGGCAGATAACGTGGCAGGTGTTTGCACTGTCAGTTTACATGGCACTGATGATGGTGACCGCGCCATTAGTGTTGAGGTTGAGGGTTGATTGATTATGGTTGTTTCTAGGAGGGAGCCCAGAATGTTGCGGTTCGGGTGTGCTGGAATTGTTATTTTAGTTTCATTAGTAATTCTAAGCTCAGCATCAACGGGAGTCTTTTGCGCTGAGACAAACTTCAAGGTGGAGGATGTGAGTTGGAGGGCATTGAATGTTGGCGTTGGAAATAGCACTTGCGTTGTGCAGCTCAGGTATTACGGGAGTGGTCCGTGCTCCAACGTGGAGGGGACCCTAGACGTCTCTCAGTTGAGCGAGAACTACACCAGTGTGTCAGACAAATATTCAGGGACTGTCGAGAATGGAGGGGCAGTTTATTTGGAGTTCGTTTTCGATGTTTCTTCGTCGTCTAAGGCAGGTTGGTACAAGGCCCCATTGACAGTAAATTACATGACGGATGGCAGGGTGATTTGGGAGAAATTCGATTTGGTGTTGACGGTCAATGGGAACCCCGATCTCTCGGTCCGTACCGGCGGCGAGAGGATTCTGAGGGGGTACATCAACGAGGTCCCCATTATGATCAAGAATGACGGTGACGGGCTTGCTAGGAAGGTCAGGGTCACTGTCCAGAGCCAAGATGTTTATTTGACGGTGATCGGTCCAAATGAATTCAGTGCAGACTTCCTTATGCCAAATGAAGAATGGGCGGTGGTCGTGAAAGCATTCGCACAGTTGAGCATCAGGGATGGGAGCAGCATTGCAGTCAATGTTAGGTATGAAGACCAGGAAGGAGCAGCGTATGCGGAGACTACGACCATCGGTCTCAAAGTGGAGGATCCTGACAAGCCAAGCATGGTTGTAAGCACAAACACCACAAAGATAAGCCCAGGTGTTACTAACGGAGTACTCCTTTCAATCTTAAATAGCGGGGGCAAGGAGGCGATGGATTTGACCATCAAGCTGACCCCTGCCTCAAACCAGCTGACCTTGGTGGGCAACAACACCTTTTCATTTCAAGAGCTGGGTGTGGGAGAGGCATTGAACCTCCCGATATCGCTGTACCTGGAGCCACAGACCTACGGAAGCCTCCCAGTGTATGTTGTGATCGATTACAAAGACGACAGGAACAGCACATACCAGGACTCGCTATCAATCGGTTTCCTGAGCGAGGAGGAGCCAGAGCCCAAGGTGGAGGTGCTGACTAAGGGACCACAGCTCCAGCCGAACGCCATAAATTCCATCACCATGATAATCGAGAACAGGGGGGAGAAGGCAGCGAAAGATCTCAGGATCAATCTGTTCTCGCAGACCCCAGAGGTCGCGGTGGTGGTGGGGACCGGAGTGGAACATAGAGACCTTCTGGGACCAAAGGAGACCTGGGAGATACAAAAGGAGGTCTTCGTTCAGCCGAATGTCTACGGCGCGGTGCCACTTTATGTGCAGGTCCAGTATCAGGACGAGTTGCATAACAGGTACTCATTCACCTCGACCATCGGTTTTGAGGTCAAAGGGACGCCCTCCTTGGCAATATCGTCGGTCATATACAACCCGTCCCCAGTCTTCGCAGGGAACAGAGTGGTCAGGGCAAATTGCGTTGTGGTCAACCATGGCAACTACACGGCGCAGGATGTGAGTGTGACACTTGGAGAAATCGGTGGAGTTGTGAAGCCATCTTATCCCGGGTCAGACCGTGTTAGGATACCGTTCTTAACCGTAGGAGGTAGTGTAAGCGCCCAATTTCTGCTTGATATTGATGAGAATGCAAAGCCAGGATACTACGAGATACCTGTGAATATATCAACGAGTACCGAAAACATATCGACGGTGATTCCGCTCACAGTATCGGAGAAGGCAAAGATTCTTGTCGACAAGATATATTTCGATAGAGAGGTCACTCCAGGGGCGAGGAATGTAAAGCTATTCGTCGAGACGCTGAACGTTGGTAACGTCACAGCAGAGGAGGTCAGAGTCTCAGTTATATCTGGATACATCACCGGATCCACTACGCAGCTCCTGGGCAGCATGGCGAGCGGGACTAGGAGAGTGGTCGTGATGGAGGTTGATGTGGACGACAAGGTAAGTCCAGGCGAGCTTCCTGTAGACGTGGAGGTCTCTTGGAGCCAAGATGGGAGAAGCATGTCTGAGACCTCCACCAAGAGTCTGACAATTGGCGAGTCTGGGAAGGGCGAGATCTGGGTCGTGATGGGAGTTCTAGCGGTTCTGGTGGCAATGATCGCCATTTTCAGGAAGAGGGTATCGGAGGTCTGCAAGTCATTTTTGTACAAGTTGAGAGGGCAGTGAATGAGAAAAGATGAATGAGAAACTAAACAAAATAAAAGTAGAAATAAAATGTG
>QNVH01000044.1 GCA_004347955.1 Thermoproteota archaeon | reverse complement strand
CACATATGAAATGTAATGTGAGGCCTGACGGCTTGGTCTATGCCCAGGCAGGCTGAGAGAGCTGCCGATGAGGGAATGCCCTACGGATGAAGCAGGAACCTGGAGTACCCTGAAAGGGGAAAAGTCTCCGCAAAACGCCTCCCAATCAGAGGCTGTGAGGGGAAGTGGAAAGGAAAACCAGGAGCCCGGGGATAGTCCCGTGGGAGGAGATCATCTATTCGCGAACATCCATCAAAGAGAGGCTTATCTGTCTAACAAACCTATTCGCCTTTAACCCGTCTATCAGACCCCTCAACCTCTGGGCCTCTCCTCTGACAACAATCACCTCCAGACATGCCCCCTCATTCACATGAAAGTGGAAGAATGCCGAGATAATGTCGCCAAACTCATGCTGAAGCTTCAGCTGTTCCTCCCCTTTCTCATTCTTGTTGTAGAGGACAGTCAGCGTTGCGACAACTCTTCCTTTAAGGCCCTCAATGCCCCTGTACTCCGATATGTATTTCCTGAGTGCCTGCCTGAGGACCTCTGATCTGCTGGCGCACCACTCTTTGCCCAATATCTTGTCCAGCTCCACGAGTAAATCATCCGGGATTGATAAGCTTATGACAACCATAGTCTAGCCCCACATTTACCTTTAACTCTTTTAGCTTTGTCTCTGTCTCTAGTTTTTGTTTTACCTTTAGTTTTGGCTTTACTTTTACTATTATATTTAATTTCTGATTTCACATTTGAAAATATTTTGCAAATATTTTCATTATGACTGTCGATTATGTCCCGTGACAATCTTTCCCCAAGAGACTGCACCCGGCTGTGATCCGAACCGCAATCTAAAGTTAAGCTTGGGCATAACCCACCCCCCAAACCAAAATCCAGATCTGAATCTATTAAACTCATATCTTGGGTCATTCACTTCCCCCTCCTAGCCAGAGCGGTAGTGACCAAGTAAATCAGCACCATGGTGAAGACTATTACCCCGCTCGTAGCCACGTTGTAAAATGTGGATACCATTATCCCCGCCACCACGCTTGCCAAACCTATTAGAACCGTTGAGGTGATGGTCTTCGCAAAAGAGGCTCTAAGTTGCAGCGCCGTCAGTGCTGGGATGACTATAAGCGCCACGACCAGTATTATCCCTATTATCTTGATGGAAAGTGTTATTGTTATCGCGACTATCAGGTTGAACATGGTCAAGATTGCGTTCACTGGTATGCCCATCATCCTCGCACCCCTCTCATCAAACGTGATCGCTAAAAGCTCCTTGTGGAAGATGGTCAGGAAGGATATAATGACCATGCCCAGCACTAAGATCATCAATAGGTCAGACCTGCTGATGGTTAGTATGGAACCAAATAGATAACTGAAGAGATCCACACTGAACCCGCCAGCAATGCTTATGATGATCAGCCCCGTGGAGAAACCGACGGCGAGCATCATGGCTATCGCAGAGTCGGACTCAGCTAGCCCCTTCCTCTTCATATGGCTAATACCGAAGACCGACACAATAGATATCCCGAGCGCGGTTATTAGGGGATCTATTCCCAAGAGTAGCCCGAGTGCCACGCCGCCAAAAGCCGTGTGCGCCACCCCGTCCACAATCATCGCCTCCCTCCTGAGAACTAGGAATAGACCGATCCACGCACAGGCAAAGCCCGCTGCCAAGCCCCCCAAAATGGCATTCTGGAAGAACTGATACCCCAGCAACTCCACTAGCGACGCAGAAGGGCTAATGAAGCCAGTCAGACCTGCACTCTCAATTATACCATTTAGGCCAGCTGCGCCTACAGCCCCTATCAAGCCTTGAACTCCCCCTTACATTCATGCCTATGGAAAACAAAGTGGAAATGCTCCCCGTACGCTTTCCTCAAAACCCCCTCTATGTCCACATCTGGTCTTATCTCCGCGACATTAACCTCCTTGTTAACACATATCACCTTTGACATCCTGCAGAAGACCGCTGAAAGATCATGAGAGACCATCATTATCGTAATGCCTCTCTTTTGGTTGAGGTCGCTCATCTTCTGGTAGAACTTCTCCTGCGTGACGGCATCTATGCCTGCCACAGGCTCGTCCAGGATTATCACATCTGGGTCTCTGACCAAAGCCATGGCAACGAACATCCTCTGCTTTTGCCCCCCAGAGAGCTCCCCTATCCTCCTCTCCGCGACCTCCGAGAGGCCCATGAACTCCAGGGCAGAATCAACCTCGTCCCAGTCTATTTTGCCAAGCCTCCTCCCAATTTTTTTCCTTCCAAGCCTACCCAACGAAACGAGCTCCCTGACCGATAGCGGGAAGTTGGCATCGAAGTTGATGGCATCTTGAGGAACAAAAGCCACCCTCTCCCACTCGTCAAAAGACTCTACACTCTTCCCGAAAAGCCTGATTGTGCCGCTCGCCTTCGGGATCTGCCCAAGGATTGCCAGGAGCAGGGTGGTCTTCCCGCCCCCATTTGGGCCCACTATTCCCACGTAGTCCCCCTTCAAAACCTCGAAGTTTGCATCCTTTATCACAAGAGCCCCCGACCTGTTCACATTGAGGTTTCTCACCTCTATTACCACATCTTTGCTCATTCCATCTCACGCCCTCCAATTTGATTTGAAAGCTTTTCTAATTGAGGCTGTGCGGCCCGTAACAATATGACTAGACGGGTGGCTTGACACACCTTCATATGATCTGGCCTACTTTGCATTTTTCTCCCCCTTCATGGGTCCATCAGCCCCACTCTGAGCGCCTCAAGGTTTGCCTCCAGCTGCCCTAGGTAATCTTTTCCGTCCGCAGGTCCCAAGGCTAGATAGAGCTTCATAACTTGCACATCCCATCCGGTCCTAGCCTCAACCTCACTCTTAAGCGCCATAACATACGAAGCAGAGTAGGCGGGATCCAAGTAGATCACTCTAATTTTGTTCTCAGTCATCATGTTCACAAGGTCTCTGAGGGTTTGGGTGCTCGGTTGCTGGTCTGCAGAGATGCCTATGATCCCCTGCTGCCTGAAACCGTACCTCGCCGCCAGGTAACCGTAAGCCTCGTGGGCAACAATGATTACCTCCTTTGTCTTGTTGGCGAGCTCCTTCTGGTACCTTTCGTCCAAATCTTCTAGGTGCTCTTTGAGGGCCTCAAACCTCTCCTGGTAATATTTCATGCCCGAAGGGTCCTTCTCAACCAGCGCAGAAAAGATTCTCTCTGCCTGCCTGACAGCCATGTAGGGAGACAACCATATGTGCGGATCATAATCGCCCCGCCCCTCAGCAAGACTGCCTTCATGCCCGCCCCCTAATGGCAGTAGCTCAAGCCCTTGACTGGTATCCACAACGAGCTTCCCACTCATGTTTATGGAATTGAAGATCTCTCCCATCCACCAGTCGAGCCCTCCCCCGTTGAGTACTACAACATCTGCCTCGCTCACGGCAATCATATCCGAGGTTGAGGGCTGCCAGGAGTGGACCTCTGTGTTGTACGGAATGAGGGTCCTTACGGAGACCCTATCCCCTCCTATCTCCCCAGCCATGTAGGCTAATGGATAGAATGTCGCCAATACCTTTACCTTTGGGCTGGGTGTACTATTGGGGTTCTGGAAGTTGGTCGAGAGCACCGCAGCAGAAGCGGATATTGTTAAAACCAGTAGAAGGGCTAGCCACCCCCTCCTCAATTGCCACACCTAGGTCTGTAACACCCTCCAGCCTTATTAATTTTTCCAGAATTTTTATTAAAAAATAATATTCATTATTAAGAAACTTAATAATATGGAACGGCAAAATTGTGCTGCCAGAAAATTAGACGACTTACCCGCCAAGGGGGCATGATTTTTTGCACTCGGTATCTCTAATTTCACCACAATTCTAATATTCCGAACCTTGCCTCAGAAGCAATTTGATAAGCATGCCTGAAATCACAAAGAGCACTGCAGGGCAACCTCCAACTCCTATTGGCAT
The DNA here is from genome assembly GCA_004347955.1 of Thermoproteota archaeon. Classification (GTDB taxonomy): domain Archaea; phylum Thermoproteota; class Methanomethylicia; order Methanomethylicales; family Methanomethylicaceae; genus WYZ-LMO10. Next base: position 5,510 of record QNVH01000044.1, on the reverse strand, counting down.
TGAGGATGCACTATCGCTCAAAGAGGAGATGCTGCTCTCATTACTTGGCTCTTCGCCGTCTGGTCTTTCCTCCGGGAGAGCCGCGGAGCTCCTCGAAGTTTATGGTCCGAANGAAATAACTAAGAGGAAAAGATCCGCTGCAACTTCTCTTTTATTGCATTTCAGGAACCCTCTAGTCATCATATTACTCGTGGCTGGCGCCATTGCTGGGTTTTTGGGGGAGGTCACAAACGCTGTAATAATCTACACAATCGTTGCCATGAGCGTGGGTCTGTCATTCTATCAGGAGTCAAAGGCAGAAAGAGCTGCAGAGTCCCTGAGGAGGCTTGTTGCCACAACCGCCACTGTCATCAGGGACGGCATTCGACAGGAGATCCATGTGAATAAACTCGTGCCTGGGGATATAATCCTCCTCGCGGCAGGCGACCTTGTGCCTGCAGATGCTAGGGTCCTCTCAGCCAAAGACTTTTTTGTGGATCAGTCTGCTCTGACTGGGGAATCCATCCCTGTGGAAAAATTTCCTGAACCCATCCCGGTGACCGGCTCTATCGTGGATTGGAAGAACTTTGTGTTTATGGGGACATCCGTGGTCAGCGGATCTTGTACTGCGGTGGTGGTGAGGACTGGAAACCGGACGGAGTTCGGAAAGATAGCGAAGAGTCTCGTTAAACCTCCCCCCGAGACCGAGTTTCAGAGGGGGTTGCGGAGGTTTGGCGCCCTCATAATGCAGACAACATTTGCTCTTGTCATCTTTGTCTTTTTTGTTCTAGCTATGCTCAAGGAGGACCCACTCCAGTCCCTGTTGTTCGCAGTAGCCTTGGCTGTGGGGCTCACACCCGAACTTCTTCCCATGATACTNACCATCAACTTGTCCCGCGGTGCCATGGAAATGTCCAAAAAAGGCGTCATAGTGAAGCGTCTTGCCTCCATACAGAACTTCGGGAACATGGACGTTCTCTGTGCCGACAAGACTGGCACCATCACAGAGAACAGAGTGGTCCTAATCCTTCACGTCAATATTGATGGCGAGGACGACGAGAAAGTCCTGCTTTACTCTTACCTGAACAGCCTATACCAGACGGGCCTGCGAAGTCCACTCGACGACGCCGTCCTTTCTCACAAACCCATTGACGCCTCGCGGTACAAGAAGGTCGACGAGGTCCCGTTCGATTTCACCAGACGGAGGGTCTCCGTGGTGGTGGACTTTGAAGGCGAGCGTCTATTCATCACAAAGGGTGCCCCTGAGGAGATCTCCAAAATCTGCTCTTACTACGAGTCTGGTGGGCAGATCTCAGACAAAACATACGAGGTCGAGAAAAAAATCCAGCAGAAGTTCATGGAGCTGAGCGAGGAGGGCTACCGCGTCCTGGCAATATCATACAAGCGCCTGAAAGAGGCTAAAATGAGATACTCGATCTCCGACGAGTCAGAAATGGTATTCTTGGGCTTCATAGCCTTTTTAGACCCGCCCAAGGAGACCGCAAGGGAATCCATAAAACTACTAGAAAGGTCTGGTATCAAGCTCAAGATCTTGACCGGCGACAACGAGATCGTCACCAAGAAGATCTGCAAAGAACTTGGAATCGAGGTTGAAGGGGTGGTTCTGGGCAGCGAGCTTCCCCAGATTAGCGATGAGGCCTTGTCAGTTGTAGTTGAGAAGGCGAATATATTTGCAAGACTCACGCCCGCTCAAAAGAACAGGATATTAAACGCGCTGCGGTACAACGGTCACGTGGTAGGGTTTCTGGGCGATGGCATTAACGACGCCCCATCAATGAGGATCGCCGATGTGGGGATTTCTGTGAACAACGCAGTTGATGTTGCGAAGGAGTCTGCGGACATAATCCTCCTGGACAAGGATCTAACTGTTCTGAACGAGGGGGTGCTTGAGGGCAGGAAGACCTTCGGTAACACCATGAAGTACCTCCTAATGGCCATCAGCTCAAACTTCGGCAACATGTTCAGTGCCGCTGGCGCGTCCATATTCCTTCCATTCCTTCCAATGTTGCCAATACAGATCCTCCTCAACAATTTCCTCTACGATTTGTCGGAGTTTGCCATAACCACCGACAGAGTTGATGAAGAGTATCTGCAGAAACCCAAGAGATTGAACATTTCGCTGATAAGGCGGTTTATGATTTTCTTCGGCGGGATCAGCTCGCTCTTCGACTTCCTGACCTTCTTCCTCTTACTGACGGTGTTCATGGCTTGGGACAAGCCCGCACTTTTCCAGACAGCTTGGTTCATAGAGTCCTTATGCACCCAGACGCTGGTAGTCTTTGTCATCAGGACAAGGCGGACCCCGTTCTACCGGAGCAAGCCCAGCAGGGCGCTCCTCCTAACAACCTTCTTCATATTGCTATTCGCTCTGTCTCTCCCATTGACCGTCATTGGATCTTGGTTTGGATTCATAGCGCTGCCCCCGGTGTTCTACCCGCTCTTATTGATTATAGTAGGGTCGTACTTGGCCATGGTGGAGTTTACAAAGGTCCTATTCTACCACCATTACAAGGAACACGTCTCAACTTCTGCATGANCAAAAGAAAAGGGATACAACCCGGTTCTCGATATGATCCGAAAAACGAACTATTGGCCAAGAGCGGTTCTTTAATTGTCTCGGCGGGAAGTCCCCGTCCAATAGGGCGGGGTAGTTCACTTGTGGCAATGCTCTAGCGGGCTGATTGACGATCATGACCCGGTTTTTTAAAAAGATGAAAAGGTGATGGCACATGAAAACCCTTTTCTTAAGCGATGCGAATTGAAGGGTCCAAAAGAGTTACGGGCGCTTTTTGGAGCAAGAAAAAATCAAGCTACGAAATACTTGGAAGGATCTTAAAATAGCGCGGGATACGCATCAGCCAAGAGATGCGCGCACCTAGCACCCACACACGATCAACAGGATTGAAACAGACGCCCCAATATCGAAAGATTCGCCAAGGTTAAGTGGGCCGGTCCGGACTCAAACCAGTATTGGTATAGGTCTCTTTAAAAAAATGGTCTGCCTAATCATTATTGGGAGTTGCCCCATGCTGGGAAGGGCCAGGTATGCCGCTCTCCTGGAGGATCTTGATGTCAGGCGATGGTACGAGAACGTCGCCAGAGGTTCCCCAGCCACCGCCGATGTCTACCTCCGCAGGCTCGGCAGCACATGCAGGCGACTGGGGCTGGAGCCGAAGGGGTTGGCGGGAATGGGCGAGGACCGCCTCTACGGCGTCCTCCTGGACCTGGTCTCGGCACTTGAGCGGGAGGGGAAGGCAGGGTCCTACATTGAGGGTGTCGTGAAGGCGATCAGGTCCTGGCTCATGTACCGCGGGGTCCACATCCGCAGGAAGATCAAGATAAGGGGTGCCAGGGATGCCCCGACGCTCAGGGACGAGAGGGTGCCGACCAGGGATGAGCTGAGGCGCATACTGCTCTCGGGAGACAGGAGGGCGAGGCTGGCCTGCGCCCTCCTCGCTTACTCAGGCCTGAGGGTAGAGGTCCTCGGCAACTACAGGGGGACGGACGGGCTGAGGCTGAGGGACCTCCCGGAGTTGAGGATCGCCGTGCAGGGGGGCTGTGGCGCTGATGGCGGTGGCATTGGCAGTGGCGGCGGAACCGGTTCCGGCACCCGCACCGGGACCGGAGCCGGCAGGGGGGCTGCCTGGGATGGACCGCTGGTCACCTTCGAGAAGATCCCGACCCTGCTCGTTGTCAGGAAGGAGCTGAGCAAGGCTGGCCACCAGTACTTCACTTTCCTGGGCAGGGAGGGGTGCGAGTACCTCAGGGACTACCTGGAGGAGCGGGTGCGCCTCGGGGAGAGTCTGAACCCGGACTCCCCGCTGATCACGCCGAAGTGGTCCGAGAAGCCCTTCATAAGGTCCATCAACATCAGCGACCTCGTCAGGCTGGCTATCAGAAGGGCCGGTTTTCCCTGGAGGCCCTACGTCCTCCGGTCCTACTTCGACACGCAGCTCATGCTGGCCGAATCGAAGGGGCTCGTCCTCAGGGACTACCGGACCTTCTGGATGGGGCACAAGGGCGACATAGAGAACAGGTACACGACCAACAAGTGCAGGCTCCCAGAGGGTGTCGTGGAGGACATGAGGGAGGCTTACTCGAAGGGAGCCAGGTACCTGGAGGCGGGCATGGGAGCGGGCTCCGTGGGGACGGGAGAGGAGGAGTTGAGGGTGTCCTTCAGGAGGCAGCTCCTCCTCGTGGCCGGGGCGAGGCCGGAAGAGGTCGAGAGGATGGACCTGGCTTCCATGGGCGACTCCGAGTTCAGGGACGCGGTCAGGAAGAGGCTGCTCGGGGTGATGATGAACAACGGGGCGAGGCAGAGGGTCGTGCCTGTGGGGGAAATAGAGGAGTACATCTCCCAGGGCTGGGAGTTTGTATCTCTGATCCCCGGGGAAAGGGCTATAATGAGGCTCCCGGTCTGAGCCCGAATGTCGGAACTGCTGCGCGCCTTAAAGGCTCGCCCTCACTCCACCTGGAACGTGCACCGCTCGTCCCCCTTGGCAAGGCATCCGGTCTCCGTCACCCTGACCTCCCTTCCGAAGGCCTCCCCGAGGAAGCCCTCGAAGAAGCCCTTCAGGAAGAAGCAGACGGGCTTTTCAGACCTTCCGTACCCCCTGGCCTCGAAGCTCCTCTCCACGCGGATGGTGCCCCTCCCGCCCTCCGGGATGTTTACGTTTATCCTTACACTCCCCCAACCCTCCTCTTCCTTCAGCCCCGCGAGGGCTTCGAGGAGGCGATCTGCACTCACATTCCTCCCGTATGCGGTGGTGAGCCTCCTGCAGGACCTCCTGCCACACTCCACGCCGATATAGTAGAAGACCGTCTGGGCACCCGGTCCGAAGACNCTCTCGAGGCCCTTCTTGAAGTCCGCGAATGTGACGTCACGCATTATGAATGCCTTGCCGTGCCGGAGGAGGTCTGATGGTGATGATGTCTCCTCACCGGTCTCCTCTACCGTAAAGGCTCCCCCTGCCATGGTACTACCGTAATATCACTGATACCGACAATATATAATAATTATGGTTAATACGTTGGTGAGAGAGAATGCTCACCTAATGTTGATTAAATACTTCTTAACATCTGTTTCCTTTTATTCGCAAAGTATAAATAGAGGATGGGAAGATGAATTTGAGCGTGCGAAGAGAGATAGAGTAAAGTGGATCAGAGCAAAGTGGGCGTCCTGCTTGAGCACGCTTGCTAAAAATTGGAACTGCGGTCCCGATCTACCGAAGGAAGTGAAGGAGGTATTGAGGTCCTCAGGACTTTTCCTCATAGAAGGGGCGGTGGAGGGGAAGTCCGGGGTCCTCCACGTGTTCGATGCAGCGGCAAAGGAAGCGGATGGAAGGCTCGTGGTGGTGGACATAGCCCACTCCGACGAAGATGAGGCAGTGGACGAGATCCCCCTCCTCAGGTTCTACGTGAAGTGTTTCGACACGGATTCGGAGAAGAGGATCCTTCTCTGCATACCCAGGGCAACCGAGAATGTGAAGAAGCTCGCTCCAGTCTTCAGC
>QNVH01000043.1 GCA_004347955.1 Thermoproteota archaeon | reverse complement strand
CTGCTGATTAAAACTACAAAATAGATAAATGGAAGTATTATTTTACTTAATCCAACGTGATGAAAATGAGCGTTCTTTTGGCAACCGAAAAAAAACCGCTTATAAGGTTTGACATGAAGAAATGCGCCTTCTGCAAGATCTGCGAGTTCAGCTGTGCCAAGTTTCACTATGGAAAGTACGGCGACGCCATATCTAGGATCACGATAATTAGGAAGAGCCCCCTCATGTTCAAGTGCCTAATTTGCACCAGATGCGAGAAGAGGTACTGCATAACAGCCTGCCCAACAAAGGCCCTCTCTTACAAGAACGGGAATATCGTTGTCGATGAGAAGCTGTGCAACTCTTGCGGGGACTGCGTCAAGGCGTGCCCGTTCCAGGGCATCAGGCTCCACCCCGAGACCAAGATGCCGATAATATGCGACCTATGCAACGGCGATCCTAGCTGCGTCAAGGCCTGCCCCAAGGGCGCCCTCTCACTTGTCTGGTTGCCTGAAACAAGGAAGTGATGAAAATGAAGTACAGTGGATATAAAGGCAAAATATTGAGGATAAACCTCACAACAAAGAAGACCTCAACCATGGAGATAACGGACGAGTTTGCCAGGAAATATCTGGGAGGGAATGGATTCTCAGCTAGGTTCATATTCGACATGGTTGACCCTAGGATCGACGCCTTTGACCCAACAAACGTCGTTTCAATGATGACAGGCCCGTTCCAGGGGATAAACATCCCGACGGCTGGCAAGTACCACATGGCCACGAAGTCGCCCCTGACCAACGGTTTCTTTGATAGCATAAGCGGTGGGCACATGGGGGCGGAGATAAAGTATGCGGGCTACGACGGCTTTCTCATAACTGGGAGGTCAGACAAACCTGTATACGTATTCGTTGACGATGACAACGTGGAGTTCAGATCTGCCGAAAAGATCTGGGGGAGGCTCACCAGCGAGACCCAAGAGATGATAAAGGAGGAGATAGGGGACCCGAAGATCTGCGTCTCAGCCATAGGACCAGCGGGCGAGAACAGAGTGAGGTATGCGTGTGTGATCACCGAGTACAGGGCTGCTGGGAGGGGTGGTGTCGGGGCAGTCATGGGTTCGAAGAACCTCAAAGCCGTTGCCGTGAGGGGCTCCGGGACAAACGAGGTTGCAGACCCTGAGAAGTTCGAGGAGTGGATGAAGTGGTTCAACGAGGAGGTGAAGAAGGTCCCGGCGCTGGCATCAGGCCTTCCAACATACGGGACCCCTGTGCTGGTCTCGAGCATAAACAACATGTTCGGCGCTTTGGGGACTAGGAACCATCAGACCGAGTTCTTCGAGGGATGGGAGGGCATCTCCGGGGAGACGCTGAAGAAGAACTACTGGGACAAGGACACTGCCTGCCCTGCGTGCCCGATAGCTTGCAGTAAGGTATTCAGCGACAAGAGTGGAAAGTGGAAGGGCGCAATCTCCGAGGGTCCTGAGTACGAGACTATCTACTCCTTGGGATCCATGTGCGGCATAAGCGATGCTGGTGCAGTGATAAAGGCAGACAGCCTCTGCGATGAGTACGGTCTGGACACAGTCTCGTATGGGGTCGTTGTAGCTTTCATGATGGAGTGCTACCAACGNAAGCTGATNTCAAAGAAAATGACTGATGGTGTTGAATTCAAGTTCGGAAATGACGACGCCATGGTCGGCTTCGTGGAGAAGACCGCAAAGAGGATAGGCTTTGGGGACCTGATGGCAGAGGGCACACTCAGGGCTGCTAGGATCATTGGAGGCAATTCTGAGAGGTTCGCGATACAGGTCAAGGGCCTCGAGATACCAGGCCACTCAGCNAGGGCTCTAAGGGGCATGGCGCTCGGGTATGCCACAGCCACCAGGGGAGGGAGCCACCATGACCCGCGACCAACTGGCGAATATGCTGGCGTCTCTGACAGGAAAGCAGTGGAGGGCAAGGCTGCCTGGGTCATCGGGACCATGCAGATGACTACGATAGGAGACTCTCTGGTTAACTGCCACTTCCTGGAGCGACTCCTGGGGTTCACTCTGACACAGAAGTACGTGGACATGATAAACCCGGTAACGGGCTTCGGCTACACATACAACGAGCTCGTGGACGTTGCCGAGAGGATACTGGACCTTGAGAGGGCGTTCAACGTGAGGACAGGCATCAGGAGAAAGGATGACACTCTGCCGAGGAGGTTCCTCGAGGAGCCGATACCCGAAGGCCCATCTAAGGGCATGCACACCGATGAAGCGACCCTGAACAGGATGCTGGATGAGTTCTACGAACTGAAAGGATGGGACAAGAGGACAGGCATACCGACAAAGGAGAAGCTTCTGCGAATGGGCCTCGAAGACGTAGCAGTTGTCCTCGAAAAACTCTAAAATTTTATTTTCTTTTTTTACTTTTCTCATTTTCTCATTTCTTCATTTCTTCATTTTTTATTTCGCATTTCCCATTTATCATTCTCTCACCATTTTAAAAGCACGCGTTAAACCAGTGCATAAAACTAAAAAGACAAACCTTCAATAATAAATAATAATAGAATAAAATAATAAAAAAGTGGTCTACTTGAAAGTCAAGGATCGAGTCGCCATTATAACTGGTGCCGGTCAGGGCATTGGAAAGGCGATAGCGTTCGCTCTGGCAAGGGAAGGTGCAAGGGTCGCGGTAACAGACATTTCAGGAAAAGAGGTGGACACAGCCGAGGAGATCAAAGCTTTTGGAGGAGAGGCTTTGCCCCTAAGGCTAGATGTGACAAACTACCTAGGTGCTCAAAAAGCCGCCAAAAAAGTGCATGAAATTTTTGGGAGGATAGATATACTGGTCAACAATGCAGGCGTGTATCCCTTCAAGAGCTTCGAAGAAATGGAAGAGGCGGACTGGGACAGGGTAATCGAAATTAACCTCAAGGGAACTTTCAACTGCACAAAAGCCGTCCTGCCCTACATGAAGGAACAGAGATACGGCAAGATCATTAACATTTCGTCAATTGCAGGCACTGTGGTGGGTTTTCCGAATCTGAGTCACTACTGTGCCAGCAAGGCGGGAATTGTGGGCTTCACAAGGGGCATTGCTTTAGAGGTAGCCAAATACGGCATATGCGTCAACGCGGTCGCCCCTGGACCCATCGAGACCCCCGGCATACAAGTCATGGGCGAAGAGGCTGTCGAGGGTATCAAGCGGACCATGCCCATAGGAAGGTGGGGGAGACCTGAAGAGGTCGCATCCGTCGTGGTCTTCCTTGCCTCTGAAGACTCAAGCCTGATAACTGGACAGGTTGTGGTAGTGGACGGTGGCTACACTTTACAGTAGTAAATTTGGTATTCTTCAAACTTTAAGGTCGGGATTTTAGAGGGGCTCGCACTTGTAAAGGGGGCAGTTGGCTCACAAGGACCTCTATCCCCTTTCTGCTTTGGGAGGCNGGCTTTCAGTGGTGAAGCTATTACACCCATTGGTGCTCAGATCAGGACCAATCACAATAACTGTTTATCATTTAGGCTAAATCGTAAAATAAATACAAAAACTGATTATAATTTTAAAAGTTTCAGTAATTCTTACCAAAAGATAAATAAATACCTATTATAGTAAATCGAAAAAGGTGATAGATCTTGACCGAGAAGGTCAAAGATTTCTATGGAGACTACTCGACCTTACAGGTGCCGCCAGAGGAAAGAAGGTCCACTTTAAACCTCTTNATGGTTTATATGGGAGTTTTAGCGGTAGTAGCTGCCATTTTCGCAGGATCTGGCNTGGCTATGATGTACGACGCCGGCACGATGCTGACCGTGGCGGTCATAGGGAACATAGTGCTCGGGATAATTGGGGCGCTGACCGCTTATCCTGGTGGGGTCTGCAGGGCTAATGCCTACATGCTCCTTCGTTACCCCCTTGGGAGGGTCGGTGCGATGATTGGGGGGCTGATCATAGCAGGAATATCGTGTGGGATATTATGGTTTGCTGTTGAGACTTGGCTCTTTGGGTTGACCACGAGCCTGATCTTCCCCGACAACTGGCTCATGAGCATAGCGGTCGCGTCGATCTGGGGAGGTATANTGATGATGACCACCGCCTACATCGGGTATAAGGGGATCGGGATCCTCAGTTATCTAACAGTCCCGTTCTGGTATGTGCTCTGCTTGATAGGCTTCTTTGCGGCCCTGGATCACACCGGCATAGGAATCAATGCCATGTGGTCCCTCGGCAAAAACGTTGCACCAATAGGTGCAGGGATAACGTATGTGATTGGNGTCTACGCCGCGGGCTGCATCATCACCCCAGACGTCTCAAGGTACGGGATCAAGAAGTGGTCCGGGAGTGTGGCTTGGTTCATACATGTGACTGTTTTCATGACCATGCTGCTCTTCATCGGGGGCATAATGACTCTAGCCACAGGGGCGCCTAANGTGATAGCTGCCATTGCAGCCATCGGATTGGGTGCCGGGGCGCTANTATTGGCAATCCTTGGTCAATGGACCACTAACGACAACAACCTGTGGAGCGGGTCAATGGCATTCGTCAACGTCTTTCCCAACTTCACCAGGAGGACTTGGGTGTTGATACTGGGCATAATCGGCACAGTTATAGCTGGAGTGTGGGCAGGTTTCTGGGGTATGAGCCTTGATCCTTTCATCAACTTCGGAACACTTCTGGGCTGCTTCGTGCCTCCTGTGGGGGGTGTGCTCATAGCAGACTTCTACATCTTCAGGCGTTATGTATTGGGCATAAAGAATGCTGAGGAGCGCTACAGGTTTGGTCCTGGAACGAAATACGGGGCAGTAAATGTTCCTGGGATGTTGGCTTTGATAATAAGCGGCGTTGTGGGCTGGCTTACCACCCTCCCGCAGTACAGCTTTGGAGCCCCTGCCCTCAACTCACTGGTACTCAGCGTCGTGTTATACCTGCTCTTCATAGTCCCGATGCACAAGGCAGGCATGAAGTACGAGGTGGGTGTCTGGATCGAGAAGGAGACAGGGTTCTAGGTGGTAAATATGGCNTTGGATCTTGNAAAGTTCAAAAAGGAATGCGTGAGCTCTCTGTCCATTATGCTGATCTTGGGCATCGTAACCCTGGTAATGGCGCCATTCACGGGTCACTACCGGGGTCTCTATCTTTGCTCACTCCTCGGAATAATAATTGTCGTCGCCTCAGGAGGATATCTCTTCCTCGTTTACGGAAAGGCGGCTAAGGACCTCCGCGAGATTGCGGTCCCAACAATGCAGAGCCTTTGGGTCTCCACATCGATGGGCCTAGGTTATATAGTGACTGCATTGGCTCCTTACTTCCAGATCACCGCCGCAATTGCCACTGTGCTTTTCATTGTAGGGTGGTGCCTCCTGCTCTTTGGGGCTTACAAGCTCGTAACAATAAGCAAGAAGACCGGGGTTCCGTTGGCAGTTTAATATGCAGTAGCCCGAATCCACCTAATTTTTTTATTGTTTCTTCTTCCCTCTATCTCTCTTCTTTCTCCTCTCCTTCTCCCTTCCCTTTCTTATTCCTTCATTCTCCTTCCTCTACTTTTTCAAACATCTGGCGTAAATTCCTAACTTGTCTGGACCTTGCTCCACCCCTTCAACCAAGAAGATGGTCGTAATTTTCTACCTGGTAATGGATCCCATTCGGCATAGGTCTGCAGGTTATAGTCCCTATCTTTAACATCTTCGCGCAAGCCTTACATGTGGAGAAGTTCGGGCGGCTCCCAAAAAATCAGGAAGTAATTTCCCAGGTCAGCTCAGCAAATAAAAAGCAAGAAAAATTAGGCACAGGATATTTTGCCTTTCAGAAGCCCGAAGCTGAAAATAGGCTACCAGAGCTCGCGANAACGTTTTCCGTGCCGGTCTTCTGGAAGAAGTGTCTGAAATGGACCGGTGGTCACACACAACAAGAAAAAACCGAGAATGATAAAAGATCGACGATAATTTTCCAAATCTTCTAAGAAGGCCTATGTAAGCGGTACAGGACCAGGATGTGGGGCTTTAACTGGGAATTCGGTATGCCTCACAACTGGACCACACGGGCAGATTTTGGAGCGGTCTCGTGAGCTGAAAAGGATAAAAAAGAGAAGGAACTTGCGAGTCGAAAGCCCAACCTGCTCAGTCTGCAAAAGCGGCCCTGCGAAAAACTTATTCGAACATGTAAAAATAAAAGTCCACCAATTGGAGGACGACGAGATGAGGCTCCTTCATAGAGAGAATATAGAGGACATAGCCATCGGAGCCGCGATTCTCGGCACTGGAGGCGGCGGGGACCCTTACATTGGCAAGCTTATGGCAATAGACGCAATAGAGGAGGAAGGTCCTGTAGAACTTATTGCCCCCTCTGAAGTTCCAGACGACGGGCTAGTCGTTCCGACTGCGATGATGGGTGCGCCGACGGTTATGATAGAGAAGATCCCCAGAGGAGACGAAGTTCTTGAAGCGCTGAGGATGCTGGAGAGGAAGTTTGGAAAGAGGGCCCTGGCAACGATCTCTGCGGAGGCTGGCGGCTTGAACTCCACAATACCCCTTGCAGTGGGCGCGAGACTCCACATACCTGTGGTGGACGGCGACGGCATGGGCAGGGCTTTNCCAGAGATTCAGATGGTTACCTTCCACCTGCACGGGATAAAGGCCTCACCAATGGCCATGTCAGATGAGAAGGGAAACTCAGTACTGTTNGAGGCGGTGGATAACCATTGGGTGGAGCGTCTCTCTAGGGCAGTCACGGTTGCCATGGGCGGTTCGGCAATGATTGCACTTTACACCATGACCGGAGCACAGGTAAAGGAGGCCGCTGTGCATGGGACCATCAGCCTTGCCGAGAGCCTTGGTCGGTCCATTAGGGAGGCGAGAGCTAAGAAGGAAGATCCCATAAAAAAGATCATGAGGATGCTCAATGGCTTTGAGCTCTTCAAGGGTAAGGTGGTGGATGTTAAGAGAAGAACTGTTGCAGGGTTCGCGCGTGGAGAGGCACGGTTCGAGGGGATCGAGGAGTACAAGGGAGAGGAGCTTCTGATACATTTCCAGAACGAGAACCTCGTCGCCATAAGGAACGGGAAGATAGTGGCGTCCGTCCCAGACCTGATAACGGTGCTCGAGACTGAGACAGCCCTTCCCATCACAACGGAGGGGCTTAGGTACGGGTATAGGGCAACTGTGCTGGGTATACCTTGCAACGAGAAATGGAGGACGAAGAAGGGCTTGGAGGTAGTCGGTCCTAGGTATTTTGGATATGATATTGACTACATCCCGGTTGAAGAGAGGNTGGGGANGNCGAGAAAATGAGCCTGAGGATAGGTATAGACGTCGGCGGAACACACACGGATGCGGTCATACTTGATAGGGAGAACCGGCTTGTTGGGGCCTACAAGACTCCTACGACGGCGGACGTGACCACGGGGATAAAAAACGCTCTCAATGGCGTGCTCAAGTCGAGCGGAGTCGCCCCCTCCGAGATTAAGGCAGCAATGCTCGGGACTACTCACTGCACAAATGCCATCGTCGAGAGGAAGAACCTCTCAAGGGTGGGCATACTCCGCCTGGGAAGGCCTGCTACACTGGCGATAAAGCCACTAACCGCTTTCCCTGAGGATCTCAAAGAGGCCCTTGGGAACATATGGTATATTGCCCATGGCGGGCACGAGTACGACGGTAGGGAGATCAGCAGACTCGACGAAGATGAGATCCGAAAATACGCCAGGGATATGAAGAGTAAGGGTGTAGAGGCGGTAGCGATCTGCGGNGTCTTCTCTCCGGTCAACCCTGAACACGAGAAGAGGGCGGGGGAGATCGTTAAGGAAGAGCTCGAGAAGATCCCGATAACTCTGTCTCACGAGATTGGAAGCATAGGCTTACTCGAGAGGGAGAATGCTGCCGTTCTTAACGCGGCAGTAACCAAGGTGGCGGAGAGCGCCATAAACGCCTTCCTGGGGGCGCTGAGAGAGGCTGGCGTGGACAAGGCTAAGCCCTACCTGACTCAGAACGATGGCACCTTGATGTCGGTCGAATATGCTAAGCGATACCCAATAAGGACTATAGCGTCAGGCCCAACAAACAGCTGCAGGGGTGCCGCATTTCTCACGGGGCTTAGGGACGGTGTTATAGTNGACATAGGCGGCACCACCACACTTGTTAGTATGATTGTCAAGGGCTTCCCTAGAGAGTCCGCAATCGCCGTGGAGATCGGTGGCGTTCGCACAAACTTCAGGATGCCCGACCTCATATCCATCGGCTGCGGGGGTGGTAGCGTGGTCAGGATGACAGAGGAAGGTGTCAAGATAGGGCCGGACAGCGTAGGTTACAGATTGCCCGAGGAGGGCTTGGCCTGGGGCGGCACGACCGTCACGAACACAGACATAGCCCTGGCGGCTGGCTACGCAAAGATAGACGATGAAAAGATCAACCTAGAGAGACTGAAGGTGTTGGACAGGGACTTCGTGAACAAAGCCGTCCAGAAGATAGTATCAGAGGTCGAGGGTTGCATTGACAGAATCAAGACTGGTCCTGAGGCCGTTCCTGTGGTGCTGGTCGGCGGCGGAGGGATAATAATCCCACCAGAGGTCTACAGCAGGCTAAAGGGGGCGTCCAAGGTGATAAGGCCCGAGCACTTCCAGTTTGCCAACGCCATCGGCGCTGCCATAGCGCAGGTCAGCGGTGAGGTTGACAGAGTATTCTCGCTGGAGANGCTCAGCCGGGACGAGGCGCTCAAGACGGCAAAGGAGATGGCAATCACCGAGGCTATCAAGGCGGGCGCAAAGCCTGACACGGTCGAGGTCGTGGAGGTCGACGAGATACCCTTAGCTTACCTGCCAGGCAACGCAACAAGGATAAGGGTCAAGGCGTGCGGGAACCTCGCCCTTTAAAAATTTAAAAAGCACCGAAAGGATTTAGATGGGTTCGACCACTTAGGTTTGGCATGACCCGTAAATAACATCATTTTTTCTATTTCATGGGCGAGTCCTCCTCGCTAAAAAGCCAAGATCAGGTCAATTTTCCTTATCCACTCATCATNATAGCGGTCTTTTTGTTGTTTTCCGTGCTCCCTTTGAATCGTCACTGGAACTCCCGCCAACCTTTAGAAAACTAGTGAACTACCCCTCGCTATCGCAAGGGGCTTCCCGCCGATAATGTTAAAAACTTGACGAATATAACCACTTGCGGAGGTCATCCTGTTGAATCACGAGGAGATACTCAGGAATTTGGCGGAATCTGTTATAAGTGGTGACGAGGAGAAGGCTAAAGATTTTGCCAGGAAAGCGCTTGAGGCCGGGATAGACCCTCTGAGAGCNATAAATGAGGGCTTGATGAGGGGTATGAGCCGGGTAGGCGACGACTTCAGCAAACTCAAGATATACCTGCCCGAGGTTATGATGGCTGCCGAGGCGATGAAGGCAGCTCTCTCCATTCTTGAGNCTGCCGCACTTCAGAAGGGCGCCGGCGCACTAAAGAAGAGCAAGGTAGTGATTGGAACCATAACTGGCGACATACACGACATCGGAAAGAACATAGTTGCCATGCTTCTCAGGGCGAACGGCTTCGAGGTCTACGATTTGGGCAGAGACGTTCCAATTGATGATCTTATAAGAAAAGCGGAGGAGGTAGGCGCCGACATCATAGCGGCATCGACCTTGCTGTCCACTTCCATGCCATACATGGAGGACCTGATCAGCCTGTTGAAGGAAAGAGGGTTGAGGGATAAGTNCATNGTGATGGTTGGCGGCGGGCCTGTCACTAGGGAGTGGGCTGCCTCTATAGGGGCGGACGGCTACGGGGATGATGGAGAGGAGGCTGTGAAGGTAGCAAAGGAGCTATTGCAGAGGGTGAAGGGTAAATGAACTCCATATGGGAGGTAATAGACAGGGCAGAGACTGGCCCCTATATGGAGGAGAGAGACTTCGACCTGAAGGTTGTGGCAAAGAAGTGCAGGGAGCTCGTCAAGGAGTACGAGATAAGGTTCGACCCAAACGAGATCGTGACCACAGACGACTCAATGGCTGACGACGTTTACGAGGC
>QNVH01000042.1 GCA_004347955.1 Thermoproteota archaeon | reverse complement strand
GCTCAGTTCAGTCCGGAGCCTTATTCGAGCTTTCGGACATCCGGACCACACCAGAAAGTACTAGTAATTATAAGAAATATAGATCTAGTGGCGATTCATCCCACGGTTAAAACCGTAGGCTTTCTCGCCGAGCTTTGGTGTAAAAGGTCCTAAATTGTGACTTAGGGAGGGCGGGGGCAATCAGAAAGACTAAAATACTTATTCTGCTACATGCTCATGGAAAAATTGGGTGAAATATATGCCAGAACGTCCAGGTCACTGCTACCGTTACTTTGATACCCCTGCTTACACCAGGAAGGAGTATATCAGGGGGATACCGGGTCTAAAGATCACTAAGTTCGACTTCGGAAATCCGAAGGGCAACTTTCCAGTAAAACTGACTCTGGTCCCATTGGAGGCGGGGCAGGTCAGGCACAATGCCCTTGAGGCTGCGAGGGTTATCGTAACAAAACGCTTGTCGACTGAGCTTGGTGAGACAGGCTATTATCTAAAGGTGAGGGTTTACCCGCACCACGTGTTAAGGGAGAACAAAATGATGGCCTTTGCTGGAGCAGACCGACTTCAGGATGGAATGAGAAAATCTTTTGGAAAGCCTGCTGGTACGGCCGCAAGGTTGAAAGCCCTGCAACCCATTATGGACCTCTACGTGCCAGAGGACAAGAAGGATGTGGCGAAGGCTGCCCTAGAGTTGGCAAAATCCAAGATCCCTATGCCCACTAGGATTATTGAGGGCAGCTGAGGATTAGCGCCCGTAATGCCTGACAAAAAGTGCAATATGCACTAGGCATTTATAAGTTGAGGGCGCCTCTATTTTTATTGAATGAGAAGCATGTAGCAGGGGTACTATTTTGTCAAATGCGACGCCCTACGACTTGGAGAATGAGAAGATCATTAGTGAGATAAAGTCGAGAGGCGTAAAGACTGTAATAATCCAGGCACCAGATGGGTTGAAGGCGCACCTAAAGGATCTTTGGATGGAGTTGTCCTCTGCGGGCATCANAGTCTACATATCGGCAGACCCCTGCTATGGTGGATGCGATCTTGCTGACGGTATCGGCAGAAAATTGGGTGCAGAGATGCTGATACATATCGGTCACAATAAGTTTGTTAGGACGGAAGAGGAGATACCCACGCTCTACATTCCTGCATCTTACATAGCAGATCTGAGCGAGCTCGTCATAAGGAGCGTGGAATTTCTGAGGGGCAGGGGGGTGAAAAGGGTCGGTCTTGTAGCAAGCTTGCAGCACGTCCATGGTCTGAGAAATTTTGTTGAAGGGCTCAGGTCAAATGGTTTCGAGGTGGTAGTTGACGATGCTACTGGAGGGGTGGTGCTCGGATGTAATGTCGAAGCGGCGAAGAGGATCGCAGGTTCGGTGGATGTTATTTTGCATGTTGGCGGAGGGGATTTCCACGCGCTTGGGGTCGCCCTATCCGTAGAGACACCAGTGTACATTGCAGACCCATACAGGGGAGAGATAAGGGACGTTGAGAGGCTGAAAAGAAAAATACTGGCTAGACGGTGGTGGGCGATCCAAGAAGCGAGGAGGGCTCAGATATTCGGAGTTGTTGTGGTGGCAAAGGGAGGGCAATTCAACAGGGATCTTGCCCTTCTCATCAAAAGAGAGCTGGAGGCAAGAGGGAGGAAGGCANTGATGGTGGTCGCCGAGGAGGTAAACTGGGAGCGGCTCTCCAGCCTCACCTTTGTTGATTCTTTCATAATAACAGGATGCCCAAGAATTTCCTTAGATAACCAGGAGATCTTCGGAAAACCGGTGATCAATGCAGAAGATTTCAAGGAACTCTTGAAGGTGATAGAGGGNTGATCTCCTCCAAGGTAGAACTTGAGAGGAGGNTGGAGGAGGTAGGGTCTTTCAAGAGACCAAAATTGATCTTTGAGCAATATAGGCTACCAGCTCCGGTCGCCGCTGAGATATTGTGGTATGTGCATCTCCGCCACGACGACATCGTTGGAAGAACTGTCGCTGACCTTGGGTGCGGGACAGGGATACTGGCGCTCGGGGCGGCTCTTTTGGGCGCGGAGTACGTGGTAGGACTAGATATCGACCCTACCGCAGTGAGTGATGCAAGGAAAACCGCAATGAAGTTAGGGATGGGTTTTAAGGTAGACTTTTTGGTCGGGGATGTGAAGTTCCCCGGGCTCAAGGCNGACGTTGTAATACAGAATCCCCCGTTCGGTGTGAGGAGGAGGGAGGCTGACAGGGCTTTTATCATTGCAGGGTTGTCTATCGCGCCAAAGGTTTATTCACTCCACAAGGGAGGGGAGGGCGTACGTAGGTTTATATNCAAGTTTGTNGGAGATGTTGGAGGTAAGGTTGATGAGGTCCTTCCGTTAAAGATAAAACTGCCTCCCACTTATCACTTCCATAGGAAGAGGTTCTACCTCTTTGAGGCAGATCTTTACAGGATAGTGAGGGTAAAGCAATGAATGAAAGAAAGACGCGGNTTGCAGTCCCAGGAGAAAAGCTCGGGGTTGAGGAGGAGTTNATCCCGGGAGAAGGAGTTTATGTTGAAGGGGGCGGGCTCTATTCTTCAACCCTAGGGGCGCTAATCATCGATGCGAATAGCAGGAAGGTCGGGGTTAGCCCCTACACCAAGTTAGCAGTGCCCGAGATTGGGGACATTGTCGAGGGGGTAGTGGTAGGTCCGATGAGGGAGGATTCCACGGTAGTTGAGATCCTCAGGATAAGGGGGAAGAGNAGTTTGAAAGGGGTATTTACGGGCATACTTCACGTCTCACAAGCGGCAAGAAGTTATGTTGACACCATTTTCGATGTCGTTGGGCTAAACGACTGGGTCCTAGCAAAGGTGGTTACAGATTGGCCACCCTACCAGTTATCCACAGCAGACGAGGAGCTTGGCGTCATCTATGCAACTTGTCCCAAATGCGGCGACGAGCTGATCTTGAAGAGGGGGAGGCTCTTCTGTACCAGGGATAAGACCTTTGAGAGGAGGAAGGTCTCGATTCATTATTTGTTAAAGGAGGGATCTTATGTCAGTAAAGATAGTAAAAGAGGATAACTGCAGGCTTGAGCTGGAGCTGAAGGACGAGGACCACACCATGGGTAATCTGCTAAGGACAACGCTACTTCTGGATAAACATGTGAAGCAGGCGGGATATCAGATCATTCACCCACTCACAGGCGGGATAAAGCTAGTGGTTTANACCGATGGAGAAGAGAAGCCCAGGGAAGCCNTTCTCAAAGCTCTTGCTAAGATCGAAGAGGACGCGAAGGAGTTAAAGGGAAAACTCAACGGCCTCCTCAAGTAGAGGAGAGCTTCTTGAGCGTGTTAAAAGCGATTGCCAAGAATAAGGATTGGGCTAGACTTGGGGACTCTTTTGTAAACCTGGCTTATTNCATGGCTAAGACAAAGGCAGTTGGCAGACCGGTTGGTGAAAGGGTTCCAGACAAAGTCCTCTCAAAGGCACTTGAAATCTCAAGGACCATAGACGTGAGGAGGATGACTNCTGGTGAGAAGGGAGATGTAGTCGAGGCCATATTGGCGTATGCTTGGTCAAAACATTTAATATCTTTAGAAGAGGCGGCTGAGACTCTGTTTGTCAGGGTGGCAGCGATTAATTTCGAGAGCAGGTCTTGTGAAACCGAGGGCGCCGCCAGGGCTTTTTCAGACCTTCTGAGGTTGGCAGTCAAGAGGATTAGGGACGGGGGGCTAGAAGGGGGAGAAACGGACGAAGAGGGAGACTAGAAAGGCTTATGTTGATTATATACCAGAGGGCGGAGGTATAACGGTGCTATTTGTATTCAGGGGCGGATGGATAGACGCGATTGCAATGAAGAGAGGGGTCAAGGACCTTGAAGACCTAGTTGAATGGCTTAGGGATACCGGGTATTTTGAGGAGATCTCAGGTATAGCGTTTGGCGAGGGCTTTAGGGGCGCGATTGGCGAAAAAATGAACGAAAAATGTTTGGGAATACCACTAATGAGCGTATCCCCCCGGAATAGGAGAGATGCGGAGGTTGTGATAGAGGGAGTTAGGAAGTGGTTAGGTCAGGAAGTGGAGGCAGAGACCGATAAGTTAAAATCGTCGACAAAGGTTTGATGGGCGGGGAATCTCTTTGAAGTTCTGCCCTAACTGCAATAGCGTTCTCCTCCCAGATAGGAAGAGGAAGATCCTTGTCTGCAAAAAATGCGGCTATGAAGATGCTAGTGAGTGCGGGGAGCAGAGGTTTAAGGAATCAATTAACCCTCAAAAGGAGACTGTGATTGTAAAGCATTCCGACAAGTCTGAGGACAGGGTTTTGCCTGTGACAAAGGCAGAGTGCAGGCGGTGCGGAAACACGGAGGCGTTTTATTGGATGATGCAGACTAGGAGGGCTGACGAGGCGCCAACAAGGTTTTACAGATGCACCAAATGCGGTCACACCTGGAGAGAGTATGAGTGAACAGCTTATGCGGTCAAGAAGTAGTAGATCTTAAGTATTCGGATTTATTATAAAGGGTACCGGAGGTTGTTTTATGTTCAAAGCAGTGCTTGCAGACAGCAAGATTTGGAGGAATATTATAGAGTCTATTTCAACACTTGTTGAGGAGGGAGTTTTCATCGCCGACCCGACAGGGATCAGGTTGAGGGCGATGGACCCCTCGAGAGTGGCCATGGTAGATATGGAACTGCCAAAAACATCATTTGATTCATACGAGTGCACCGAGGAGGTCCCCATTGGGGTAAATTTTGATGACATGAAGAATATAATGAAGAGAACAGGAGGAAATGAGAAGCTCGAGTTGGAGAAGCTTGAGAAGGAGGCGAGGCTGAAGATAAGGTTTAAGGGAAAAACCTCGAGGACTTTTTCACTGCCTCTACTTGACTTAGGTAAGGAGGAACTCTCAGTCCCCAGGATCTCGTTCCTTGCTACAGTCAAGCTTCCAGCCTCAACGCTTATGGATGCCATCAAAGACGCAGAAGTGGTGAGTGACTTTGTTAAGATCACGGCAGAAGACGAGAGGTTAAGGGTAACCGCAAGCGGCGACAGAGGAGAGGTGGAGGTGGAGATAACAAAGGATAGCGGGGAGCTTCTCTCGATCGAACTTAAAGAGAGCGCGCATGCGCTATATAGTCTTACATATCTAAGTAAGATGATGGTAGCATCCGACCTCTCAGACATAGCGATACTCATGTTCTCTACGGACATGCCGCTTAGGCTGGATTTTAACCTGCCAAACGGCGGGAGGATCGTGTATTATCTGGCTCCTCGAATGGAAGCAGAGTAGAGGAACCTTTAACAATTTTTTCCTCGTCTTTATTGGATGAGAGAGATGCTAACAATAGAGGATTTGGCAAAATACCCTTTTTTGAAAAGAGCTTCTTCTTTTGTGGAGAGTTACGGCCTCACNTTCCAAGATTTAGCCAGTGATGAGTACGATTATGTGGTGCAAAGGGCGGTCGAGAGGGTCAGGCGCGGAATCGAGGGCAAGTGGGCAGAGTTAAACGTTGTTGACCCAGAGNCAGAGATCTTGGCATACCCACTTTCGCTCGCATTCGTTTACGGGCTGAAATCAGGGTGGGTTGTAAGGAGGTTCGCCAACTCGGAGCAGAAGAGGTGCTTCGAGCTCCTGAAGGGCGAGGAGAAGGAGAAGATCGCAGAGGTTGGAAGGGACGGTTTTGATTGGGACTTAGAGGGCACCGAACTCGTGGTTAGTGGGGCTTTTTATGACTTCAGCCTCCCGGTAGAGAACTACCTTGAGGTAGCACCGAGCTTTCATTCTCCAGATTGGAAACTCGTGAATAGGCACGTAACCGGTGGGAGGGTCTATCTAAAGCAGGTTGAAGTAGCTAGACTGCTCTCTGAGGCTTTAAAGCTGAAGATCCTGAGGAAGGCAGAGGAGGAGGAGATCAAGAAGTTCCAGATGCCAGAAAAGCTCCTGTCAAAATTGGAGGGTCTTGAAAAGTTAGTGAAAAATGCCAAAAGATACGACGAGGATGTGATGGCGGAGTTTGTTGAAGAGGCCAAGCCCCCTTGCATCGTCGCGCTCCTGAAGGACCTGGCGGCCGGAAAGAGCCTTTCACACATGGCGAGATTCACAGTTACCACTTTTCTCATCAATACCGGGGAGAGCGTTGAAAACGTCCTAAAGTATTTCACCAACGTTGCGGACTTCGACGAGGGAAAGGCAAGGTACCAAGTAGAGCACATAGCGGGGCTGATAGGGTCAAAGACGAAATATCTGCCACCAAAGTGCGACGTTTTGAGGTCCTTTGGGCTATGCGTGGGTGAGGACGCCTACTGCAAGAGAGTGAGGCACCCCCTACAATATTATAAGATGAAGGCTAGGGAGATAAAGAGAAAGAAGGGGCGGGAGAAGAGTGAATAAAGAGGTTGCCAGGGCGTTCAAGGAGTACTACCAAACATTGGACGTCAACGAACTGGTCGTAAAGGACCTCCAGGAGAGGGAGATAGCATTAATACCTCTTGGGCACGAGACGATGATAAGGCATATGACCTTCCCGGACACAGTTGCCCTGAAGGAATACCTTGAGGACCACATTCCCGCCCATTTATATTACTCATCTGCGTATTACAGGGACCCCCAAGCCTCAGACATGAATAAAAAGGGATGGAAGGGGGCAGATCTCATATTTGATGTGGATGCGGACCACATACCTACGCCCTGCAAGGCAGATCATGACACATGGACCTGTTTAGACTGCATGGCTAAGGGAACCGGGTTTCCTCCTGAGACTTGCCCTAGATGCGGCATGAAGAGGATTGAGACGACCACCTGGGTCTGCGACATGTGCCTTGAGGTCGCTAAAGAAGAGGTATTCAAGCTGATCGACGAGTACCTCATCCCGGACTTCGGAGTGAGCCTCAAGGAAGTGGAGGTCTGCTTCTCAGGGCATAGGGGGTATCACTTGCATGTCCAGACGGACGATGTTAAGGGGCTCACCTCAGATGGAAGGAGGGAGATAGCCGACTATGTGAGGGGGGTTGGGCTTGATCCTAGGCACCAAGGATTCAGGATTATGAAGGACGGGTCAATAACAGGACCAGACCTCAGGGATGGTGGATGGAGGGGAAGGTTTGCAAAGTCCGTTTACGCATATCTGAGTAGATGTACCCTGGAGGAACTCAGGGCAGTGGTGGGTTCGGATGATGTTGCCAACATCATTGTGAGAAATAGGGAGAGGTTGTTGAGGGGGATAATGGCCAACCCCCCATCTTGGATGGGTTTGAGGGGGGTAGAACTTGGCAGGACCATAAGGATAGCCAAGGCTGCTGTGAGGGACCTCCTCTGCAACATTGACGAAAGGGTAACGATAGACGTCAAGAGGCTAATAAGGTACCCCAACTCCCTACACGGCAAGTCAGGACTTAAAGCCGCAAGGGTCNCATACAGCGATCTGGAGGCCTTTGACCCGCTGAAGGATGCCGTCGTATTTAAGTCTGGCAGTATAAAAGTATATGTTAAAGAGGCTCCGCGAGTAAGGATAGGGGATTACGAGGTGGGACCAGTGAAGGATGTCCAGCTGGAAGTTCCTGAGGGTCTCGGGATATACTTACTCTGTAAGGGTGCAGCTGAGTTGAGGGAATGATTTTATGTACAAAAAGATCCTCGAGTTCCTAATTAATGAGAGGGAGCAGAGGGATCTTCAGAGGCCTCCGCCCGAGTTCATGAGTCAGGTTGAGGCTTATCTCGAGGGTCTGAGCAAGGAGGAGAACGCTCTTCCAGAAAGATTGAGGGAGGCTGAAAAAGAGCGGATCAAGTGGATGCTGGAGAGGATAAGACTTCTAAGNAGNGAGAAGATCTGCAAGAGGGTTTTGGAGGGAGGGTCTTTAGAGGGGGCACTATTTGAAGAAGAGTTGGCTCTGCTTGGATCCGCGAGGAAAGAGGNCAAGGAAGAGGGTGCGAAAAAGATATTAGTTAGGGTGCTCCGAGATGTTCCGTCATTCGTAGGGGCAGATATGAGGACGTATGGCCCCTACAAAGCNGAGGATGTGGTGCTGTTACCAGCACAGAATGCGGAGGCGCTGATAAATAGAGGAATAGCTATGATGATACAAAGGAAGGTGTAACGAAATGAAAGTCCCGAAGGAGATAAATACATACTGTCCAAGGTGCAAGACGCACACAGCCCACACAGTTACCCTTTACAAGAAGGGAAAGGAGAGGAGGCTTGCGGAGGGCACTAGGAGATACGAGAGGAAAAAGAAGGGCTACGGCAGCTCAAGAAAGCCAGTCCAAAAGAGAACGGCCAAGACCACAAAGAAGATGAGCCTGAAGCTAAAGTGCAAGAAGTGCGGTTATCAGAACCAGCGAAGAGGGATAAGACTAAAGAAGCTCGAGGTTGTTTGAGGTGTTTTGATTGAAGAGAAAAGAGATACTGACGCCCGTTCCCAGGAGCAAGTTCCTCAGAGTACAATGTCCTGACTGCGGAAATGAACAGACGGTTTTTTCAAATGTGGCCACAAGAGTCAAATGCAACATCTGCGGGCGAGATCTGGCTCTGCCTACAGGGGGAAAGAGCAGGATCCTCTCCGATAAGGTCAAAGAGATTGGATGAGCTACCCAAGGCTAAAGTCTGCGGAATCCCCCGCTCATAATGTTAAATTAAACCTTTTCCCAGTGGAAGGCTTCCCGCCGAAAAGTTCGCCCCAGAGTATTTCTAACCTGCAGCCCAATCACTTTTAGAACGGCTACTGTTTGTCATCTTCGGCAGGGTGGGACCTGTTCAATGCGTTGCGCCCACATTTTCTTCCATTTTTGTACCGCAATCTCAGGGCAAAGCTACCCATTTATATACGCGCTTATTTTTATTATTCGTTAAAATGGTGATCAAAGATGGGGCTCAGGAAGAGGGAATACCCAGATGTAGGGGAGTTCGTTATAGGAACTGCCGTCAAGATACAGGATCATGGGGCTTATGTAAATCTTGACGAATTTAACAAGACTGGCTATATACCCATCGGTGAGATCGCATCCACATGGGTCAAGAATATCAGAGACTATATTAAAGAGGGGCAGAAGGTAGTTTTGAAGGTCATCCGTGTTGATGAGAAGAAGGGACACATAGACCTTTCGCTCAAAAAAGTTACTGAGAGGGAGAAGAAGGAGAAGCTCATACAATGGAAGAGGTCAAAGAGGGCGGAAAAGATACTGGAAGAGGTCGCCGCTTCGCTCAAGAAGGACTTCTCAGAGGCTGTGGAAAAGGTAGGCATCCCGCTGGAAGATCAGTTTGGTGACCTCTATACAGCTATGGAGGCAGCTGTGGCAGAGGGGTATCAGGTATTAACGGACGTGGGCATCCCAGAATCATGGGCGAAGGCAATTCAGGAGGCGGCAAGAGAGCATATTGAGCCTCCGATGGTTCATGTGGCTGGAGTTCTCCAGCTAAACTCAACGAAGCCCAGGGGAATAGAGGATATAAAGAGGGCTTTATTGGAAGGCGAGGAGAAGGCACGCAGCAAAGGAGGTAAGCTTGAGATAACCTATTTGGGCGCACCCAGGTATAGGATAGAAGTCACTGCCAAAGACTATCGAACCGCAGAAGAGATCATCAAGGAGACTGCTGAGACGATCATCGAGAGGATCACCGAGGCGGGAGGGTCTGGCACTTTCTCAAGGTGATTTTATGAAAGGGATGATCAAGAAATGTAGCGTGTGTGGAGAGTATACCCTAAGAGAGGAGAAGTGCCCGTACTGTGGAGGGGCGCTTAAGAATCCGCATCCCGCAAGGTTCTCGCCTGAAGACAAATACAGCAAGTACAGACTGGCGCTTACCCTCTCCGCCAGAAAAGGAAAAGATTGAGAGGTAATTATAAAAGCCAGCCATTTAGGGAGTTTGCCTCAAGATCTATCTACATCCAGAGAGGATCAGATTAGAACTTAAAATAGAAATTAATTTTCATGGGCGATGTTTCACACTCTGGTAAGGCAATTCGGATCAAACTGAGCGTCTTTACCATTTTTGTCATGTTGTGGGATAGTTGACCTTGTAGATCAACACCCACAAGTTATTGGAATGGTAAACCAGTTCGAAGTG
>QNVH01000041.1 GCA_004347955.1 Thermoproteota archaeon | reverse complement strand
GGAAGTGAGATAAAAGACGGAAAATGGAAAGTAGAAGTGTGAAGTTTAAGGATTAAAGACCGAATGTGGAGATAATAGATCCTAGTAGCGGAGCATCCTCACCAAGGGGGGAAGGTACGATCTTTGGAGGCGAGTTGAAGGAGAAACGCTCAACGTAAGGCTGGAGCGGTGAGACAACAAATTCCTGGTTCTTAACAGCCACGCCGCCGCCCACCGAGATAAGGCTGGGATCGTAAAGGTTGACCAGGTTGGCTATAGCTATGGCGTTGAGCCTGGTGGCCTCTCTGACCACGCAGAGCGCAAAATTGTCTCCGTTCTTTGCGTATTCAAACACTTCCCTTGCCTCAACCTTTCCGCGCAGTGATTTCTGGAGGAAAGGGGTATTTCCTACGAAGCTCTGGGCAAGGAGCCTAGAGAGGCGGGGCAATCCACTCCCAGATGTGTAGGCTTCCCAGTGACCCCGACCTCCACACTCACACTCTATCGCCCCGCCTGCGTCTATTATCATGTGACCCATCTCGTGGGCGTTGCCCTCCTTCCCCAGAACAAGGTGACCGTCAACAACCACCCCTCCTCCAATGCCCGTGCCTATCCCAACATAAACAATATTGTCATGACCCTTGCCAGCCCCGAGCTTCCACTCTGCCAAGGCGGCGGCGACACCATCATTTAGGAGTGTCACCGGCTTTTTGAGCCTCTCACCGAGTGTGCCCAAGGGGAGCGACCTTATGGATGTGTGAGGGGAGAACACAATTGTTGACGTTTTTAGGTCTAGCTTGCCAGCAGCCGCTATCCCAATCCCATTGATCTCCCCGAGGGACTCGCAGGATACCTCGAGTATCAAGCTCTCAAGCTGATTGATTATAGAAGTGTTGTCCGCAAGAGGATCCACTGGGACTGTCACTTTTTTCAGGACAGTTCCCTCCTCAGTTCCAACGGCAGCCCTGATCCAGGTTCCACCCATATCGATGCCCACAGAGTACCTCATCAGATCACACTCTCGGTTTCCACGTCCCACTTTTGTATTCTCCAAGGACGAGCTCATATAACTTGATAGTCTCATCCGCAACCTTCTCCCACGTGAATGCCCCGAGACCTTCACGGGCATTCATAGCAAGTCTCCGGCAGAGTTCGGGGTTGTCCACCAACATGTTTATGGTTTCCGCTAACGCACTAGGAGACCCAGGATGGAATTTTAAGCCGTTGTGACCATGCTGGACGATCTCGTCCAGACCTCCTACCGCTGAGACTATTACTGGAACGCCCAAGCCCATAGCTTCTAGGGCAACTATCCCGAAGGGTTCGTAGAGGCTCGGAAAGATCGCGACTGTTGCAAGCCGGTAGAGCGCATGGAGTACATCGTCTGGGACATGCCCCAAGAAGTATACCTTGTCAGAGATGCCAAGTCTTACGCTCAAGTCCACTAGGTAAGGCTTCATAGAGCCGTCTCCGACGAATATAAACTTTAGGTCGCCCCTCCTGAGCTTACCTGCAGCCTCGAGCAGGAGGTGGGGACCTTTTTCGTAGACGAGCCGCCCCACGTAAAGGACTATCTTCTCGTCGTCCCTAGCGTAATCCCTTCGGTTTAGTGGGGCGGGTTTAGGGAAAGAGTCGGGCGCATAGCCGTTGGGGATCTGGAAGATCTTGTTTGGAGGGCAGTCCAAGAACCGGGAGACTTCGTTCACCATATACCTGCTGCAGCAGATCACGCGCCATGCCTCGTAGGAAAGGAGCCACTCTATCTCGTGGATGTGCCGTTCATGTTCATTCTTCAGGCTGCCGCCCCTCCTGCCTAGCTCTGTGGAGTGAATTGTGGCTACAAGAGGCTTCCTCATAACATGTTTGAGCGCTATTCCAGATGTTGCTGTGAGCCAGTCATGGACGTGTATAAGGTCAAATTCCCTGAGATTCACGACGCGCTCCACCATTAGCAGGTTCAGCCCGTGTATCCAAGATGTGAAGTCGGGGTACCTTAGGGAGTAAGGGTTCACCCGCATTACCCTGACACCATCAACAGTCTCTTCGGAGGGGGACGATCCGTCGGTGAAGGTCAGCACCTGCACCTTAACTCCCTTTGAGGAGAGTGCCCTCGAGAGGTGGAAGACGTGCCTCCCGAGCCCACCGACGATGTGGGGAGGATACTCCCAGCTCAACATTATTACACTTGAGCTCAGCCTAAAAACCTCCTGTAGGTTTCTAGAATTGTGTCAGGACTGTTACCCAAGACAACCCTCCCCCGGTCTATGCCGTATTCTTTTGCCAGATGTTCGCGCATCCTTGTATCCTGCACAAAAAGTCTTTCAGCCCTCTGGAAGCAGTGCCGTTCTAGGTCAAATATGCCCAAACTCAGGACGGATCTAAGGGAGCCAGATCTTGTGATCTCGGTTGTGTACACGGATATGAGAAGGGGGCACCCAACATATGATGAGAGGTAGGCTGAGGCGATGGAGCTGATCCAGTCGTGAGAGTGAATTAGTGAGGCGCCCCCATTGTCGTGGAGGGCGTTTGCGGCAGCCCGCACCAAGTCAAGGTTCAATAGATGCGCGTAGGCAAGTATGTGGGGATGAGTCCGGACCGAGGACCCCGCCTTGTAGATCTTTATCCCATCAGTTTCGAATACACCGTCTGAGTCCCCCCTCACCACCAGTACCGTAGGGTAACGCGAGGCTATTTTTGGGAGGATATCAGAGAGTCGCTTTGAGAGATCGCCCACCACGAAGGGAGGGTACTCCCAGGTGATGTGAATGATGGGCTTCATCGTCCGCCCTCAGGTGTATACACTTCTCACCACAGATATCCCAAGGCTGCTGAGGTAGTATGCTCCTTCTCGCTCAACCACATATCCGTGTGATAGAAGTTCCCTAAGCGCCTCCCTCAATTCATGGTTTTTCAGGTCAGAAAAACATCTCAGGTCGTCTAGCCTCTTTGCTGATTCTGTACTGACGGCTGAGATGTTGTGCATGGTGAGGAGAAGGCGCATGGACGGCGTGAGTTCGTAAATATCCCGCAAGGAGATCCCCAATGATTATTTACTGCCTCCGGAAATAACTCTTTCTAATGCTTGGAGGGGATACAGTGCAGCACCTGCCAGAGATAGAGGTCGGGGTCCAGGAGGATCAGGACTGGGACTTTGCGAGAAATAAGCAGGTCCTATTGAAGGCAAGTATGGGGGAGTGGTCGTCCTCAGTTTTCTCGGTAGAGATCCTCCTTGAGAAAGAAAGGTTTGTTGGTCCAAACAGGGATTACCCCTACCAAGGGCTGCTGATCTCGAATGGAGGGAGGGTTTACAAACTGCTGGACGGGATAATGTTCTCCATGGTGGGAGGTTGTGCTGAAAAGGTCTTTGTTGGACCTTACAGGGTGAAGTACATTTACACAGATCTGGAGGTAGAGCTGAGTTTTGTGGAGGATTTCTTCCAAGCAAAATTCAATAGGGACGGCGNCAGAGTTTTGCCACTCTTTGATATTAGGGGCGTAAATGGGGAAGAGATCTCGGGCGTTAGAATCGCGCCNCAAGGGAGATGGTTGATGGTNACCTTCGAAGATTTTAGGGCTGCTGTCGGACCATTCAAAGAGATCGAGGGCGTAGATTATTCCACAGAGTGGGTGTACAAGCTGGGCAGCGGCTTCAGGTACAGGGACCCAGAAGGTTACATAAGGTTCGTGAGGGAGAAGAGGGGGGTTCATGCGCCAGCCGTGTGCGCAGTGGAAGGGAGAGAGCTTAGAGTGGTCGTAGACGGTTTGAAGAATGATGAGGCAGTGAAGGACCCTTCATGGATGAGCAGGGTATATTTTTTGGAACCTAGACTCCGCGACATACTGATTCTCAGGCTGTCCACCCTGAGGTGTTTCGGCTTGCCAATTCAAGGGGGATGGTTCCCAGAGGCGGGCTGCTGGTGGTTCAGGTTTCCTTGGATTAGGGACGCGCTCGAGGGGATAATAAACAATTTTCAAGTCTACATGGAGATCTTTGCCTGGGAGGATAGGGTTATTACTCTTGCCAGAATGCTGATGGATATGCTCGAGGAGAAGAGGGGTCTCCCAAACATCATGGGTGGCGAGGGCTACTCTGCGGATGCACCACCGCTTCTGCTTTACTTGTGCGCTCTCTTAGGAGGGGAGCTGAGAGAAAGGGCGGCTTCTTTGGCTGTGGAACTCTTGGATGAGATGGAGGCAATGGATATGGTCTGGGAGGGGCCCCCGGTTTTGAGAGGAGGGCTCGTTGCGTGTGCCCCATACCAATCATGGACGGACTCCATCGTAAATGGCAGGGCGTGCAGATTGCCCACCGGGTGGGATAGCACCGGGCAATCTCTGCCCAAATACTACCTCCCGGAGGTTAACGGTCATTGGATAAGAGCTTTGAGGGAGCTCTACAGCGGTATGTCGAACAATAAATCGGAGTTGGGCAAAGGGCTCGCGGAGAGGCTCAAAGAGATGGAAGGAGCCTTCAGGCAAAGGTTTTGGAATGGAAGGTTCGTCTCGGACATAGTGGACTGCGAGAGTAACAGAAGATCTGACGAGCCAACTTCAATGGGGATGGCCGGTATGGTAATGGCGATCCACCTATTCAATAAAGATGAAGTTAGAACGGGGTACCAGAATATAAAGAGGCTGATGGTGAACAGGACTCTGAGGGTGCTCGGCGACGCTACCCTCCCGTTCGGTGTGGCCATATCCAGGAGGGTGGAGCCATACCTTGGGGACGAGGAATACCACAGATCTGCAATCTGGCCCAGAGACACCCCTTACCTAATAAGGCTACTTGAACATATGGGGTTGGAGATCGAGATCAGGGGGATCTTGTTGAATAATCTTGACCACATGCTATGCGAGGGGGCGCTCCTCTACGAGAGCGAATTGTTTGGACATCCAGTAGGGAGGAACCCTCATCCATCTGAAGGGAGCATGAACCCCATCCCCTTGAAGAACCCCGCTCAATATTGGAGCCACTGGTGTGACCCTTATATCAATAGGTTCATTAGACCGGCCTAGGATTGGCGGGTGATGCCATAAAATCCAGTTTCCGGCCTTTCACTAATAGAAGTGTTCGCTCCTGCCCTCGGCAACCCTAGTATAAATCTCCAATATCCTCCTAGATATTATGTCCCAAGTGAACTCGGAGAGAACTCTAGCCCTGGCATTCTCGCCTAAAGTTCTCATATGGTTCTCGTCCCCGAGTATCATGTTTATACCCATGGCTATGTCTTGGGGATCGTATGGGTTTATGTGGTANCCGCACTGGTTTGGTCCACCAGAGANGACTATCTCCCTCATGCCGCTTATGCCTCTGGCACCCACCACGACCGGCTTTTTCATGGACATGGCTTCAAGGGCTACTATGCCGAAGGGCTCGTATAGGCTAGGGAATACGGCAAGGTCGCAGGCGGCATAGTGAGCGATCCGCTCCTCCTCAGACAGCATATTGAAGTTGAATACAACGTTGTTCTGAATCCCTAAGGAAGCGGCAAGTCTGACAAGCTCGCCCTCCATCTCACCTTTTCCGACTATCACGAGCTTTGTCTTAGGGAATTTAGACAGGACATGGGGCATAGCCATGAGGAGGCGGTCAGCGCCCTTTACACCAGTTAACCTACCTATGAAGAAGATCATTTTTTCGTCTGGGGCGATCTTGTATCGAGACCTGATCTGTTGCCGCCTCTCAGGCGGAACCCTCTCCAAGGAGTATTTGTTTGGGTCGACGCCATTCCAGACGACTTCTATCTTGTCTGATGGGAATCCGTAGGAGATTAATTCGTCTTTCATGGCATACGAAACTGTTATGATCTTGTCGGCNAAGTCGGCAGCCTTGCGCTCAAGATCATTTATCAGTTTTGAGCCGTCTCCTAGGCTCCTCCCTTTCTCAGTGGAATGGAGGTGGAATACCATTGGGGCTTTGAGGGACTTTTTCAGGGTTATGCCAGCCATTGCCGAGAGCCAGTCATGTACTGAGAGGATGTCGAAGCTCCGCTTCTCATTTGGGACTAGATCGTTCACAATCTTCGAGCTTGTGAGTATGTTGTATAGCCAAACATCTGAGAAGAAGCGCATTCCTGGACCCCACCGCCTGATCTCCTCGGTCACAACGTCTGGGAAGATCTCTGAAATGTCGAGGAGTTTTGGGCGGTGAACCTCCACCCCTCCCATTAGCTCTCTGGTCTTGAGCGTGCCATCGTTCATAGTGAAGACGCATATGTTGTGTTCCATCTTGACCAGTTGCCGGGTGAGTTCGTAAGTATATGTGCCGAGCCCTCCGACGATCTTAGGGGGGTACTCCCAAGTCAAGAGACATATGTTCAAGAATTACACCGGATAATCGTTAGGATTGTTGAGTTTTTATAGGTTGCTCTAATTGAGCGCCCTTTGAGATTTCATAGCTCCATTTCAGCTCTGATATGTTGGCGAGCATTGCAGCGATGGGGCACAACTTCGTCATAGTCAGGCGGACTACTCTCTCAACAATGTTGTCGTCTAGTGTTCCTTTGAGTTTAAACTTGATGGAGATCTTGCTAAAAAATCGGGGGTGCTCCTCTCTCCTGATACCCTCAAGTTCCACATCAAGCGAAGCCAGGTCTTGGTTTCTGGACTTGAGCATGGTTATTATGTCAAGACTGGCGCATCCTCCTAGAGCGATTAAGAATAGATCCATAGGGGTGGTACCCTCTCCAGAACCCCCGTATCTTTTGTGAGCTTCCATGAGTACTTCATGTCCAAATTGGTCTCTTCCGACAAGTTTCAGATCGCCATTCCATGTTACAGAAGCCTTGGGCATGGGTTGTTTAACTTCGCTCGCCGACTAATAATTTTATCGCCCTCTGGAAGAATTGCCAGAGCCTCGAGGGGGTCTGGCACTTTTCTCTGCCCGTGATAGTAAAAAAGGCACCTTTGAGGGCAGGCTCCAAACTCAAGATCCCAATCATCCTAGTGTCTTTGGGACTTTTCGTCATCGCCTGCCANTAAATAATAAATTTCGGAGAAAAATATCACTTTTGTTCCGGACTAGTTCTCTTGGACTCGTTTGTTGATATGAGACCTTTTTTCTTTAGACGGAGTATGGCGGATCTAACGCTGCTCGGCTTCGTATTTAGGATCTTTGCGATTTCTGTTATGGATATGTCTTTATTGTTTAGGATCAGCTGGAAGACCTTTTCCTCCAAGGAGTCCTCTGCGGGGAGGGAGAGGATACTGACGTGAGAGATAGAGCCACCCATTATTACAGTAGCGGGAGAGGGGCGCCCGTCTATGTCGACACAGTCCTCCAGGAAAATGTTCATCAGGTCTTCGTCTACCTGAACTAGCTTTCCCTTGATGATCTGACCGTCCAGAAGGTGAACCTCGACCGTGCTCTTAATGTACTTCCTCAGGCGATCAACAACAGAGCCTTTGTTTTGCAGTCTTGAAACCCCCAGTCAGACAGAAGTTATTACATAGAAGTGGTTTTAAAGTTTAACGCTCCAATAGAGAGGATAATCTTTTTGACACTCTTCACGGCTAAAGCCAAGAGATTATTGCACACAGCCCCTTCAACGCTNGGAGGCACATCTGTTTCAGCATTCACCCCTTCAACGCTCAGGGACAATCTGCAATGGGTGTGCCACAGCCCAGTTATCCCTATCCTTCGAGGATTCGGGATTATCTTTTTCCAGCTCGAACCCACCCCGCTCAGTTCGGTCCGGAGCCTTATTCGATAGACCTCCGGACCACATCCAAAAAAGTACTAGTAATTACTGGTGGCNATTCATCCCACGGTTAAAACCGCAGGCTTTCTCGCCGAAAGAAGGTAAGGGTTGAATGAGTTTATACTGAAAATCTGGGGCAGGACTCTAAAGACTGTATGGGTTACTGGAAATTGTTTGATATTCTCATCGAAGCAGGAATTTATATGAAGACCGCAAGAAGACCCNACCTTTAAGGGGAGAGTAGTTTACGCTTTGCGGTCTAGTGGAACAATCAAAAATTTCCCATTCTTCAATTAAGTAGGCCATTTATTACATCTCTGAACTGAAGGTCTGCGTCTTCTGGACGAGCATTTTATAGCAGCTAAGTGGCGGGCCCGGAGGGATTTGAACCCTCGACCATCGACTCTCTTCGAAATCACCGGAGGCCGACGCCCTAATCCATGCTAGGCCACGGGCCCATTCAAAGATTGAAATCGGTCGAATATATTTTATTGTATTGCTTAGCCCAGAGTTTACGTCTCGAATTTAACTTGGTACAACAAATATTGACTTAGGATGTAGCTCAGACAGGAATCAGAATTAGAGAATGGTAGAGTATTGAGATAATTAGAAAGTAGAGGATGACGATGCACATGAACACAAGATCGGTTTTCTTGAAGGACAGCTCCCTGTAGTATGTCTTCTTGCACTTCAAACTAAATGCCCTAGCTTCCATAGCCTCCGCGAGTCTGAATGATCTCCTTATTGTGCACATTATTAAGGGTACCAAGATCATGGCGTACTGCCTCAATTTCCTGAGAAACAGCCGCTCAAACTCTACGCCCCTTGCCTTATATGCGTCGATAATGTTCGAGAACTCCCTGCTTATCACAACCGCGTATCTGGCAGATGCGACGAGCATGTAAGCGAAGCTATAGGGGAGTCTGAGCTTGATGAGAGCGGCGCTTAGGTCATCGGGGTGTGTTGTGAGAGAGAACGCAGAAAAAGCCGTCAGGATGTTTATCAGCCGGAGCGAGGTTGCGACAGTGTAGTAGAGCCCCATGTAGAGATAGTTGAGGGCTGCTATGAGGGCCACCAGCAAGAGGATCGACCAGAGAGCCCCAGCGAACCTCCTAATGCTCTTGGCGGCGACAAGGTATGAGGCAATTGTGATCAGAAGCATTAACTGCGCCTCTATTGTCAAGAAGTAGACCGATAAGGCTACAGTCAAGAGGCACCATGCGATCTTTGTCCTAGGGTCAAGCCTGTGGATTGATGTCTCTCCCCGTTGCCACTGCAGAGCCTGCAGGAGGCTACTCACTTTTGCTCACCCTGTATAGCGCTTATTATGGCGGCTGCCAATTCCCTAANGTCTTTGACTGGGTTGTTCTCCAGCATGCCGTTCCTCTCTAGCATCTCAGCGATATCGAGGAGTTGTGGCATCACCAGATTCGCTTCCTCGAGCATCTCCCTGTTCCTGAGGAGCTCGGCTTTTGTCAGAATCCCGAGGACCCTGCCCCTCTTCATGATGACGAACCTCTCTGCAACATCGTAGGCAAAGTCGACATCGTGGGAGATTATTATGACTGACTTGCCCTTATCCAGCTGTCTCCTCAGTATCTGTATCAGCCTGACCCGCTCCGCCTCGTCCTGCCCCAGCGTCGGCTCGTCGANGATCAGAGCGTGTGGGTCCATGCTCAGAACAGAGGCGATGGCTACTCGTTTCCGCTCGCCCTCGCTCAGCGATAGCGGGGGCATCTCCCTCAGGTGCTCAAGCCCCAGCTCGCGGAGGGTGGCGCTCACTCTCTCCGCGACCGCCTTCTCTTCCATGCCCATAGCCCTAGGACCGAGCGCGACCTCCCTCTCCACAGTGTCGGAGAAGAGCTGGTAGAGTGGNTTCTGAAAGATGTAGCCAACCTTCCTCGCGATCTTGGCTGTTGTGGACTCCCTGGTGTCTGCGCCGTCGATAAGGACCCTACCCCTTGTCGGGCGGATGAGCCCCAGCATGAGCTTAGCCATAGTGGTCTTCCCTGCGCCGTTCTCACCCATTATGGCAACGGATTCGCCACGGTTAATCTTTAGGCTTACGTCCTTGAGTGCCTGATTTCCGTTAGGGTAAGTGTACTCCACACCCTCGAGCTCAATCAATGCGCCCATGCTGATGCACCCCTCAGTTCGGTCTCAAGTTGTTCAATAGAGAGTGGGACCTTAGAAAGGGGGAATCCCATCTCACAGAGTGCATGGTAGAGCTGCACAACCTTAGGGAGAGATGCTCCCAGTCTTCCCACTTCGCGATTCCTCAGGGCTTCTTGAGGGCTATCATCCAACGCAACCCTCCCGCGGTTGATAATGACGAGCCTGTCAGCCTTTTCGAGGATGAAGTTGAGGCGGTGCTCCACGATCACAATGGTCATTCCCAGCTCCCTGTTCAGTCGCGCTATCATATCAATGAGGTCCCTGGCGCTCCTCGGGTCGAGCTCTGAGGTAGGCTCGTCCAAGACCAAGATCTCGGGCCGCATCACGAGGACAGATCCGATGGCGACCT
>QNVH01000040.1 GCA_004347955.1 Thermoproteota archaeon | reverse complement strand
GCTTGCGGTTATAACTGCACATTGAGGCTCATTTTCAAATTCGGCGAGTATAGGTAAGCTCGAAAAGCCATATGGGGACGGTGGGCGGTATTTCCTTCCAGTGCGTATTATTATAGACCATCAAAAAGGGCAAGCATGTTATATCAGGGGACTAATAGGAGGGCTGGAAAGAGTGGTCAGCGAACCACTAGGAGAATAGCCCTAATTAAGTCTCAAGGTGCAAAAATCGGAAAAATGCGTCTAGAATAACCATATATAAACCTTTTTGCATATAATTGTACAGGTAATTTACATGTGGAAAGAGATAGAGCAGTTCTTCTCCGGGGCCCCGGCGAAACTAAAGGTCGCAAAGCTGATGGTGGAGTTGGGGTTCGGCATAAATGATAAGGGGAAAGTCGTGTGTGGTAACGTTGAGATAGCAGACACGAGTATAGCCAAGGCGGTTAATGTTGACAGGAGAGTTGTCAGGGAGGCAGTAAAGGACATATTGGGCAACGTCAGGATGAAGAGGATCTTTACAGGGTTAAGACCCGCAGGCAGTTTTTTGAAGGATGTGGCGCCAGAGTTGGGTTACAGCGTTGTTGAGATCAGGGCTCGCCCGGATGCGATCGGGGTAATTGCAAAAGCAACAACCTACATAGCGGAGGCAGGCGTAAGCATCAGGCAGATTTTGGCAGAAGATCCAGATCTTAACCCAGACCCCAAGCTGCTTATAATAACTGAGAGACAGATCCCAGGGGAAGTGGTTTCCAAACTTCTGACAATACCAACAGTCACAAAAGTGAGCCTCAGCTAGCCACATTGAAATAACAGGGATAAAAAAGGCAGTACTCCCAATTTTGTTGAATGGCTTTTTGGGTGGAGGTGCGGAAAAAAGGAAAGTTTAGGTTTTATGGAAATCATCCTTTAGAAGTCGGGGTCATATCATCATGGGTAGATCTTCAAACGCGAAACTTTTTGGTTCGCAGTTATCAGGCAACGCACCGGAAAGGTATTCTCCGTACCCCCCAAGGTCTAAGAGGCCATGCCCACTCAGGTTAAAGAGTATGACCTTCTTCTCGTTCTTCTCTCTGCACATTTTTGCGATTTCCATGGCCATATAAACCGCATGGGCGCTCTCTGGGGCGGGTACGATTCCCTCACACCTTGAAAAAGTCTTGCCAGCCTCGAATACGTCTCTCTGAGTGGCAGCCACAGGCTTAATTATTGAGTTTTTGACTAGTATGCTCATGGAAGGTGCCTTGCCATGGTATCTAAGCCCCCCAGCGTGGATTGGGGGTGTCACGAAATTGTGTCCCACCGTGTACATTGGGAGCAAGGGTGTCAGACCAGCGGTGTCGCCAAAGTCGTAGGCATAAACGCCCCTTGTGAAAGAGGGTACTGCGGTGGGCTCTACAGCTATGAACTCGGCTGCGAGTTTACCATTGAGTTTATCCTGAATGAAGGGATAGGCTAGGCCAGCGTAGTTGCTGCCCCCTCCCACACAGCCAATCACATAATCAGGATTTCGGTCAATCATCGCCATCTGCATTTTTGCTTCCTGACCTATGACCGTCTGGTGCATCAAGACGTGATTCAAAACCGAGCCCAAAGAATATTTTGATTTTGGATCTTTGATAACGGTCTCTATCGCCTCGCTTATTGCAACACCTAGGCTCCCAGGATGGTCGGGTCGCTCCTTTAGGACCCTCCGCCCAAAATCAGTCATGCTGCTCGGAGAGGGGAATACCTCAGCCCCGTATAGCTCCATCATGATACGCCGGTAGGGTTTCTGGTTGTAGGAGGCCCTCGTCATGAATACCCTGCATTTCAGGTCGAAGAAAGCCGTTGCCAGCGCCAGCGCGGTACCCCACTGACCTGCCCCGGTCTCGGTAACTAGCCGTTCTACACCCTCCTTCATGTTGTAATAGGCTTGGGCTACTGCAGTGTTCCCCTTGTGACTGCCGGCAGGGGAGACACCTTCGTACTTGTAGTATATCTCGGCTGGGGTCTTAAGATGCTCCTCAAGCCTACTTGCCCTTATAAGGGGGTAGGTCTCCCCAGTCGAGCATATATCTCCCTCACCTCATCCGGTATTTGCACGAAGCGCTCTGTTGAGACCTCCTGCATCACTAAGGATTTGGGAAAGATCGCGAATAATGCTTCGGGGCTTATGGGCTTTTTTGTCGAGGGGTCGAGGGGGGGCGGCATAGGCTCGGGCAAATCTGGAAGTATATTGTACCAATACTTCGGGATCTCGTCCAGTGATAAGTCTACACGTATATTGCTCCTGTCAGTAGACATAGAATCACCAGTGAGCTGAATAGGTTATAAATAACTATATTTAAGCGTTTTTGTATATATATGTACAAAAATTATCGGGTGAGGGTGGACGCGAAATCTCTCAAGATCTTTTCTGGATCTTTGGCTTTTACAACCCCTGATGCGACCAATACCCCCTCGGAGCCGAGTTCCATAGCCCTTAAAACATCCGTGCCGTCAGTAATCCCGGCCCCGCAAAGCACATGAACGGCGGGGTTCACAGACTTTATCATCTCAACTGCAGATTTTATGACTTCCGGTTTGGCTTTGGATACCGATATGCCGCTCCCTATGAGCTCCGGGGGCTCAATCGCGACCATGTCAGGATTTAGAGCAGACAACGCCATACCTACTCGGGAAGTGTTTGCGCATACGCAGGTCAGAAGACCCAACTCCTTGCTTCTCGTTATAGAATCCTCAATGGTATCAGCCCTAAGGCGGCGTTCTGAGTGGTTGAGCAGCGTGCCGCACGCGCCTGCCCCCTTAACAGATTCGGGGGTGACGTAGCCGGTGTGGGACCCAGGAGGTTCAGGGTCTAAATGTTGTGAGAATACTGGAATTGAAACTTCGGTGGCTATCTTCTGAATATCGAGAAATTGTGGAGCCACTGCTATGCAGATCCCGTACTCAGTTGAAATCCTTTCGGCGGCCTTTGCTAGGAGGATCCCTCGGTTCCCCAGAGATTCCAAATAGGTCTTGTAATTTATCAAAATGAGCGGGTATGTGACCTTCAATTTTTTCACCGCCAATTAGTAGGGGGAGAGAGAATATTAGCCTGTGGATTATCTGTGGCTCAGCTTTTATCATCAACCTCAGTCTGCTTATTTTTGCCCGAGGCGCTGCCTTCGGCAGAGCCCTTCTTTTCGGGTTCTTTGAACTCGGGCAACTCGTCGAGGGGCTTGGGTGGAGGGGTTGTAGCCATGGTGTATCCGATCCACCCAGCAATACCAAGTACGGCCAGAACCCCCACGAGTACAGGGATCACTATCGCCCACCAGCTGTACGGGGAGAAGAAGAGCCAATAGATGTAGATGATTATCAGGGCTATTGAGACTGTCAGTATGCCTGCGCCCATCAACTGATCTCTGTGGGCCATAAATGCACCAGCCTGATACCATATTGATGGTGCGTGAAATTTAAGCTTTTATACGATGCGAGATAGATCTGGGACGGGAAAGATATGAGGGCTGAGGTATTGAAAAAACTTGACGCGGCAGGGGCTGAGAAGTGTATAATCGAGTTTTTAAGAGGGCGGGTCAAGGACCGAGGAGTGGTCTTTGGGCTGAGCGGGGGTCTGGACTCATCCACGACCGCAGGACTTTTGGTGAAAGCTTTCGGAAGGGACAAGGTACTGGCGCTAATAATGCCCGAGGCAACTTCGACGCCCCTGGTCGATCTCCGAGATGCGATGAAGGTCACAGAGATCTTTGGTTTGGAGCATAAGACCATTGATATAACAGAGATAGTTGAGAGCTTTTTGAAGCAAGTTGGCAGATTTGGTGAAAGGGTGGCGGAGGGGAACCTCAAGGCTAGGATTAGAATGGCGATACTCTACTACTTCGCGAACCTCGAGAAGAGAATCGTCGTTGGAAGCGGCGACAGGAGCGAGCTTGCCATAGGCTATTTTACGAAGTACGGCGATGGTGGCGTCGACATACTCCCCATTGGAGGGCTGTACAAGACTCAGGTGAGGGTCCTAGCAAGGCACCTAGGCATACCTGAGGAGATTGCAGAAAAACAGAGCAGCCCAAGACTATGGCCGGGACACTCCATAAAAGAGGAGTTGGGGATGGATTATGACGAAATAGACGCCATACTATACTACCATTTGGATCTTGGATACGACCTGAGTAAAATAGTTGAGTTGTTTGGGAAGGAAAATAGGCAAAAAGTCGAAAGCGTCCTGAGGAGGGTTGTGGAAAATGCACATAAACTCACAACCCCGCCGATAGCGAGGCTCCCACCAGAGATTCTCTTCGGCAGAGGTGCCACAGAACGATCTCCTTAAGGGACGTAGAGTTAAGGCTGAGGCGTGGCGAGCCGTTGGAGGAGGTCCTGAGAAGNNCCGGATGGAAAGATTTTGAGGAGCTNACGTCTGATATAATGAAGGAGGCGGGGTTTTTAACTTTCAGAAATTTCAGATTCTCNTCAAGAAGAAAGAGGTACGAGATAGATGTCATAGCAATGGAGAACCCGAGNATAATCTTGGTCGATTGCAAGCGCTGGGACCTCAGACCTGGAAAGACCTCAGCCCTTAGAGCCTCCGCCTCGAAGCACCTGAGCAGGAGTTTAGAATTCTTGGGCAAGATACAGGAGTTTAGCTCCCTCAATATAAGTAATTGGAGGCGTGTGATCCTCATACCGATTATTGTAACTCTTTACGATGAGGGCATAGTTGAGTATGAAAAAGTACTAATCGTCCCCCTATTCAAGATGGCATCGTTCCTGGAGGAGGCCAGGAGTGGAATCTTTGATCGGATTACCGCTCAGGTCTCAAACCTGGGGAGCTTGATGGGAGCAGAGCGACTTTGACAATTTCAAGGCGCGCATGACCACTTCCACAGGATCCCTGCCGAGGAGTACCACCATCGGCTCCTTTCCAAGATCCCCAGTGTGGTATATCACATCGGGAACGCGCCCCGCGGACTTTATGGCTTCTTTCACACCCCACGGTATTGTGGCTCCCTCTTTTTCCTTAACCTCCGGGGGCTCCTTGGTCCTGTCGTAGTAGCCGACAGTCCATCCCAACTTCTCGCATGCTGATATGATCTCTTTCGAATAGCGAATGTTCATTGCCGACCTCATGGTCGGGTCGTACTGCATCAGGGTAATCACCACACTGGCGACATGCTTTGAGGCACCAAAGGCAGGACACGAAGAAGCTCGCAACCTTCCACCAACATTTGTGATCCTTCCTGGCACGCCACAGACAGCCTCGGCATTTCTAGCGTAAGGACTAGGTAATGCCATTACCAGGTTTATCTGGCACTCCGGAACCAATTGTGCGAGCGATTCTGATGACTCCAGTATGCTTAGGGCATCCTGCATTCTAGCTAGCACGCGATAACGCTCAGCATCGATTTTCAGGTTGCTTATTGGTTCGACGGGACCGACTCCCTTACCTATTTTGAGCCCATAAAGAATTGCGTTCAGAACAAAGTTCTTCGCCTCTCTGACAGCGTCCTCAACAGAGAGACCGAGCGCCAGGTAGGCGGCTATCGCGGAAGAGAAAGTGCACCCGGTGCCATGGGTTGTCGGAGAATCCACCCTTGGGGAACGGAATTCTTTGACCGAACCGTCGCTAAGACATAGCACGTCTACGGCGTCGCCTTTAAGGTGTCCGCCTTTCACAACCACCGCTCTGGGCCCAAAACTTAGAATTTGCTTTCCTGCCCTGATGGAGTCCTCGACAGTTTGGATTTTCATTCCGGTCAGCACCTCAGCCTCGTCTAGGTTGGGGGTGACGACCTCGGCCAAAGGGATGAGATCTTCCTTCAGTGAGTGGACTGCGTCGCTCCTTAGCAAGGGCGCTCCAGATTTTGCCACCATGACTGGATCGACTACAACCTTCAAACCAAACCTTTTGATTGACCTTGCAACCTCTTTTATTATGGCAGAGGATGACAGCATCCCAGTCTTCGCAAAATCTACGCCGATGTCATTGACCACAGCCTCTATCTGAAGGCCCACCATTTCAGGGGGAATTTCATGAACGCCGACGACCCCTGTGGTGTTCTGCGCTGTGACAGCCGTGAGGGCGACGAGTCCATGGACACCTATTGAGGCAAAAGTCTTCAGGTCCGCCTCTATCCCGGCCCCACCACCGGAATCTGAGCCTGCGATTGTCAAGACGGACGGTATTTCAGATTTCAAGAGATCCACCACAAACTATAATAGATCTTTAATCACTTTTATAAGTATGCAATATAAAGGTTATAATAATTACTTTATATTGGAGGGCGAGCTTTGAACCCGCCTTGCGAGATCACCGTTAGAGTTCTGCTACCAGCGCTCAGAGTTCTCATAGCAAAAGAGCTGTCAGAGACCTACGGGTGGACGCAAACCCGGATAGCCAGAAAGCTAGGCGTAACACAGGCGGCCGTCAGCGGATATCTGGCTCAGGATGAGAAGGAGGTAATCCTGCCCCCATTCCAAGTGGAGGAGCTTTCAGCCCTTGCTAAGAGCATCACTTCAGAGATCAATATGAAGAGGTTGACATATACAGACCTGATAAGCCACATCTGCAAGATATGCCTGAGTCTTAGGAGGGGCGGAACGATCTGCCATGCTCACAAAATAAAGGTTCATGAGCTTGAGGACGAGAGGTGCGCTATTTGCATGCAGCTGCATATGACTCTGGCAGACGTGCCGGAATTGAGGCGCAGGATCCTGAGCGAAGTGAGGTTGGCTGTGGATGCTATTGAGTCCTGCCCAGACTTCCACCTCCTCTTGCCCGAGGTTTTTTCGAACATTGTGATGGCCCTAAAGGAGGCAAAGACCATATCTGACGTGGCGGGAGTGCCAGGAAGGATAGTGCGGTTCAGGGGAAAAGCAAAGGCTTTGATGGATCCTGAGTTCGGCGTCTCCGGTCACCTTGGAAAGGTCTTGCTGGCAGCCATGAGGGTAAACCCAAACATTAGGTCTGCGATCAACATAAAGTACGATGCAGATGTTTTGACGGTACTAAACAAATTAAACCTCAAGTACTTTTCTCTGAAAAGGGACCCTCTGTACAAGGAAGGAGAGGATGAGCTCATAAAGTTCATAGAAGAATTGGCAAAGAGGGGGGAGGGGTGGTTCGATGCGATTGTGGACGAAGGAGGGTTCGGGATAGAGCCAAATGTGTACCTCTTTGATGAGAATGCGACCAAGCTCGCGGACAGGGTTGTGAGGATTGCCAGAATGGTAGGAGTCATTAAGAGAGAAAAGAGATCACAAGAAGGCAAATAGTTAATATTGTGTTTTTTAAGCTTATTTTTGGATAGTTATGCCGGCAAACCTCCCTCCCCAGGCAAAGGCTGCAGAGAGGAGGTACATTGAGGCAAGGACCCTCCCTGAGAAGATCAAGTACCTACAGGAGTTCATCTCGTCCATACCTGAACATAAGGGAAACGAGAAGATGAGGGGGTATCTGCGGAGGA
This sequence comes from Thermoproteota archaeon, assembly GCA_004347955.1. Classification (GTDB taxonomy): domain Archaea; phylum Thermoproteota; class Methanomethylicia; order Methanomethylicales; family Methanomethylicaceae; genus WYZ-LMO10. The sequence goes on along the minus strand of QNVH01000040.1, from coordinate 2,824 downwards.
GGCTGGCTCAGCTAAAAGCTGAACTGGAGGAGCAGAAGAGAAGGAAGGTTGGGGGCGGCGGCAGCGGATTCGCGATAAAAAAGGAGGGCGCGGCGCAGATAGTGATGTTGGGGATGACGGGGTCTGGCAAGAGCTCGCTACTAATGCGGGTCACAAATGCTAAGACAGAAGTCTCAGACCACGAATTCACAACCAAGGAGCCCGTTCCAGGCATGATGAAGTTCGAAGACATACAGTTTCAGTTGGTGGACACGCCAGCGGTCTACGAAGGGATGGCAAGCGGGGCATGGGGTGCGCAACTTTTAAGCCTAGCAAGGAACGCCGACGGTCTGCTGATAGTGCTGGACGGCGGAGATGCACCCGGTCAGTTTATGAAGATAATGAAGGAGCTTATGGAGGCAGGCATAACCATAGACAGGAGAACTAACAGGGTAGAGATAGAAGTGACTAACGGCGGGGGGATACAGATAATGTGTACAGGAAGGATGGAGTGCAGGATCGAGGATGTTAAGAGGTTGCTGAGGGAGAACGGCGTCCGGAACGCCTCGATCAGGGTATGGGGCGATGTTGGGTTAAGTGACTTTGAGGACGCGCTGGAGCAGACGAGGGTTTACAAGCCCTCGATGATCGTTATAAATAAAGTAGACATCTATCCAAACGCGGTAGAGGAGTTCAGGAGAGCTACAGGGAGAGAGGCGCTTGGCATCTCCGCTCTCACAGGGGAGGGGATGGCAAGTCTTGGCGAGGCTATCTTTAGAATGCTCGGAATAATGAGAATTTATACAAAGGAGCCGAACGGTGAGAGGGCTGAGAAGCCCATCATCGTGCCGATAGGAACAAACGTGCTCGACATAGCAAAGATCGTGCACTCTCACCTCTATAAGAACTTCAAATATGCGAGGGTCTGGGGCAGATCTGTGAATTATGACGGGGAACGCGTCGGCGGCGAACATGAGCTTGCGGATAAAGATATCGTAGAGATACGCGTCAAATGACGCCCTCTTAACGACTGAAGCTAGGAGCTTCCAGCTTTTCCCTCAAATCCCCTTTATGCGCCGTTACTCGCAGTTCAGTCCGTTTTGCTGGAATTGTGGAGCAACTTACTCGTGCATCAAGCCACCCATGCGGACCCGGGACAACCGATTTGAGGCCAAGAGTCCGTTAAAGACTTAAGTTTTGCCCATTCATCCAAGGATCAGAGTTTTAGGTTTTCTAAGTTCCCGTCTTATAAAGAAAAATTAATTAGTTTAGTGCACTTCAGTAGTAAGGACTCTGGCTTTTCCTACTGGAGGGAGCGATTGAAGCAGATGTTTTCAACATATAGAAGGCAATAAATAAATGACCGCTTAAACCACTTTGATCGGGTATGAAGATGGCGAGAAGGGTCAGGATCGCTCAGATCTCATGCGGAACGGAATACAGCGGCATACAAAAAGAGATTGAGAAGGCTGCAGAGATCGTTGGCGGAAAGATCTTTATCCCTGAGGTTGACCTCTCTGAGATTAGATCGATCGAGGACGAAATTGGATTCCATGTTGCAAGTCCCGGCTTGAGGGTAATGATGGCAAGAGCAAAAGCGATAGTGGAGGGGAGGGCAGAGGCTGACGGTGTATTCATAGCCACCTGCTTCAAATGCGCGGAAGGAGCCCTCACTCGAAGCATAATCAGAAGGTACATACAGAGTAAGACCAAAATCCCCGTGGTCACTTACTCCTTTACTGAGAGGACAAAGGCAGGAGCTCTGCTGCTGAGGATGGAGGCCCTTGTGAGTATAATCGGAAAGAAGCCACTCTTCGCCAGAACTAAACAAGAGGGATTGACCGCTGGAATCGACTCGGGATCCACAACTACAAAGGCAGTTATAATGAGAGATAATGAGATAATAGGTTCAGGGTGGATCCCGACAACGAGCGTTTTTGAGAGCGGACAGCTAGCGCTCAATATGGCACTTAAAGAGGCAAAAGTCAGTTTAGAAAGTTTGGAGGCCATAGGAGTCACTGGGTATGGCAGAATGATCCTCAAGGAGGCATACAAGGCCCAGCTTGCGATGGAGGAGGTCTCCACATGCTCGAAGGGGGCACTGTACCTCTCCAATAGGCAGAAGGGGGATGCGACTGTAATAGACATAGGGGGCATGGATAACAAGGCAGTCACACTCTACGACAGCATACCGGACAGCTTTACTGTGGGAGGGGTCTGCGCAGGGGCGTCTGGCAGATTTTTAGAGACGAGCGCAAAGAGGCTGGGCGTATCTCTTGATGAGTTCGGGGATCTCGCATTGAAGGGGGATTACAGAAAGGTACCTATGAATGCATACTGTATAGTTTTCGGGCTTCAGGATTTGGTGGCAGGTCTTGCAAGTGGAGCCAAGGTAGAGGACGTCGCAGCGGCTGCGTGTCACAGCGTCGCGGAACAGGTCTTCGAACAGCAACTTCAGGAGATAGACATAAGATATCCGATAGTGCAGGTCGGATCCACAGCGCTCATAAAAGGGCTGGTTAAGGCGATGTCAGAGATCTTGAGTGTTGATGTGATCGTTCCCGAAAAACCGAACCTAATAGGCGCTGTGGGCGTCGCCGTAATGGTCTCGGGTATGAAGGAGCTTGAAGAGGGGGAGAAATAATCCCACAAACCACCCGAAAATTTGTAGACAGACACAACTGACCCGGTCTTGATCTTTATGGCAATTTTGATATCGGTGGCAGCTGAAAAGGTGCTAAGAAGTAGATACGCTGGTGATGGTGCGACTCCATGATACTTCGCTCAGTAAAAAAACGCTATAAAGAAGGGACCCACCGAGCTAGGCTACCTAATGAGACTTTAG
>QNVH01000004.1 GCA_004347955.1 Thermoproteota archaeon | reverse complement strand
GGCAGGTCCCTGCTGTACTTCGGTTCTATTGCCATGGTGACCACAGGGTCGCTGATGTATTTCATCTTCTCAAACGGATACATCTTGTCTTTATCCTGGGTCCTGACTAAGGTCTCCCCAGCCCTTATGTTCTCCATTCCGAGTAGCGCGACGATGTTGCCAGCAGATATTGAAGGAGTTATCTCCCTGTATGGTCCCATGTAAAGGCTTACCTGCTGAACCCTGCCCTCTGTCTTGGCCATCAGGCCGTAGAGGATGTCGCCTTCGTGCACTGTTCCAGAGAAGACCCTCCCGGTGACAACTGGGCCAGCGTGTGGGTCCACGATCACCTTGTTGACGCAGATCACCAAAGGACCATTCTCGTCGCAGTTGAGCATTGCCTGACCTATTGGGCTATTTATGTCTCCCTTCCATATCTTGGGGATCCTGTATTTCTGTGCCTCAACCGGGTTTGGTACGTGGTCAACAACCATATCAAGTATTGCAACATGTAGAGGGAACTCTCTCTGGAGTCTTTCTATATCCCCCTTATTGTAGGCATCCACGATGTCAGAGAATTTCATGCCTTTAGAGGCGATTATCGGGAGCGTGAAACCCCATTTGTGCAAGGCTGATCCAAAGGCAACTTGACCCTTGTTTGGATTTACCTTCCATTTCTCCTTGAACTCCGGGTCAGCATAGGTCTCTATGAGTGAGTTGAAGTCCCTGATTATCTTAAGAAGGCGCTCCTGCACCTCTTGAGGGGTTAAACGGAGCTCCTTGATAAGTCTGTCTATCTTATTAATGTAAAGGAGGGGCCTAACCCTCTCATCCATCCCCTGCCTGAGTACCGTCTCAGTTTGGGTCATAACGCCCTCGACACTGTCGACGACGCAGATCCCGCCGTCCATAACCCTGAGAGATCGCGTCACGTGTCCTGTGAAGTCGACGTGTCCGGGGGTATCTACGAGGTTGATCACATAGTTCTGCCCATTTCGCTCGTGGAGCAAGCTCACGTTTGCAGCCTTGACAGTCATCTGCCTCAGTTGTTCAATCTCAACATAATCAAGGGCAAGTGCTTGGGCAGCGATCTTTTGCGATATAAGGCCTGCCCCAGCCAAGAGACTGTCAGATAGGGTTGTCTTGCCGTGATCAACATGGGCAAGTGTACCTATGTTCCTCACGTTGAGTTTGTTGCTCATCAGCTTTACGATCTCTTCTGTCTGTTTGTACTTTGGCAAGTTTCACGCCTCGCTTAAGCCGAAACACTCTAGGGCTTTTAAAATTTTCGTGGGGCTATTCTATGGTGGCATGGCGTTTCTTCAAATCTTGCTCGGTTTTTCCGAGGCGGTACATCAGTTCAGCTATGAGGCTGTCGAGGAATATGTTCAAAGTCACCTCGAAGAGGGTCCCCAAAGGCGCCAGAGGCTCGTGCTCCCCAAGTATCTGCCTCACAGTATAATCGGACTCTGTGGCAAGTTTCGTCCTGCCAGGGATGCAGATAACGTGGTCAGCAAGTTTCGCCAAGGGTGAATCTCGATGTGAGGTGATCGCGACAACCTTTGCGCGCACTTCCTTTGCTGCTGTGGCTGCAGTGACTATAATCTTGGTTGCCCCAGAACCAGAGATCGCGATTACTATGTCTCCTTCGCCAACAGCGGGTGTTATAATATCGCCGAATACGTAAACGTTGAAGCCCAAGTGCATTAGGCGCATAGCAAATGCCCTCCCGGCGAGCCCAGATCTCCCTGCCCCAACGACGAGGATCTTTTTATTTCCCTGCATCGCTTCGAGCAGTATCTGGATCAACTTCTCCACTTCGTCGTCGTTGACTATCTGAGAGGCGTAAAGGACATACTGCGCCATCTCGCGCATGAATTGTTTCACGAAGCAAGATCTAGACATATTAATCAAGGATTGAAAGGTTGGTTTAAAGATTTAAGGTTATTGAATGCCAAACAGAACCTTCAGAGATAGAAACGCAAGGAACGCGGCTACAGAGAATAAAATGAACAAGAAGTCTCTTCTGCCCATTGTGAGGACATATAGGGAGGTCCGTCTCTTGGCGGCGCCAAAAGCCCTTGACTCCATGGCGTCCGCGACCAGTTCAGCCCTCCTGAATGAACTTATTATCAAGGGGATCAACACGGGGATGTAGTTCCTGACCCTTTGGAATATGTTCCCTTTCTCCAGTTCAAGACCCCTCGACCTTTGGGCGTCCATGATTATCTGAGCTTCCCGGCTAAGAGTCGGGACGAACCGCATCGCCATGTTGAAGGTCAAAGCGTAATCGTATGGAATTTTGAGTTGGACCATAGATTGGGTTAGGTCTTCGGGGGATGTGGTCAGGAAGAATACTGAAAAGATGGATATAAGTGCCATAAACCTGAGGGACATAGATATAGACATTATCAGAGCGTCTGCCACGGACCCCGTTGTCCAAAAGATGCCTATGAGGTTGAATATGAATATGAACGCAATGAAAAATAGCGAGCCCCTTATCGATCTGAGCCAACTTTTGCCAACGCCCGCCACTGCCACCATTGGGACTGAAGAGAGGAATACTAAAAGGAGGACTAGAGGGTTTACAAAATAGACCGTCAGGGCAGTGAAGAGTATCGTGTAGATGAACTTGGATCTGGGGTCCAGAATGTGGATTATCGAGGTCCCGCGCCTATAATCAAAACCGAAGGCTTTCATGCCTCTCTGCCCTCCAATAGTTTCTTCACGGATGAGACAAGTTCATCGAAGTGAATGGTCGGAGGGTTTAATGCGAGGTCCCAGGAGAGCTCAACCAGTTGTGGCGGGATCAGGGATGCGCTCATGAGGAGTTCACGGTTCGTGAGCAGCTCTTCCGAATCACCGTCGGCAATTATCCTCCCCTTAGACATTATTATCGATCTTGGAATGAAGTCTGCGGCAAATTCGATATCGTGTGTTACCACGACGACAGTTTTGCTCTCGCTATTCAACTTTTTGATGAGGGATGCGAGGTGTAGCTTCTGGCGGTAGTCCTGCCCCGTGGTCGGCTCGTCCAGTATGACAATCTGCGGGTCATAGCAAAGTACTGAGGCAAGTGCGAGCCTCTTCCGCTCACCCCCACTCAACAGGAATGGAGGGCGATCCTTGTACTCTAGCAGTCCAAACTCCTTGAGAGCCCAGTTCACCCTTCTAGAGATCTCGTCTTCTGGGAAGTTGAAGTTTGTCAGGGCAAACATGATCTCCTTTTCCACAGTCTCTGCAAATAGCTGGTGATCTGGGTTCTGGAATACCAGACCCACATGCCTAGCCAGTGTGGCAACGGTCGTTTCCTTGGTGTTCATCCCTAAGACAATAACCGATCCGCTCTGGGGTTTGAGGAGCCCATTTATGTGCTTGATCAGCGTGGTCTTCCCTGCCCCATTCTCGCCAAGGATCGCCACAACTTCTCCTTTGTCTATTGAGAGGTTGATGTGCTCAATGGCATATCGGCCGGGGGAATAGGAGTAGGAGACGTCTTCAAATGAGATCATTTCTTCCACACCCTCAAAAGGTCGGCTAGTGACCAAGAGGTCAGGGGGCACTTCCCAGTCATCTTGTTGATCCCCAGCGCCTTCGTGACCTGGACCACTTTTGGGATGCCGATCCCTATTGCCTCAGCCTCGTCAGAGTATAGCACGTCCTCAGGCTTGCCCATAAGGACCAATCGCCCCTCATTGAGGAATTGCGCATCTGTGGGCCATATGCGCGACCATTTCAAGCCTATGTTCCACAAGTATCGTTGTCACCCCGGACTCTTCATTGAGCTTGAGAAGCACGTTCAAGACTGACTGAGCGCTTGCCGGGTCAAGGTTTGCTGTTGGCTCGTCGAGGACGAGTATCTTTGGTTTCATTGCAAGAAGAGCAGCGATCGCGACCTTTTGTTGCTCCCCGCCCGAGAGCTCTTCAGGGGATTTGTCCCTCAGGTGGGAGATCCCCACCATTGCCAATGACTCCTCAACCCTCTTCCGGATCTCCTCCCTGGGGAGGGCCAAATTCTCTGGACCAAAAGCAACTTCGCGCTCAACTGAAGTACAAAAGAGTTCATTCTCCGGATTCTGGAAGACAAGACCCACATGCTGGGCAATTTCGTAGACCGGGTGCTCTGTTGTGACGAGCCCGTCCACTATTACTTGCCCATTGAATTCGCCCCCGTAGGAGTTAGGTATCAAGCCGTTGAGGCACCTGCACAAAGTGGTCTTGCCACACCCGCTTGGCCCTGTGAGAAGTATGAACTCGCCCTCCTCCACGGAAAAGTTAACATTGGTGAGTGTGGGTTTTGTCGATCCAGGGTAGGTATAAGACAGGGAGCGAACTTCAACGATGGGCAAGAGGACCACCAAGCAGGAAAGAGAATTGGTGTTTTTCTAATAAAGGTAGCTACTCATTTTTTGGTATCTATCTCCACTATTGACCCCCTTTGGATCTGCAGCTTACCAGCGAGCAGGTCCAAGATCCGTGGCATGAGGGCGGCGGCAGACGCTTTGAGGTTGGCGCTTGCGGCTGTAGGATGCCCACCTCCTTGCCCAGAGAATTCTTCAGATAGGGGCTGCATGATGTCCCTTGCGAGGTTAAGACCAGTCTGATTATAGAAGTGATCCTGGGATCGCCCTGTAAGCCTCAAAGGGTCGACAGAATCGTTTATGACAAAAGCCAAATCTGCGCCCAGGTCTGTGAGGGCACGGGCCACGGATGCCTCAAAAGCGCCAACATGTGTAAACCCTAATATCCAAGAGGATGCCCGGAAGATCCTGATGCGTGCTGCCCCCTTGAGTTTTGCCATCTTCTCCGAGGGGTCCTGATCAGCCGACAACAGTTCGATTGCCAACTCGGGCTTCGCACCTTTTTTGATCAGCCTTGCCGCAGTCGTTATTGAGGAATTTGGGCGGATTAGAAAGCGCCTAGAGTCGTAGATTATGCCAACTAGCAGGGCATCAAGGGCTTCGGGCGTTAAATTTCGCTTCTTCAGCAAATCGTAGACGATCTCGCAGGCGGATGACGACTCGCGGACTATGGCAAGAGACGCGCTCTTCATGGTTTGGGGATCAGGGAAGTGGTGGTCCAGTAATACATAGGGAGTGCGATTATTAGCAACATGGGATTTTACGTGAGGCACCTGATCTAGAGAGGAGGTGTCCACCAGCAAGAAGACTTCTGTCTCCTGCGGTATCTCATGGGATAGTTCGATTCTTAGATAGTTTACGAGGCGGTGCGATGCGGTGTTTATTGAGTCAGGGGCGTATATTGTAACATTGGACTTGGGATTTGCAGAGGCTATAGAGGTCATGAGCGCGTACGCAGAACCGATGCAGTCTGGGTCAGCATTTGGGTGGCAGACGATTGTGATGTATCTGAAGGCAGAGAGGTACCTCAAGAGGTCCGGCAAGTCACTTTCCTCTTACAATTTTGTCGATCGCCGAGAGGGCGGCGTCGGCAGCCTCGTCTGCGAGCCTCTCCGGATCTACACCGCTGAGGGGCGAGAGGTCGATGAAAACGTCAACGCTGAAGAGGACCTCTTCCTCTTCATACTTCACCTGTATGTCCAAGGAGTTTATGAGGCGTTCATTGACTTTAGAGGTCACGTATTTTCTGGCAGCACTCTCCCCGACTTCACATGCTTCCTTCACTAGTTCCAGCGGGAGAGCCTTCACTTCTATCACGATCCAGAGGCAGGGCCCGCGCCCGACATACCTACTTGTTCCATTATTATCTTTCTGAGTTCTTCAAGCTGCTGCTTCAGGCGCTGCTCCTGTTTCTCGATGGTCTTTATCCTAAGTTCGAGTTCCTCTTTCTTTTCGGTAAGTTCTGCCACGACCTTTGCCTTTTCGCTCCTGAATAGCAGCATGCCAACGGATTTGTATATGACTGCGTCATCAGGGAGGTTTGTACACTCTTGTAGGGCCTTCTCTACCTCTCTTGCTTCTACCTCGAACTGTTGTTTTCTGAGTAAGAGGGCTTTGTACTGCTCTTGTTGTTCTTGGAAGCGTACAAGTTGGTTCTGGATTTGAGGCGGGATCTGTTCCGACATAACTTTCACCTGTACTTAACCACATCTATATCTTATATCTGTTGTCAAACATGAATGCGTCCAGAGATTATTTACGACTTGCCTTTTATTTGTTTTGGGACAGCTTCGACCAAAATTAATCGCTTCAGTCATTTCTCCTTCCAACGAAGGAAGTCAAGTGAGGTTGCGATCCAGCGGAGATAGGAGTTGAGGAGGGCCCTGAGACCAGCGATGGTCTTTGCCTCTATATCTAAGTATAGAACCCCGTTCTCACTCCTGATGGATACTCTTGAATGCTTGGACTTTGTTGTCTTTACTTCAGGTANGAGGATCTTGTACAGGTTTTCTGCGATGACAGGATCCCCCGCATTGATAACTAGGGTTGAGGTGATGTAGCATTCAGCCACCGATAATCACCTATTGAGATTTTAGGTCCACAGAATAATCCTGTCTGGCTCTCTATAAAAAGGAGGGNAGCCCCAGTATCAGAGGGACGTTCGATGCGGAGATAGGTGCAAAGAGCCTCGGAGGGCGTGGTCGAGGGCAGGGCTTGTTTCATCAGCGAATATAGGTCCTTCAGNGAGTTGTCCTCAGGGGGGATGAGGANCAGCGGGCGCATCCTAGTGGATTTTGGGTAGAGGTTCCCAATCTCTCTCCGGAGAGCAACCCCCTTAATGACCAAGTACCCGATTTTTGCTGGAGGGGACTTGGAAACATCGTAGAAAGTTATGGTTTTNGGATTGCCGTGGCTCGAGCTCACGAGCCATAGTCTGTGGGCTCCAGACATATNGGCGTAGCTCATGAGCGACAATATGTTTGATTTGCCACGAACGATATATTGAAATGTAGAAGAGGAGGCGGCCAAGTCCCTACAGAAGGTCCTAGTCCGTGGGCTTGGCCTCAGTGAGGTACAAACTAGTATGTGCATGTTTATGTCCATTTTCGGTGGTTTTTGTTCTGTGGTCGCCTGGAACTGATTGAACTCATTTACTTTTACTTTCAAGTTTGTAGGTCTATTCTTTGGTAGAAGCTCCTTTCAGAGCTTTGAGTTCCTCGGGGAGGAGGGTCTTGCCTAGGGTTGTCTGTGCGGTATAGGCNCCACCTGCGAATTTGATGCCGCACGACTTGCACAACCAGATGCCGGCAGCCTCTCTCTTCAAGGTGTCTAATGACTTGCATTTCGGGCATCTCTGACCCTTTTTCTTGAGTTCGATGGCAAGCACTCTCTTCCTTGGGGTAGCACCGTACCTAGGGCCGAACCTTCCTACAGGACCGACAGATTTTGTCCTTCCCATCACTTTTCACCACTAGGGAGTAGCTTGCGGAGCTCCTGGCTTTTAACTTTAGCGATCTCAACAGCCCTCAAAAGCTCCTCAAATGAGAGGGTGCCAACCCCGCCCTTCTGCATTGCGCAGATTTTTTCTTGCTTCTGATCATCAAGGGCAAAGGCGACACTCAGCCTGCAATCCATGACTTCCTCCTCTTCGAGCGACGGGTCTACGAACAGCTTGTCCCCTATCTTTGCCAAGGTAACGTTGATCGGTATAGCACGGAGCGGGACTGGTACAAATTCGTCCAAGACCTTAACCTCGTCCCCCACGACTTCAGCNTTCGGCAGCTTGGAGGTGAGGAGCGCACATAGGGAAGCCAAGGAAGACGCGTCTATTAGATTTCCGCAGTGGTCGAGTATGAAGATGTCCACCCAAGCGATCCAGACCTTCTTTCCAGGTATGAGGCATAGTTTGGAAGTGTCCAAAAGCTTCGATTCCCTGAGTCCCCTGTCCACCACCCGGGCAAGTTCTATGGCGTTCTCGTCAGGGGGACCCGTCTCAAAGCCGGGTGATGCCAATGGCACGAACTCTGCGCTGACTGACATCACGCCCTCGTTGGGCGTGTCTGGGAAAGGCTCACCGATCTCAAACTTCACCCCGGCTATCACGTAAGTGTCCCCAAATTTCACCGTGGCCGAGCCTTCTGCCTTCTCCACCACATTGGTTTTAATCTCGACCTTTCTTAGGTCTGTTAGGCTACGCCCGTCCATCCTCTTGCCGGTCTCGGCGAGCTCAATTATTTGGCGNCTCTTTACAGCAGGGATTATTTGGTTTGTCAAGTTTATACCTCCTCCTTACCAGCTACCCTGAAGTGGGAGTCTAGCGCCTCCCTCTGCTTTGCATAGACCTCCATGCAGCCTTTTTTTGCCAGCTCAATGGACTTTACGAACTCTTCATGAGTGAGGAGCCCGTCCATCTGTATGAGTGTGATCTGATTCCTCGAAGGCATCATTGCCAGAGGCATGTCTGAGTCGCCAAGTTTGTCCTCCATGTCCATTACGTCGAGAACTAGAGTGCCGTCCACCTTTGCAACCGCTACGCTGGAAACCAAGTCGCGCATAGGTACACCAGCATCAGCTAAGGCAAGCGCAGCCGTGGAGATGGCTGCACACCTTGTGCTGCCATCAGCCTGCAACACTTCTGCAAATATATCTATCGTTGTCCGGGGGAAGAGTTCCACAAAGATAGCTGGTTCAAGTGCCTCACGAATGACCTTCGACAGTTCGATCTCTCTCCTCGACGGTGCAGGAGACTTCCGATCCTCGACTGAGAACGGCGCCATGTGGTAACGGGCCCTTATAAGGCACCTGTCTGGCATTGCCAAGTGCTTCGGGTGAGACTCTCTGGGTCCAAACACCCCGACCAATATCTTAGTTCGACCCCACTCGACATATGCTGAGCCGTCGGCATTTTTCAAAACACCTATCTGGAATTTGATAGGCCTAAGCTCGTCAAACCTTCGACCATCCAGCCGTTTACCATCTTCGGTTATCAGTTTTTTATCCATAATATCACATCCTGTTTTTTATAAGATACTCGTGAATTCTGTCAGTGAGCCCGGTCGTGTGGGCCTCAGCCTCTATCTTTTTGATTGCCCCTGCGACCAAAGCCTCGTCTTCTCGGTTCTTCCCGGATATCCATATCCTGCCATTCTGGCCAACGTATATCTGGCAACCAGAATCTTTTTTGAGCATGCTTATCATCGAACCCTTCTTTCCGATTATCCTTGGAACTCGGGTTGGATCCACCTCTATGACTGTGCCCCTTTGGATCTTCCCGAGACCTTGCTCCTTAGTGGTCAGAGCAGGGTTCTTAGTCCTGTCAAACGATATTACCTTGGCGATGATCATCTCACCAACATCAAGGTAATCGCGAGCATCCTCTTTCATGACGTTTAGGGGTTTGGAAAGGTGCTCCTTAGCGAAGAGCACGCCCAGCCAGGGGGATCGGATATCCAGCATCCAAGCGGTGGTTATCACGTCCACGACCTTACCTATCACGATGTCTCCGACTGAGGGTATGTAGCAGCCCCTCAGTGGGATGACGGTTACTGTATTATTTCTCAACTCTGCCAGACCTATTACTGTCGAGTATAACCTTTCACCTTCCTTGTAGACATTCGGACCAGCCTCATATTTGCCCTCTGCTAGCAGGAATCCAGGCACAACAAGTTGTCTGGCGCTAAAATTTGTTGGAATTTTGAACACCCCACTCTTCAATTCCCTTAAATTTCAAATTTTCTTTATAATGTTGACCTCAATATTGCCACGAGTGAGTTCGTTGAGGCGATCTATTATCATCTGCTGCATCCCCGCCGGAACAACAACCTCTCCCTTCCAAGATCCATCGGATAGCCAGTCGGATTTCACCACATTCCCCGTCTTAGTAAGGTAATTTTTCACTTTGCCAGCATTCTCTTTTCCCACTTGAACCATCATGCTAACTTGGCTGATCTTCAGTGGGAGAGTGGTCCTCAGAGCCTTGATGACCTCCTGGGCCTGCTCCTCAACAGGCTTAAATGGGTCGATGTTGATGCGGACGTTGTCCATTGCATTTTCAATCCGCAAAGGTGGGTGAGGTGTGCCGGTCTGGGGGTCGACACAGTTTCGCGCTATAAACGCCACGATCTGCTTCCTCTTATTCTCAACCATCTGCCGGCGCTGCTCGGTTGTGAGCTGGAGCTCGCCCTTCTTTATTATTGCGCTGGCGACGGCCTTAATGTCAGCGGTACCGAAGTTCTTTACCAGCGACTCGTCCGAGGCTTTTTCGCCCTTCCTGGCGTCTTTGTAGACGATCTCGCTCACCAGAAGGTCCTTGAAGTTTACATCTTTCCCGTTTTTGAATTCCCATGCCAAGTCAGGGTCAACCAGTATCTCAAAGTGCTCTCCGTGTACGGAGAGGCGGGCAACTACCGATTTCTCCTTAGGCATTTTCTCCCGCCTTCACTTGTGCTATGTANTTTTGCAGAACGTCACTAGGGATCAGTTCAAACTTGCCGGTATCCTTCCTGATTATAGCCATCTCTATCCTAGTGGGGTCCATCCCACCCTCTACNACTGTGGCAAGGGCTTTGAGCGCGAGAGGTATCGCTGAGTCCAAGGTCATATTGAAGTCGTAATTTTTCTCAAAGAACTCTGTCACGGTCTGGCTCCCCGCTCCTATGGCCACCGCGAAGTACCCAGCATAGGCGCCGCTGGGCTCTGTCATGAAAAGCCTTGGTCCAAATTTGTCAACACCTGCGATCAAGAGGGCTACGCCGAATGGTCGGACGCCCGCATGCTGGGTGTAGAGCTGTTTCACTTCGCTGACCTTCTTGGTTAAGACTTCCACGTCTATGATGTCGTCATATAACAGCCTGTTGATCTGCGCCTCCTGCCTTGCCCTGTCGATCAATATGCGGGCATCGGAAGAGAGGCCGGCGAAAGTCGCACCCACGTGGTCGTCTATTTTTAGGATCTTTTCCATGGAGGACGGGTCTATAAGAGGGCTTATTTTCTTCTTCTCCACCGCCAAAACAACACCATCAACGCACCGTATGCCCAGAGCAGTCCACCCTCTCCTGACCGCCTCCAGGGCATATTCTACCTGAAAGAGTCGCCCGTCGGGCGAGAATATTGTAATCGCCCGATCGTATCCGAGTCCTGGAGGTGTGAACATTTATCTCACCACTATACAATAACGTGACACAAACCATTACTATATTTGATTCTTCAGTTTAAAAGTTTAGGGAGGTATTATATGTTTTTCGCTATGGTCACTCAATGGCTAGGGCCATTAATAGGTCGCGTTCTGTGAGTATCCCGACCACCTCCCCACCCTCTTCGACAAGCACGGCGCCTACACCGCTGCTCCTTATGAGTGGGGCAGCCTCCCCCACCTGGAGGTCCCCGCTGACTTTTACAACATTTGTGCGCATAATTTCCTTGACGGGCGTGCTCAGCACAGCGTCCATCTCATCGAGGAGGATTCGCCTGAAAACTGAGCCCTCCCCGAAATAGCGAATTATGTCTGTCGTGGTCACGATTCCAACAATGCCGCTCTCAGATTTGAGGGGCAGGCGCCTAAAGCCATTAGAGACCATCAGTTTTGCTGCGGACTTTATAGAGGTCTCAGGCGAGGCAAATACCGGGTTTTTCGTCATATGATCTCTCACTTTTGTTGATAGTACCCTGCCAGAGAGGTACCCAACCACATCGTACTCTGTTACTATTCCGAGGAGGGATTTTGATTGATCCACGATTGGAACCGCACCCACGTTATTCACGAGCATCTTCTCCAGTACTGATGAAAAGGGCTCGCGGATGTCGGCATATACTACATCAGTGCTCATGATGGACTCGATTGGCTCATAGAGGGCGGAAAAGAAGCGCCCGCCGTGTCGGCGCTCAACAATTCTGTAGTAATCCCCGCCCCCAAAAAAGTTCACAAAATCCGTTGCGGTAACTATTCCAAGGAGGATCCCTTTAGGACCTACTACGGGAAGTCTTCTCACACCCTTGGATATCATAGTGTCTATGCCGCGGATTATTGGTGATCTCGAGGTGGCGGAGTGGACGGGCTTTTGCATTATGTATTCCAATTCTTTCGGTCGTGAATATACGGCTGAGGAGAAGTTGGGTGTACCATCGCTCCTTAAAAAACCTCTGACGATTTTTTTGGGCAACATCTCAACTCCTAATCAGTGTGGGGAGGCGAACTTTTTGTTATTTGGGGCGACTTGCCTGGCTCTAAGTTCTCCCATTTTTAGTTCTTCCACTGGCTCAAAGGTTTTCGGGCTGGCGTTGGACCTGCACCCACCAAGATCTGCCTGCCCCATCACTTGAATGTATATCCAGTCTTCAATAAAAAGTCTTGTGTCTTGAGCGATGTGTATCCACCCGTTTGTTTTGCATTTTTAGAGGGGGTTTATCCTACTTTTGTTCTTTTCGAAGAACTCGGGCATGTGCTTCTTTACCAACAAAAGCATTTCTTTGTCAGAGATCGTTAGGGCCTCGCCTTCCTCGAAGCGCTTCAGCACATCTTGGTAGATCTTTAGGACGCCTGGATGATCTTTGTCGACCTTCTCGCTGTTCTTAAGGTTGAAGTAGTAATTTATCCAAAAGGCCACACCTGCGTTTCCTGAATAGGGCGTGATGGACACCCCGGGCGGAACTCCGAGTAGTTTCTCGGTATCAAACGGTAGGTACATTTCGATGTTCTTGAGAGCGCCATCAGCATGTATCCCAGCCCTTGTTATGTTAAAGTTCTTGCCCACTATTGGGTAATAAGACGGTATATGGTAGCCTATCACACGCCTGTAGTACCTCGCAACTTCAGTTATGGCAAGGGTGTCCATATCATCAAGTGTGCCCTTAAGGGCAGCGTACATGAAGACCATGGCCTCTAGGGGGACATTTCCAGCCCTTTCGCCTATCCCAAAGAGGGTCGTATTGTTGAGCGAGGCGCCGTACATCCAAGCAGCAGTAGCGTTGGCTATGCCCATATGGAAGTCGTTGTGCCCATGGAATTCTAACCACTCAGAGGGCACGCCGGCTATGTGGCGCAGGATCCAAACTATCTTTGGAACGCTCCTTGGAAGCGCCGCCTGCGGCCATGGGACCCCTAGACCCAGAGTGTCGGGGATCCTGATCTTGACCGGGAGGCCGTACTTGTCAGAAAGCCGCATCAGTTTTTTTACGAAGGGGACTACCACGCCCAAAATGTCAGACCTTGTGCAGTCCTCTATATGCGCCCTCATCACTATGCCAGATTTTAGACCTTCTTCGATTACCTCTAAGTACTTGGAGACAACTTGAGATCGGCTCAGCCCTTTGAATTTGTAGAAGATGTGGTAGTCTGAGATCGATGATAGCATGCCGACCTCTTCGAGTTTGGCCTCCTTGGCGAGCTTTAGATCTTCTTTGCTAGCCCTGATCCAGCCGCTTATTATTGGATACTTAAAACCCAAGGCCCTCGCACTTGAGACAGCTTCTCTGTCGCGCTTTGTGTAGAGGAAGCATTCGGTCATGAGGATCTTGCCCTTTGGGCCACCTATCCTGTTGAGGAATTTGTAGAGGTCGAGTATCTGCTCAACAGTGTATGGGTCCCTGGACTGTTGCCCATCCCTGAAGGTTGTGTCGGTTATCCACAGCTGGTCGGGGATCTCTTGTGGCACCATAACCCCGTCCCAATGGATCTTTGGTGGAGACTCGAAAGGAAATAGTTCTTTGTAGAGCTTGGGCTCTGGGGTGTCTAGAACCTCATAATCGGGATAATCCAATGAGTCGCGCTTTATCGCTCTAATCAATCTTTCTTGAGAGTCGCCCAATTCAGGTCCTCCAAAATTGACAGAAAAAAATAGTGTAAGCATAAAGCTTTTAAATTTATCGGAGAAAAAATTGAAAATGTATTCTCGCAAGTCATAAAACTAATGAAATTATTTCAATTCTGCTGACCTTTTAGAGGCAAGTATTTTATAAATGTATGATGAAATTTAGTCAGTTTTACGTGTGACAAGATTTATTTTGTATAATTGATAGTTTACCTTTACTTTTGTCAGATTTTCGCCCCTGAAGGACGCGGGCTTCCTTGCGACAAGTCGGTGAAGTGGGCGCAGGGGTTTACCCTGCGGGGCATAGGCCCTCAGTCAGCCATCATTCAACATCTTTCCCTTCTGATTTGACTGGGACGGCTTCTTCATCCCCATATGAAGAGATGCCCTCGAGGGCTTTTATTTTTTCCTTTAATTTTCTGATGGTCCCAGAGGCAACTATTGACTCTACTCCAAATGTGTCGAAGAAGATCCTGAGATCAGGTCCATTAGCTCTTTTTATGGACTCCCACGATAGGTGGTCGACCCTTAGAATCATGAATGGGGCTTTCCTGTAAACAACTTTGGCGTATCTCACTTGCAGTTTATCCCTGAGGTGAGATATGAGCCTAGGCTCCTGAACCTTGCCAGAGTATCTGAAGAGGATATAGCGACGGCGGAAAGGTCTCATGAGACCACCAATAGAAAATGGTAAGATTAGGAATAAAAAGGTGTCAGCGAAATAAATCAAAGGTATTCTAATTAGGGATGAGCTCTGATTCAAGACAGTTGGGCGGAAATTAGCCGAGATATGGACGACAGATCGCCCCTGGTGAAGTTCACTCGCAATTTGATCACATCGTCAGAGAGGGATAGGCGCAATGAGCCGAGATACGCAGACTGCTTATCGATTCTCAGAAACAGCGCGGATTTCCCATCGTAGTAGAGGTTCAATTGATCACGTATCTGTGAAAGTTCGGTATTTGGTAGGGAGCGCAGTATGTGGCTGAAGGCCTCCTTTGCAGACTCCGGGTCAGTGATCTCAAAATTCAGGAGGATTATCGGATTTCCATGATGTCCTTTAGCATCAGTCTGGTTGACAGTGATGGAATTTCTGAGGCCCTTGGGGAGGAGGTTGAGTATAGCTGCCTTGACTTTCTCCGGGTCCTCCGTAGCATGTGTTATGGTGCTTACTGACAAAGAAGAGATCATAGTCCCCAAAGAACATTGCCTGTCTACTGAATTTAAGGAGATCGGCTCGGCCTCACTTTTTCTGCCCCTTTACCTTTTACGTAGAGGCCGCGGCTCTTCCTCCCTGCAGGGGTGAGCCCCCTAAAGACTCTGCCTCTCTGGGACGGGTTCGCGATCCAAGAGAGATCTTTGTCNGATAATATCGCTGGATGTGAAGGATCTACCAATATAACTTCGTACCAGGCATATCTTCCATCGGAGGCGACCCAGTAGCTGCCCAGGACGTTCATGTTGGGGAACTTTCTTGCCGCCCTCTCCTCTGCGATCCACCTTATGCTCTTCCTTGATGAAAGACCATAGACCCCCATCCTTTTGGGGCGCCTGCCACTCCTCGGTCTTCTGACATTTGCAGGACCCCTTATTATTCTGACTCTAGCAACGACAATGCCTTGCTTTGCCTTGTAGCCTAGAGCCCTGGCTCTGTTTAAACGTGTAGGATGGTCGACTTTGACAATGGCGGGACCTCTCCGCCATTTGATGAGCCTGCTGAGGCGTAGAGTGCCTTCTATGCCATCCTTTGGCTTCCGCCACATCTCCGCGAGATACTTATATGCCGACATCAGTGCACCAGCCGTAGACTAAAGCGTCTTAAACGCGTTTATAATGTTTTCGGCGACCGCGATTGCGCCAGCCACTTGCGCTTCACGGGTTTGTGCGCCGATGTGGGGGGTAGCGATGACATTGGGCAGGGATATTAGCTCCCTCTCCCAAGGCTCCTTGGGTGGTTCATTCTCGTATACGTCGAGGGCGGCGCCGGCGAGTTGCCCTCCCTTCAAAGCCTCAAGGAGGTCCTTTGTGTTGACAACTTCTCCCCTTGAGGTGTTTATCAGGTATGAGCCCCTGCGCATCATTGATAATGTTCTGGCGTTTATCATTTGCTTGGTCTCAGGGGTCAGTGCCACATGGAGTGTCACTACGTCTGATCCGGATAAAAGCTCCTCGAGAGACCCTGCACGTGAAGCCCCGAGTTTGCCCAAGACCTCATTTTCGACAAAAAGATCGTACACCAAAATTTTCATACCAAAAGCATGTGCCCTCTCCGCCACCGCCTTGCCTATTCTACCAAAACCAACAATTCCCAGAGTCTTTCCGCGCAACTCACTTCCGTAGAAGTGTTTCTTCTCCCAGAGACCTTTTTTCATGGACTCGATAGCTAGGTGCGTGCCGCGAAGAAGGTTTAACATCAGAGACATGGTCAGTTCTGCGACTGCAACGGTGGACATTTGAGGGGTGTTGATAACCTTTATCCCCTTCGCCTGGGCGGCCTCGACGTCAATTGTGTCTAACCCAACCCCCACGCGGGCTATAATTTTGAGCCTCTTTCCAAGATCGATGATTTCTTTGGTGACTTTGGTCCTGCTCCTCACGATGAGGATTTCATAATCTGCTATGACTTTTTTAAGATCTTCCTGTGAGATCCCATACCACTCCTTGACGTCAAAGCCTGCGGCCTTTAATCTTGAAGGGCATTCCTGGTCGACTTCATCGGCGATGAGCACTTTCATATACAACACCATTTACTGGTCAGGAATTATTTTCTCAAATTAAACTTTTTTGTCCTCCATGAGAAGGGACAACTCTATCTGGTGGATGGGTATAGGCTTTCCTTTCTTGGCGAGTGTGCAACTCTTCTCGCAGGGGCGTTCCGTCAGACAAGACCTACTAAGGTCAAGTAGCCTAGGGTCTGAAAGGAGAGACATGGCTCTCTCTAGGTCACCCGTTGAGGCGAACGAAAGCATTGCGGGGATGCTGACGCCGTATGGGCATCCGCTGATGCAGTTAGGTTCGTTGCATTGGATGCACCGACTGGCTTCTTCTATCAAAAACTTGATAGGACTCTCTAAGGACTGGCACTTTGATGAGCGTTTCTCTATGTGGCGCGCCATACGACGACCCTTGACGGAGATCAGGACTCCAAAATTAGTATAAAAGCTTGGCGTCCCAGGACGGGGTAGACTCGTGAACTGCATCGGTGATTGCTGACATCCTCCCAACCCTGAAGGGTGCGGGCTTTCTGCGCCAGTTGGTAAAAAAGTGTCTAGCAGGTCAAGTGAACTGCCCCTCCCTATGGAAGGGGACNTCCCCACGAAAGGGTTGAAACAAACTGTTGGTACTTTGGAGGGACCCTCTTTTATATCGGGAGTTAGAAAATTTCACTTATGGTGCGCAGAGATGATAGCGGGAGTTGTAGGTAAGACCAATGTAGGGAAATCAACTTTCTTCTCAGCGGCAACGCTAGCCCCCGCGAAGATAAGCAATGTGCCATTTACAACCATAGAGCCCAACAGGGGTGTGGCAAGTGTGAGGGTTCGTTGCGTTTGTAAAGAGCTGGGTGTAGTCGACAACCCTAGGAACTCAAATTGCATCAATGGGATCAGATGGGTTCCTGTGGAGCTTGTGGACGTAGCGGGACTCGTCCCNGACGCACATAAGGGCAGAGGGCTAGGGAACAAGTTCCTTGACGATCTTCGCCAGGCGGATGGATTCATACACGTCGTTGATGCATCGGGTTCAACGGACGCAAACGGGAACCCNTGCGAGCCCGGGGCGAGGGATCCAGTCGAGGATGTCAAATTTTTGGAATATGAGATAACTATGTGGATGTTTCAGATTCTTAAAAAAGACTGGGATAAAATAGTGAAGGGTGTATTACAGCTCAAAGAGGATTTGTTGGGTTTGCTATGTGATAGGTTAGCGGGACTAATGGTAGGCAAGAAGCACATAATTTCAGTATTGAAGTCGGATGAAATCTTCAGCAAAAGGGTGGACCAATGGTCAGATGATGACATAATGATGTTCGTGGAGCGGATCAGAAGGGTATCTAAACCCATGGTGATAGCAGCCAATAAGATTGACATACCCACAGCTGAGGAGAACATTGAGAGGCTGAAGGCAGAGTTTAAAGACTACAGAGTAATTCCATGCTCTGCAGAGGCGGAACTGGCACTTAGGTTGGCAGCTAAAAAAGGGCTGATAAGATACATGCCCGGGGATAGAACATTCGAAATTATAAAGAGAGATGAGCTTACAGAGAGGCAAAGGGTTGGTCTAGCTAAGATAAAAGATCTGATTGATAGGTGGGGGGGCACGGGGGTTCAAGAGGCTGTAGAGGCAATATACCTGAAAGAACTTAAGATGATACCAGTATTTCCTGTAGAGGACGCTGGAAAGTTTACAGATCATAAAGGAAACGTTCTTCCAGACGTGATACTTGTTCAGGAGGGAGCTACCGCAAGAGATCTGGCCTATAAGATCCACACAGACCTAGGGGAGGGGTTTTTGTTCGCGATAAACGCAAAAAGTGGGCAAAAAATTGGCGAGGGTTACGTGCTGAAGGAAGGAGATGTGATAAAGATAGTGTCGGCCAAGAGCATAAAGGGATAGCCCATCTGGAATGGCCCAAAAATTACCGCAGAATAGCGGTTATGGAGCAGAAACCTTGAGCTAACCACGGCTAAAGCCTGTGGACCTCTTGCTTGAGCATGGTTTGTTAACTGCCCCTTTCTCTCGGAAGGGGACTTCCCGCTCGCGATGTTAAAAGGAATATTTTGCGGAAGGGTTCATGTGAGAAAGCTTATTTTTTCCCAAATGCTCTGAAATAGTACCCTGGAGTCCTTTTTTTGCCGAAGGACCTGACGCCCTTCTCATTGACTTGTTTGCGGAGNGAGCTGGCGTATGCGGGGGTTATCTCCTTCCGTTTCTCGAGGTAGTCAATTATCTCTATNGCCTCCTCGTTCTTCTCGCACCGCATTATAAAGTCAATGACATTCGGCGTGTATCCTCGGCTCCTGTCTACTTTTACGCTTAGGTTTTCTTCTGAGGGGGTCTCTTCAATCTCTTTGANAATGTTCGGAAAGTCCCTCTTGAGCTCCTCCTTTGAAAAGCCTCTCATTGAATTTCCCCTACTGCTTTCAGGAATTCATTCCGCAGTATAGAGATTGGAATGACGCCTTTTATCTCTTCCCATGGTAATGGTTCGTCCAGCTTTGGGGGTTCGTAAAGGGTTTCAGGGCGCTTCCCATAACGCTTCAGGACCCGCCTCCATGCCCCAAGGTCACCCATGCCCCCCTCATCCAAGTCCCTCTGGAGAGACAACAAAATTTCAGATGCTTCAGCACCAGCCGTTGAGAGGTAGGCTTGTATCGCCCCCCAACGGTAGTCGAGAGCCTCTACCCTTCTTACGCCAAGCCGGCGGGCAATTGACCGGAAGATCGAGACCCGACGGTCGTAATCCTCCTTTGTGATCATGGGCAGCCACTGAAAAGGAGTGTTGCTCTTTGGAATTAATGGATTTATCGAGATGTGAATGGANGACGGTCTGAAACCTGATGAGATGACTTTGGAGAGGAAGGGTTCAAGATCTTTTAGATCACTGTCAGACTCGCCGGGTATCCCCACCATAAAGTAGAGTTTTAATGATCGAATCCCAGANCTTCTAGCATTCATGAGCAGGTTGTAAAGCTGATCGTTGTGAAATTTTTTGTTTANGATCTGCCTCAGCCGCTCTGAAGGGGTTTCTGGCGCAATGGTTATGGAATGCTGACCGCCTGAAGCGATGAGCTGCATGAGCTCCTCGTCAGCATCCGAGATCCTTATTGATGGGGTGGAGAAGGATAGACCGCTCTCCATTAAATGTGAGAGGATGTCCTTGAGCTCTGAATGCTCAAAGAAAGCCGAGCTGATGCATGAAACTTTAGTAACCTTGGAGAGCCTAATCCCGTATTCAAGTACTTGTTTTATGGTGGAGAAGGATCGCTCCCTCCGGGGGGAGTAAAGGAAGCACTCGAGACAGAACCTACAACCCTTGCTGCAGCCCCTGCTCACCTCAAGTAAGAAGGACGTAGAGAGCCACTCTCCTGCCTTGGGATGCACCTGCCTGATGGCGTGGTATGCATTGTTCAGGTCTTCAACATAGACCCTCTTTGTCGGATATTTTGGTCTGTAGAGGCCAGGGACAGAAGGGACCGAGGTCTTCGCGTCTTCGTATAACAGAAGATCCAACAGACGGGGCAATATGGGTTCGACCTCCCCGATCACGAATATGTCGACAAAGGGTGAGAGGGGCATCGGGTTAGAGGATGCCGCTGGACCACCCGCGATCACAAGGGGGCGCGACCTCTCCTCTGACTTTAGGGGGATTTTAGAGGTAGAGAGCATGTCAAGCATTCTGAGGTAGTCCATCTCGTGTTGAAGAGAAAAGCCAACAACGTCGAATGAGGACAAGGGCAAACCTGACTCTAAGCTTCTGGGTTGGATACCGTAGCCGGAAAAGA
This sequence comes from Thermoproteota archaeon, assembly GCA_004347955.1. Taxonomy (GTDB): domain Archaea; phylum Thermoproteota; class Methanomethylicia; order Methanomethylicales; family Methanomethylicaceae; genus WYZ-LMO10. The sequence goes on along the minus strand of QNVH01000004.1, from coordinate 16,884 downwards.
AGAAGCGCTCGCACAGAACTTCGTCCGGCTTGTTCAAGAGCTCGTAGAGGAGGCGCATTCCCAAGTTGCTGATGCCCACTGTGTAGATATTTGGGTACGCTAAGGCAAATCTCAGTTTAACCTTTCTATGGTCCTTCAGGACGACGTTTATCTCCTCTATNTGCATCCACTACCTCCTTTTTTCTTCTACTTCGAACTTTTGAATGAGAAAAGTGTTCGGGGGTACGTCTCTGCTGACAACAGCATGCGGGGCTATCCAGCTGTTAGGTCCTACTTTAACTCCGGGATATAGGCTCACGTTTATGCCAGTTTTGACGCGGTCCCCGAGGAAAGCCCCGAGCTTCCTCTTTCTGCTGTCAACCCTCTCACCTTTAACTGTGACTTTTATTGGAAGANCGTCAAATCTTAGGTTGGCAGTGATCGTTCCTGCCCCAATGTTGCAGTCTGCGCCTATGACGCTGTCCCCTATGTAAGAGAGGTGCCCGACGTGTGTCCTGTCCATAATTATGCTGCCTTTGATCTCGCAGGCATTCCCTACCCTCACGTCGGAGCAAAGGTATGTGTACGGTCGCAAATAACAGTTAGGACCGACTCTGCATCCCCGTGAGATCCAAACTGGACCNTCTATGTATGTTCCTGATAGGACTTGCGCGTTCTCTTCTATAATGGCATTTCCATGTATGTGGACGTCCTCCTCGATGGTCCCCTCAACTCTGCTCCCGTTCACAAGGGCGTCCATGAGTATCTTGTTGGCGTCCAGGATGTCCCAGGGGCGCCCCACGTCNACCCATCTCTCGGTGTTTGTCGGCACCACAAAGAACCTCTTTCCTTCTTTTATTGCCATATTTATTGCAGTGGTGAGTTCCAACTCCCCACGATCCGATATAGGGGTCCTTTGAAGGTACTCCAAGATCTCTTGTTCGAGTATGTAGATTCCACCATTAATCGTGCCTGAACCACCCTCCTTTGGCTTCTCTTNGATTCTCAGGAGAGAGCGACCATTCAGCTCCAAATAACCGAATTCTTTTGAGTCGCTCACGTTGACGCCTAGGATCAGATTCGAGCCTGGGTGAAAGTTAGATAGCATCTCCCTAGGTATCGAGGGATGGAAAGCCAGATCCCCGTAAACCACAAAGAATGGGCCATCTTTGATTAATTCGCTACAGGCAAGGAGTGCGTCTCCCGTGCCCATCAATTCTTTTTGCTCCACATAGGTGATCTTCAAACCGAGTTTGGTCCCGTNTCCAATNTGAGACATAATGAGGTCTTTCATGTGGTGTACTACGATTACAATCTCGTGTATCCCTGCATGCTTTATCGAGTACAAGGAATGTTCCAATAGTGTTGACCCTGCTATCGGCAACAGATGCTTTGGACGCGTACTTGTGAAGGTATCCAGCCTGGCCCCTTTTCCTGCGGCAAGAACTACAGCCTTCGTTTTAAACCCTCCATAGTCTCATTTAGAAGGTGTGTGAGGGATTCAATTAACTCCTTAGTCTTTTCCTTGTCTTTGGACTCTGCTGTTATTCTGACGGCTGGCTCTGTTCCAGACGGCCTTATTAGGGCCCACTCAGAGTCTTGCCAAGACAGTCTTAGACCATCAATCTCTGAAAGCTCTACGCCAGGATAGATCTCTGGAAGAGATTCTTTGAGTTGTCTCATTACAAGTTGCTTGAGTTCGTTGGGGCATTCAATTTTACTCCTTTCAAGGAAGAAGGCGGGCAGTCCTGAGCTGAGCTGAGACGGCTTGATGTCCCAATACTCCAAGAGATTTAGAACTAGGATCGACGATAAAACCCCATCTGGGCAGGGCAGGTGGGGGGTTATCCAGGCGCCGCAGGTCTCCCCTCCAAAGATGGCGTTCCTCTTTAGCATCTCCTGAACTATATATGGGTCACCCACTCTGGATCTGTGAACGCCGCCACCTTCAGATCTCACTAGGAGTTCTACGACAGAGGAGGAATCGACATTGACAACAACAGACCCGCCATAACGTTTTATGAAGAACCTTGCCATTTGCCCCAATGCCACATCCTGGGATATGAAATTGCCATNTTCGTCTAAAATTGCCAAACGGTCTCCATCTCCATCGTATGCAAATCCTACATCCAAGGAATTCTTTCTGATACTGTCCGCCAGGGATTGCAANGACTCTTGTTTTGGTTCAGGATCCCTCCCGGGAAATTTGCCGTCTGGTGCAAGGTTGAGGGGATAGACCTCGTGCCCACAAAGGCGGAATGTCAGAGGGGCAGTGATGNATGTTGCACCATTGCCAGGGTCTAGACCAACCCTCCATCTCCTCTTTGTTTTTGAGAGTGAGCAAAGGAACTCGATGTACTCATGCAACCCTTCATGTTCTCTCCTAGAGCCTAAGGCGTCCCACATCGCGTATTCCTTCGGGATCTCGGAGAGGAGGGACTCGTAGAAGGATGGAGGAGCCGGGGCGCCGCGCCTGTCAAAGACCTTGATCCCGTTGTACTCCGGGGGATTATGGCTGGCGGTGATCGCGATGCCACCCGAGAAGCGCCTTGAATAATAGGCAACGGCGGGTGTTGGAGCTAGACCCAGGAATATGGAGTCTGAGCCGCCCGAATTCAGTCCATCTATCAATGAGTTTGCNAGGAGTGGGGAGGAGAGGCGAACATCGTGNCCAACTACATACTCTCCAGGATTCTTTGTGGAGAGTGATAGCCCTACTTTCAGGCAGAGATCTGGAGAGATCTCTTTTATGGCTAGACCACGTATACCTGAACTGCNCACCAGTTCATGCATTAAAATCTCCCACAATAATGAAGTGGGCGCAGGTTGATAAAAAATGCTTTCATTGAGCGGTCGGGGCTTCGGAAACGGCGGGCGCAGGGGCTGGCGCAGGTGCCTCTATGGACACAAGCTCGCTCTTCCTGACCTCTATCTTCCTTAGGGGATAGACAGATTTGGCAGCGTTGTAAATCTCTGAGGCGATCTTGCCAAGGACGAGCTGTTGGGCGAGTTCATCGTAGAGGAGCTGCCCGTCCTTCTTCTTTACAGTCTCCTCCATTATCCTCCTAATTGCGTGTTTCTGTGAGCTCTTTGTTCTGACAGTTGATATAGCCAGAATTCCAATTCTCATCCTGTATCCGTCTTTTGAAGTTATGGGATAGATCCCGTCTATGCGTGAGCTACCGCGTCTTACTAAGCTTCTCAAGTAATCTCGGGCGAGGTCGTGTCCCTTGAATATGGTGTATGCCTTGTCGCCTTCTACCTTGACAATCTTAAAGTAGAGCTTTATGTGCAATTGAGAAAAGTCCTCTGTGATGTTNTAAAGTGTGGTTTCTAGGACCCTGCCAATAAGTTTTTGCGGGTCGTCTGCCATGGTCTTACCCAGCTCGACGTTGCCAAAGGCAGCGGGGGCTATTACCACGTACCACTTCTTCTGGCGCCACTTATCTTTCAGTTTTGCCGGTGCCTTCTGTTCAGACATCCATTTCACCGCGATAACAAATGTGAAAAGTAAAACAACAATATAAGCTTTTAACCGTCAGAGGTTCTTGGGGAGCCCTCTAGCCCGAGTTCATGGAGGGTTGTTTCTGCCGCCTGGAGGCATACAAGGAGGTCGTCAACGGTCCTAAGGAAAGAGGGGATGTCGTCTTTGGATGAGACCTTTATCAGCAGCGAGGTCTTATCCAAGATCAGCTCTATGGTCGTACCGACAGGAGCGTCTACGTTGTCTGGCTGAAGTGAATTCTTAATGGATTCCGCCACCGAGGATGAAGGATACTCTCTACGGATCAGGATCTCAGTCAGCATGCCCTTCACCAATATTCTTTGAAATCAACTCGTTCAAGTGCTGGAGAAAAGCCTCTTCAGTTCCTATGGGTATCTGTGCGCCAGCAGCAATGTTGTGTCCTCCACCAGCTCCGCCAAATTTCTCGGCAGCCTCCTTTATTAGTGAGCCAAGGTTTAGCCCTTTTTTAACTAAGCCTGGGGAGGCTCTAGCGGAGACCTTTACGCAATCTGAAGATATGGCAAAGCCAATTATTGGTTTTTCGAGCGAAAATGGCTTTGTTGAGTATGTTATTGAGATGATAGTTCCGATCATCCTGTCGTCTACCACTGTACCACCGTTGATTGCCTGGACGTATGGCAAGATCTTAATGGATTCGTTGTTGGTTTGGATCCAGTTGAGGTATCTAGAGATTGTCTTCCTGTATTCTTGAAGTGTCTGCTTTAGTTCCTCGAGTGCTCTACCCCTGTCACCCATGCATATGGAGACGCCAAGACCGTACTTGCCCAGCCTCCCGCACGCATTTATTGACGATGCGAATTCCCGGGCGTCGCGGAGGGGCGAGTCAGGAGCTTCGTTGGGGAATATGTAGAGCGTCCCGACCACGCTCTCAGCCTCTTTACTCGACAGGCCTTGGGAGATNAGGTACTTGATTATGCCATTCAGGAGTGTTCTAAGTTCGTTGTTGGACAGGTCTGCTTGAGAGCGCCAGCTGCCATCAGGTTTCACCGGGTCGATCCCGAGACTTTTTATAAATTTGAGGGAGGCCCCTTCGTCACCGCTGAGCCCTGGCAGGTATGGCTCTATGGTGTTCGCCAGGCAGTGNACTAATGGTCTGGATTCGAAGCCATAAAGCTTCAGACCCAACTTGCTCTTCAGTAGACCCTTCGCCTCGGCTTCTGCCGCAATCAATTTATTTAACCCAACAAGCGAGGCGCGTTCCCCCCGGTCTTGGAGATCCCCTAGAGCCCCAGCGATTGCNAGCTGNNGGATGCAGGTGTTTTCGCTCGATATCTTTTTGGCCACGAGGTAGGCAGTCCCAGACGCAGAAATGTCGTTTGAACCGTTGTACCCAAACATGTGAGGGTTGATCTCGGACTCGAGCTCCGGAGGTTCTGGTTGATGATGATCTATTACGAATATTTTCTTCCCTTTATCTTGGAGTTTTTTTAGGAGTGACTTTTGACCGCTGCCCATGTCGACAAAAACTACGAAGTTAGAGGATGAGGTTGCGACCTCCTCTACGGTGTTCGTGTCTAATTGTTTCACGATCCTCAGGCAAGGGTTTGCCCCAGAGTCTAGGAGGGCGTGGAGCAATATGCTCCCGGCAGCTATGCCGTCGGCGTCTAAGTGTGAGATTAACAGGATCTCTTCCTCTTTAGGGATTGAGAGGAGACGGCCCGCGATCGACTCTGCCCTCTTCAGTAAGAGAGACTCCCCTTCTTGATCCAAAAAATTTACCCCTATCTGGCAAGTATTGATGCCTTCTCCGGCGAATACTTCCAGTCATGAGGGAGTTTTCCTACTGACGTGTAATATTTCGCCAAACGATTTATCTTGGACTCTAGGAGCTGGAGTCCTCTTTTTGAGCTCATGTCTTTCGGATGCTCCTCCAAGTGCCTTCGGATCCTGGAGGCATGCTTGATAAGGTTGAATAGGTCCTCAGGGATATCGGGTGCCAAATTCTTCTCGGACAGGGTTTCACAAACCTTCTTGCCAGTTATCTGTTTCGCGAGCGGTATACCATACTGGTCCCTGAGGATCACTCCGATCTGAGATGGAGGTATGCCTTTCTTTGCGAACTCTATTATGAGCGACTCTACTTCGTCAGAAGTGGCTTTCACCCATTTTGGTGCGCCACTTTCCACTGGCCTCATTGAATGTGATTTGCCTTTTATCTTACTCTTCCTCAAAGAGCCCACCTAAGCAAACGATAGAAAAAGGAGCTATTATTTAAGGTTTAGCTACAATTTTTGAGGAGAGCCACGACCCAAAGGCCCTAAAAGCGGCGCCCCTGTGGGAGAAACGGTCCTTTTGCTCTGGCGGCATCTCAGCGAAGGTTAGGTCTTCACCNCTGGGGACGAATATTGGATCGAACCCGAATCCAGCGTGCCCACGCATACTTAGGGAGATCCTCCCCAATGATCTGCCATGAAATGTGTGGAGACCCAGATTTGGGGACCAGAAAGCAACGGCGCATCTGAAGGCGGCTCCCCGATCTTCTCTCCCCTGAAGGAGTTTGAGTATGCCTTCACACCCAATGGTTTTTTGAACATAGGAAGAGAATGGCCCGGGGAAGCCATTTAACGCTTTAATAAAAAGGCCTGAGTCCTCGACTAAGACAGGGGATTTTAACTTCTTTGCTGCCGTCAGAGCCGCATATCTTGCTATCCTCACGAGGGAATCGGACTGGATCTCCACCTTCTTCTGAGGAGACATCTCCAGCCGAATTCCAAATGGAGAGAGGATCCTGTTGGCTTCCTCAACTTTGTGTTCATTGTTGGTTATGAAGAGAATAGAGACCATGGTGCTCATCGCCCACCCTCGACATAACGCCCCCTGCGCCGTATCTCGCTAACCCTTTTCAATATGTCTTTTATCTCGTCGCCCATGATTTCCCCGTACCCAGATATGAAACCCTCATAAGCCCACTTGGATACTTCGTGGTGCGAGCTCTCTAGAGCTCTCCGCATGAGGTGAATGTCCACACCTCTAGCCTCCAAATCGAAGGTGTGGTCGCCAAGTCCAAAATCTATCAAGAAGAGGGCGTCGTCCTTTAGAATCATATTGGAGGTGGTTAGGTCGCCGTGGACTATTCCACCTTTATGGAGCCTGCCAACGAGGCTGCCGACTAGACTAAAAGTTTCATGTAGGGACTCCCGATCCATTTTAGGGATGATCTTCTTGAGCGGCGACCCAGGTATGAAACTCATGATAATCTCGGCATTCTTGAGGTCAACAGAGTAGACTATTGGTGTTGGCACGCCGAGTCTTCTAGCTTCAGAAAGCAACTTCGCCTCCAAACTAGTCCTAGTGGTGCGTATGTACAAGTCAAGGTCTGGGTTGCGATAGAGTTTTTTTATTCTCCGCTTCAGCACGGAGTCTCGCCCCATCCAAGTCATCCTGTAAAGTTCAGCCTCTGCCCCCTTCTTTATAAGTGTCATCTTCTCCACGGCACCTCAACCTCATCAAGGCGCCATCTCTGCCTTATGTAACTGGAGTCCACGGGCACACTGATCCCCTCTCTGAGAGCGAGGTATCCTGTCCAAGCGATCATCGCCCCGTTATCTCCAGCGAGATCTGGTGGGACAACATAAAACCTTGCAGAGTGCTCGTCACACACCGCTTTTAATATTCTCTGCAAGCGTGGGCTCCTTGCGACCCCCCCGGTCAGTAATAGTGAGGGTTTCTCCGTGTGAGCCAGAGCCCTCTCGACAACCTCCGCCAGCATCCCATAAGCAACCTCTAAGAGGCTCATACTCAAGTCGCTTGGGTTAACCTCCGGGATCTTTCTGGTAGCCATAGTCAATAAACCTGAGTAAGATACGTCTTGACCCTTGACGACGTAAGGGAGCGGAATGAAATTTTTACCTCCCTCTGCCAAGGCTTCGAGTTTTGGAACGCCAGGATGGCTAAGCCCTAACGAACGTGCGAATGCGTCTAAACAATTCCCCAGAGCGATATCCAGAGTCTCGCCGAATACTCTGTATCGCCCATCGGAGTATGCCGAAACGATAGTGTTCCCGCCTGAGACGTATGCTACCAGTGGGTCATCCTCCTTTGTGACCAGCCTACCGATCTCAATATGGGCCACGCAGTGGTTCACAGGTATGAGGGGTTTTTTAATCATCAATGCTATAGCTCTAGCGACAGTGGCGCCAGTCCTCAAGCATGGGCCTAGCCCTGGACCAAGAGATATAGCGACGGCGTCCAACTCATTTAACTTTAGACCAGCTACATCGAGAGACTGCTTAATTGTTGTAGAGGCTTTGGAGGCATGATGCTGACTTGCCTCGCGGGGATGGATCCCCCCAGAAGAGGGGATGTACTCTGATCTCAAGTTTGAGAGAATTTCACCATTAGAGGAAACTATGCCACAACCAAAAGTGTGAGCCGTAGACTCTATGCCCATTACGTAGAGCTTTCTCATTTTCTATGCCTTTATTGACGTATGAATTCTGTATATCCGCAGTAACCACATGCCCATCTAGGGCTAGGCTTTGTATGCTTTGCCATGAATCTACCGCACCGAGAACAAGTTCTATTTTTTGGAACTATCTTGTTTTGTTCGTAGCTATATTCATAAAGATCTGATGGTTTTGTCATTTAGATCACCTATTTTTTCTCGCTAGATTTTGGGGCTGATTGGGAGGACAAGACCTGCGCACGCTCCTCTCTAGAGAGATTCCGGAGCTGGACGTGCTTTGGCTCCAATTTTTTACCGCGCTCAGGGTCTTTGTATACGTGCACCCTACACACGGAGATGTTTGTTCCAAAAGAGGATAGGCAGCTCCTCACATAGACACACTCTGTCGGTACCTTAAGAGAGGACGCGACAGCCTTCCTCAAAAGATCCCTTTTGGGCGTTGATTTCGAGGCGACCTCTATCTTGACTTCTCTCCTCTCTAGAAGAGGATTGAATCGGTCTTCTATGATTGATATTTGATATTCTTCTGAGGACATCGTTTGCACATCCGTTTCGTTGTAGAAAAAAGCGTTCTCCTTTTTTAGCTTATCTGTTGGTCGACCGTTTCTAGGAATTTTTTAAACCATCATTTCCCAGCAGTCCGTTATTAATTGTTAACAAGTTTTAATAAACCTTAATAAGTGGGGGTTTTAAATCTTCTCAACGAGATGAGACCATATGTCCGAGAGAAATCCATATCAAATGGCTTTGGAGCAGCTGGATAAATGCGCAAGAATAATGAATCTAGATCCGAACATCCACGAGATCCTGAAATACCCAAAGAGAGTGCTGTGCGTTTATGTGCCTGTCCGCATGGACAACGGGAAGATCAAAGTTTTCAGGGGTTTTAGGTCGCAACACAATGATGCCCTAGGACCATTCAAAGGAGGGATAAGGTACCATCCGAACGTTACCATGGAGGAGGTATGGCACTATCAATATGGATGACTTGGAAATGTGCAGTTGCCGGGCTGCCTTATGGCGGTGCAAAGGGAGGGGTCATATGTAACCCCAAGGAGATGAGCGTGGGAGAGATCGAGAGGCTCTCTAGGGGATACTTCCATGCAATATCTTCGATAGTGGGACCGGAGAGGGACATACCCGCCGGTGATGTAAATACATCGGGCAGAGAGATGGCATGGTTCATGGATGAATACAGCAAGGTGAAGGGGTACAACGTCCCTGGCACGGTGACAGGCAAGCCGGTGATTATAGGAGGATCTGAGGGGAGGGTCGAAGCCACTGGCATGGGAGTGGCGATAACAGGGAGAGAGGCAGCTAAGAAGCTCGGAATTGAACTGAAAAAGGCACGGTTGTGGTTCAAGGTTTCGGCAACGTCGGATATTACTCTGCCTATTTCATGGAAAAGCTAGGCTGCAGAATAGTGGGAGTGAGTGACTCGAGAGGAGGAATTTACAGCAAGAAAGGTCTCTCAGTAGAACATGTCAGCAAATTCAAAGAGAAGACTGGAAGTGTGGTAGGATATCCTGATGCAGAGGACATGACCAATGAGCAGCTGCTCGAGCAGGAGTGCGATATCCTTATACCTGCTGCCCTAGAGAACCAGATAACAGAGAAGAATGCCAACAAGATAAAGGCAAGGCTGGTATTGGAGGGGGCAAACGGACCCACTACGCCAGAAGCAGACGAGATCCTCTTCAAGAGAGGGGTGGTAGTCGTCCCTGACGTGTTGGCAAACTCAGGCGGAGTTAGCACTTCGTACTTCGAGTGGGTGCAAAATCTGCAGAACTATTACTGGAGCAAAGAAGAGGTCATAGAGAAGCTAGACAAGTTGTTGGTCAAGGCTTTTAACAACGTCTACGAGACATACAAGAAGTACGGCACAGATATGAGGATGGCAGCATACATTTGCGCCATNAACAGAGTANCAGAAGCGATGAGAGTGAGAGGGTGGGTTTAAGATCAAGGGACCCTCTCAAAATCCTCCAAAATCTTTGTAATTTTTTTCTTTATATCTTTGTCAACTTTTATAAGGACCATCCCCTTGGACGGGAGGCCGTAAATTACGAAAGAGCCTTCGGGCGAGTGGAGAATTGCAGGGATGGATAAAAGATCTTCCTCTCCGTCAACGAACAAAAGTGAGGGGGAAGGGGATGAGATGAGACGCCTAATGGCAAGAACAGCTTCGTCTGAGATATGACCAGGAGGATTTTTTACAACCTCGGTGGGCTCTAAGGTCAAGGGGAAAGGGGAACGTTTAGTCTTTCTATCATAGATTCCAAGGCTGGGCTTATAACCAAATTTTACGAAGCCTGTCAGGGCATAATCCCCAACAACAACGACTTTGGGAGGTTTTTCTTGTCTTATCATGGAAAGAACAGAGCCAACATTGGATTCTAAGTCGCCCGTTAGAAGGAGGCCATGAGGCTTTGAGAGCTCGGATCTCAGCCTCTCGGGTAGCCTGAGCAAGCCCAAGTCACGCACCCAAGAGTGTATTCAGCGTACCTTTATGGCATAACGCCCAGGTTTTTTTGCCCCCATCATCTCTGCCACGCTTGACGAAGGATCGAGAATAACCACTAATCCGCTCCACTCCTCGGTGAGATCTGTGCCGCCGCATATAGGGCACTTAGTATCATCTTCGCCCAGAATATATTTGCACTTTCTACATGCAAACTTTGTTGAGGAAGGTTTGTCTTTACTCATATTAACCACTCATTAGTTTTTAAATTAGATTTTACATTTTTATTTGTTTAGACTTAGGATTACATTTTGAGTTATATTTCGAGTTGTATTATTCTGATCATGGTTAAGATTTAGGCCTCGCAAGCCAATTTCTATTTGCATTAACACTGATCCCCATTTGCTTTTTCCTTTAAGCTACTTTGCCTTCTCATTTGTAGCTGCTCCAGTACTTTTTCTGATGTCCTCCTCGATCCAAGATAGCGCGCCAAGATAGGGCTGCCGCATAGTCATCCCTATCTTGCTACTTCGAGAGGGGCCACCAGTGAGACTGACTGTTATGATTCTAGCCCGGACCAATGATCCTTTCTCCAAAACTCTTTGGGTCTCTTTCCCTATTAACGCCCCCCTCTTCTCATCGTAGGTTATAAAGTCATCCATAACTTGCGAAACATGAACAAGCCCATCCATTGGACCTATCCTGACGAATACGCCGAAATCTGTAACCTCAACCACCTCTCCCTCTACGACCTCCTGAATTAGAGGGGTATAAACTAGAAGGTCGAAAGAGGCTCTATGATAGACCGCACCATCGCCTGGCAGGATCTTGCCCACATTTGAGACCTTGACATTTAATACTGCAATAATGGCTCCAAATTCGCGCATCACCACACCCTCATAAGTCGATCTAATTACTTCAGCGGCTANGCTATCAAGTGGTGATTCGAACTTTTCCGGCGGGATCCTTACAACGTCATTTATTTGAAGAAGTTTGAACATGATTCCCACCAAATGGGCAATTTATGGATAGCACATTCAGAAGGACTATAAAAACTTGATGCATTTATCATGCTTTGTATTTGTATATTTTTGTTTCCACTTTAAGGTTAAAGCCCTTTGTTANTNTAGATTGGCCGATTTTAATGTGAATGCACCAAANCAGAGAGTATTTAATACGCAAGGGTAGGAAAGAAATTTTTTAACGGAAAACGCTTTGAAAGGTGGTGCTTTTCGGTGAGATTGTGGTCAATTCATCCAAAATATCTTGATTTCAGAGGGTTGGTGGCGGTTTGGAGGGAAGGACTCCTGGCAAAGAAGGCTTTAGAAGGCAAAGTGAAAGGGTACAAAAATCATCCACAACTTTTGAGGTTTAAGCGTTATGAGAAGCCCATAGATTTGATAGATGCTTACCTATTTCAAATCTACCTTGAAGCCAAGAGAAGAGGGTATTCTTTTGATATTTCCAAGATCAGAGAAATCGAGGCTAACGGGGTGGTCACGGTCACATACGGGCAACTGGAGTATGAATTTTTCCATCTATTGAAGAAGGTGGAGGGGAGGGATAGGAAAAAGTTTGATGAGTTGAGGGGGTCGGATATCAAAAAGATCGAGGCAAACCCAATTTTTAAGGTAATTAGTGGAGGGGTAGAAGATTGGGAGGCGGGACGATGAACAGGTCTATTTTTGTAATAGATTTTTGAGGGTTTTGAGGATCTGCTCATGTTTATTTTCATCTTCAATTATCCATTCCAGTATATCCTTACAATATTTTAGGTCAATTTTTCTCTCCTCAGCAACAANCTCGATTAATCTGACGTGCAAGATTGTCAAGTACTCTTCTGCGAAGGCCCCTTCTAGCCTCTCTAGACCGTCAATCAGCAAGGAGATCTCTTCTGAGCTTATTTTGCTCTTACTTAGAAGCCGCTCTGCATCAGACATTACATCGCTCCACTTCTTGCCCCAAACCTCCCTGCATTCTTCAAAACTTGACCCCGCACCGGGATTCAGCCATTCGCTGAGTAGTTTAAAGAATTCAGAATGTTTGTTGGAATCTAAGGCGATATATTTGAAAAGACATTTGATCAGACCATCGTCTATGCTGTTGGCAAGATTCCCATAAACCTTCGCCACTCTCTCCTCAAGCAGACTCGAACAGTGAATGAAACTTGCTAGGTTTTTCTCTTTATCTGTTTCTGCCATGGTTGAGCCGCCCATTTGATTTCTTGATCTTATCAAATAATAAATCTTTAGTTTACATAACCATTTAAGGCATCTTTTAGCAGAGGAGATCTTGAATCGTTATTGAATTTGTGCTAAAAACAAAACCAATTTATCAGTTTTAATTGGGGCGGAGGCAGAAGTGACTAAAAAATGCAAGGAAGTCCTGACCAGCCTAATCAAGTCAGACTTTTGAGGCGGTGGTTTTTGTTATCAGGTCGCATTCAGAGATAAGACGCCTATTCTTTATGTAGATCACTGGGAGGCCTTCTCTCTTTAGACGCCTCCTCAAGCTTGCATCAGAAGTTGCTACTATGTAGCCATGTTGCTTAGAAATGTAAACGAGTTGATCGTCAACACTCCCAGCGATTGGAGGGTCGGGCATGGTTCCGAATTTCTTGGCAATCTCTAAGGAAAGCTTTGCGAATTTTTTCTCTTTAGTACGACCAACCTGGGCAAGTCGCTCTAGCTCGCGTTTTACGCCCTCTGTAACAATAATATTTTTAAAACCAAGTCTCTCCAGCTGGCTCCTGATTTCAAATGGTTCTGAAGCGGAATATATCAATATGTTGGTATCTAAAAGCACCGGGACTGTTTCTTCACCTTTCAATCTACTGGACNTACCCATAGCCTATCAGCCGCCACCTTCCTGCCAGCATCCTGCTCAATGCAACGCGCATGCCACTCTCTACACACACAGGACGCTTGAGCAGAAGCTGGGCATCATCCTTATAAGCCGCGTTCACAACCCCCACCGTGACGGCTGATCCAACGACAAGCATGAGGTTCTCCCTAGCCTTTAAGTGCTCGACCTTCTGCATNTCCTTTGTTCCGACAACTCTATCAAGTAAAGAAACTTTAAGCTGTAGATCCTGGCGAGTTGGGGGCAGTGTCCCGGGTTTTCCGGCAACGCTCCCCACGAGATTATCAGCCTTTGTGATCGATGGGTCAAGGTAGGTTCCAACCCCTATGAGACCGCCAGGACCAACCTCATCCATCATGGTATTGCCCGACATTAAACTTGAGATGTAAGTGAATATTGGCTCGTAGAAGGTCTTCCCGCCCTGTTCAACCTTTATGCCAGGGCGTATCTCCAATTCGTCTCCAACCTTGAGACGGCCTTGTATGAGCGACCCGCCCAACACCCCACCCTTCAGGTCTTTGGGTAAAGTCCCTGGCTTGTTTACATCGAAGGATCTCGCTACATACATCCTCGCTGGTTTTGAAGGATCTCTAACGGGTGTCTTGATCTTCTCTTCCAAGGTTTGTATAAGATAATCTATGTTTGCACCATGAAGGGATGACACCGGAACGATTGGCGNGCCCTCTGCGATAGTGCCCTTTGTAAAGGCAAGGATCTGTTTGTAGTTTTCGAGAGCCCTTTGTTTGTCAACAGCATCGATCTTGTTTTGAACTATGACTATGTCTTTTACGCCAATAATCTCTAAAGCCACCAAATGCTCACGGGTCTGTGGCTGAGGGCATTCCTCTGCCGCCGAAATCACCAATATCGCACCATCCATCAGGGCGGCACCTGAGAGCATCGTTGCCATGAGACTCTCATGTCCTGGGGCGTCGACGAATGAGACTTTTCTTAGGAAGATGGTTTCAACGTTGTGGACCGGACAGATCTTCTTTGTCGTATAACACTCTGGAGGGGGACACTTTGGGCATTTCCTGAAGGTNGTGTCGGCATAGCCTAACTTTATAGTAATCCCTCTCTTTAGTTCCTCACTATGGTGGGCTGCCCAGACCCCACTCAACGCAGCCACAAGTGTTGTCTTTCCATGGTCTACATGACCAGTAAGTCCTATGTTACACTCGGGCTGCCTCTCTTCACTCACCCTTCTTCTCCACTCCCTTAACAACAAGATTTATCTGGACAATATCCTCTGTTATGACGTTNCCCCTCACTAGGCGCCGCTCCCTCTGACCCTTCTTTTTGGGATGATAGCCAGGCGGACCAGAGAGAAGAACATACTTTTTCACGCCACCAGGCACGTCAGGTCTAATGGGTATCCCACTTTTGTCACTGCCGCCAGTGATTACCAATTCTTTCCCTGGAAAGCCAAATGCCTCTCCATTTATGGAGTCACCGACCTTAAGCCCGACGAATGATTGTGCCTGGGCATCGGTCACTGTAACAGCCTTAGACGTCCCATCTTCGGGGTTTGAGATCACCAGCTTAAATTCCACCAATTGTTATCACCGTTAATTTCTTCGTTAAGAGAGTTCGAAGTATGATATTGTTTATAACCCTTTCGCACATCAGGAGGGTCCGAGGAGCGAGTCCTTCCAGCGAATTTTAAGGATCTTATCTAGAAGGTCGAGTTCCTCCTTGGAGATTTTGTCACTGAACTTTTCTCTGAGCAGGAAGATGTCGTTGTCACCCACCGATACCATGAGGGTCTCACCCTCCTTCACTTGACGGCCGACCATAAAGTTCCCTTTCACCGAGATCGCCACTTTGTCGCCTTTCTTTGCAAGGTCTAAAGTCTTGCCGCTGTCTTGGATCTGCATTATCTCGCCCAAAACTTCTCCGTTCTCTTTCATTAAAGGATAGCCAGGCTTGATGGTGCCTGCCAATACCTCGACGCCAAATATTGGCGGGGAGCTCTTTCTGAACACGCAGCCAGGGATGATCCTAACTTCGCCAGGCAAAGTTATCTGGCTGAACTCCTTAGTTCGAATGTCCTCCAAAGTCTTGGCGGACCATGCCTTGAAGTCGTCGACTATGTGATAGATCACGTTGCTTGTGAATATCGGGATGCCGCGATCTCGTGATTCTAATTCGGCTTCGGGTGTTACCTTTACATTGAAACCCACTATTGCTGCAAGTTCAGGTCGCCTCCTCTTTACGATCGCCGCCTCGATCACCTCCCTCTTCCCAATAGGACCTATATCTGAGACGCGAACCGGGATTCCTGAGTCCTTAAGGAATTTCACTAGTGCTTCAAGTGAGCCNAACGTGTCGGCTTTTACGACGATGCCATCGGCGTCCGTGGAGAACCTCAGCTCAGACATCTCCTCGGCTATCTTTTTCTTTGCTTGATCTAGAGATAAATCGTCGTTTGCCACGATTATGGGTGCGCCCCCCACGGCGCCTTCTAGATCGGTCGCAACAACCTTCACACCCGCTGCCGCTACGACCCTTTCAGCCGAAAGGAACTTGTCTTCTGGATCGCGGATCTCGTTGAGGGGCTTGGGGAGGAGCAGTGCTCTAACCTTAGTTACGATAGGCCCTTCGAAGCCACCAACAACGATCCTATCCCCCTTTTGTAGGATCCCTTCGTACAATATCACGTCAATGGTTGTGCCAAGACCAGCCTCCTCTTTGGTCTCGAGGACGACCCCCCTGCCAGGACCGTCAGTTACTGAGAGGCGCCGGGTTAAGTACTGCTGGACCAACCCGCATAAAAGTGCAAGGAGCTCTGGTATTCCTTCCCCTGTCACCGCGCTTGTAGGGACGATCGCGACTGACCTAGTGAAGTCCCGGATGCGATCGAACCGGTCGGATGAGAACCCAAACCTTGCAAGTCCACCAACGATCCTGTAAATCATTTCGTCTACCCTTTCCCTGACGTAGGGCTCCTGAAGCTTATAGGACTCCAAGAATGGTTTGTTTGGGTGCGACTTCCATCCCTCTATCCGGTCAACTTTATTTGCGGCAACAACGAAGGGCGTCTTCCTAGACCTTAGGATTTCAATACATTCCTCAGTCTGGCGTTCAATGCCTTTGAGTATGTCAATGACGAGGATAGAGATATCCGAGACAGACCCTCCCCTAACTCTCAGGTTTGAGAAGACTTCATGTCCAGGCGTATCTATTATCAGGATCCCTGGCAGCTGAGTCTTCGACTCAAATCCTTTAACAACAGAGCTGCAATACTTCACAATGACATCCATTGGTAGGAAACTGGCGCCGATGTGCTGGGTCTGCCACCGCTACGATAAAGGAGCGGNCATGGCCCCAACCTCGCGCGCCATTACGGCCGTGCCTCTGATTTTATCAAGCAGTAGAGTTTTACCAACATCGACATGACCTAAGACAGTGACTATAGGTTGCCTTAGTGGCATCGTCTCACCCGAGATTTAAAAAACTTCGTGACTTATACATTTTGCCAAAAAAAGTGACGATTTGTTAGGATGAGAAAACTAATTCATAGAAAATGAAAGCAGATTAAGATCACTGATTGACACTCTCCACGACTAAAGTCGGGAGATTCTTGCTTCTGGGGTGATCATCGGTCGGTTCTTCACTGCCCTTTTAGGCTCCCACCTCATACCATCCCAC
>QNVH01000039.1 GCA_004347955.1 Thermoproteota archaeon | reverse complement strand
AGTTGACCTACCAAACAGTGAGCTTGCCTCCAAGACGGTGTTGTCCTTGCCTGTAAACCCATTAGTCGAGGAAAGGGACATTGATAGGATGTCAGANATTATATCCCAAACCCTCAGATCGGTCTAACCGGCATGACACAAAAAAGCAATAATGCGCCCCACAAGACAACCCGGTTTTGAATTAAGCCCTACCAGTCAGGACCGCTGCCAATTTTTTGGACATCGCAATTATTGTAAGGATCGGAGGTATCCCCAGAGGACCTGGGATAATGCTAGCATCACAAACATACAAAGACTCAAGGATAGGAGAAAAGTCCTTAGCTAAGGACACACACGTCCCGCCAGGATGAGCTCCCCTTGGGTATGTGGATACTATGGTCTCCGGGCTAACGCCAGCGCTGATCAAAATCTCCTCAGCCTCTCTTCTGCCCCTCTCAAGTAGATCTACGTCCCTGTTAGATAGCCCCTTTATTACTCGCCCCTCCTCAACAACGCCAGTGGGCTCGTCTGCGATCTTAACCATAATGCCTAATATATCAACAGGACGTGCCCTTATTCCCTTGCTTGAGAGGTACGGGACCAAGAAACTGGAGTAATGGGGCGAGAGAAGGTAACCGTCCCTTTTAATGAAGAGCGCCATGTTTAGCTCCCTATTGAGACCAACCCCCTCAAAGAGGCCGCCCACGGTTATGAATGTATCCACATAAAGACCCGTGCCCACATCCTGCACACCAGACCTCATCAATATCCTAGGGGTTTCCACAGCTCCGGCGGAGAGGACTACCGTATCGGCCCTGAATTCCCGACCGTCAGCGGTCTCGACTCCGATGGCCCTCCCACCAGAGATTATTACTCTCCTGACGTGGGTCTCCGTCAGAACTTGTGCCCCGCTAATCTCGGCACGTCGGACATATTTACTTGCATCCCACTTGGCATTTTGTGGGCACCCCAAGGGNCACATGCCGCAAGACCTACACTTGGCGAAATCAATAGCCTTGGGCATAACCTTCCAGTCCTTAGACACAAGCAAGAGAGTCCTCGTCCCCTTCCCCATATGGGATTCCGGCACTAGAGTCGCTCCCAGCTCGCTCTCCGATTCACTGTAATATTCACTGAGCGAACCATACGTGCCCCTAACTGCATTTCCCATGGAGACCAATGTGGTGCCGCCGAGGCAAATGGTCTGCCATACTTCCACACCTGAGGGGATTATCCTGTAGGTCTCGGAAGCTTGCCCAGCTGGGACCGCCCTCCCTCCTTCAATGATCAGCACCCTCTTTCCATAGACCGCTAACTCCTTCGCTATCGTTGCCCCGCCTGCTCCTGAGCCCACAACAATGAAGTCAAACATTCTNATCACCTGGCAGTCGGACCGCCTCATCTGGGCATTCCACGTATGGTATGGCTGCCAGCGCGCCTATCAGCCCCCTCCTGCCTCTGATCTCTTTTAGTGCAACTCCGCAACTTGACGCTACNTCCAGCGCCTCATCTAATGAGACCATCCTCAACTTTGCGTTCTTTGCAAATCTCGTGAGGCGCTCATCGACCATGATCCCTTGTAGGAGAGCCATGCCCGTCTCGTTAGATAGAGTGGACTCTTCCAGCCTCTTTCTGAATGCNTCCACCACCAAATTCTTCTGATGCGGGAGAACTGCGAAGGAGACGGATACAGAGACGCAGTTCTGTGTTTTGAATGGGTTCTGGGGGTAAAGCTGTACAATGGCNTGCTCCAAATAGTCTGCGCCTATTTCGGCTGAAAGGTTATAAGCGATCTCATTTACGAGTGACCATGTCGCTCCCTCGTCCTTCCTGTCAGTATCATCGACCCCAATTATCAGCTTCTCCTTCCTTGGGAGGGTTATAGTGGCTCTGCCAAGCTTGCTGCCGCCGCCCCAGTCCTCAACCTCCACACTCTCTACGCCTTCTGCCATAGCTCTTGTCAGCGCTGCCACTCCAGCGCCGGCGAGACCTGAATAGGTGACCTTCACTTTTGCCCCCTCTACAACGACAGACTCTATAGATGCAGGTCTGTAGCTGGGTGTTAATTTTGAGGGGACATTTAGGGGGGGCTGGCGAATTTTGTAGAATATTCTGGCTCCTTCCCTCTTCGACCAAAAGACACAGGGGCTGTTTTTGGTGTAGTGATAGAGTGACCATGCTGAACCGCCGAGGCATGTCCCTCGTGCGTGTTCCTCAACAAGTTCAACGACCCCAGACCTTTCNTCCACCAAAGCCACCACTTTCTTGTGGGGAGAAGCCCACTTCTTTGTTGAGAGGAGTCTATGTAGGTCGTCCCTGCTCAAGAGGTCCATATGGGATCATTTTACTTTGCAATCATCGCCTATTTATCTTCTAATATTCTTGGCTTCGAGAGATCAACACCCGCACTCCTTGGTATTGGCACCTCAATGAGAACTGGCTCGCGTATTGTCTGCAGGGCTTTCTCAAGATCGGCGGGATCAGATACAAGAAGACCCTCTATCCCGTAGGCGTCTGCCAGCTTTAGGTAGTCGGGGGGAGCGGAGTAGTCGACCCCATATGACTTCTGGTAAGCCACCTCTTGAAGCTGCCTGATTAGACCNAGGGATTTGTTGTTGAAGACGCAAATCCCTATCGCTAGGTTGTTTTCCTTTATTGTGGAGAGTTCTGAAGAGGACATCTGGAAACCACCATCCCCCATCACGGCGATGACTTTGCGATGAGGGTCCGCCATCTTGACCCCGATGGCAGCGGGAAGGGAGTANCCCATTGCGGAGAGATTTCCAGAGAATATGAGCTGCCTCGGGCGTTTAACTTTCAAGGCTTGCATGATCCAGATCGTGTGCTGACCTATGTCGACCGTGAATGTTGCTTCGGAGAGTCGGGCCAAGGCATGCGCATAACCTTTAGCAGTCTCATTTGCACCACTTTGGGTCTCAGGCAGGGCCACATCTCTATTGACTTTACTATGAAATCTGTTNCTGAACTTGGGGATTAGGGCCTCCATAAAGAGAGATACGTCACTCTTGACCCTAACGGTTGCCAATGGTGAGAAGTTGCCCTCTTCTACGTCGACTTGAACGATTTTGCAATTCAATCTTAGATCGCCTATGGTCAGATTGGTGAGCCTACAACCNAGTGCAAGAAGTAGGTCGCATTCGGAAAGGGCTCGGTTCGCCGAGGGGGTGCCTCGCCTTCCAGAAGGACCAAGGGACAACGGGTGATCCTCTGGTATGATCCCTCTACCCATCATGGATGTCGCCACTTGTGCACCTATAGCCTCGGCAAATCGAATGATCAATTCGGAGGCGTTGGAAAGTACCGCGCCCCATCCAGCCAATATTACTTGGTGGGCGGACTCTCGGATCAGTTCAGCGACAAGCTCTATGCTCTTGGCATCAGGAGGTAGTGTAGGTATCGTAGGCAAGTATCCTTTGTCCTTGGAAGGCTTCTTTTGTATGTCGCCAGGTATTCCTACATAAGAGGGTCCTGGACACCCCTCTAAAGAGGAGACGTAGGCTCTGCAGACCGTGTCGTACGCTTCTGAAGGATCAGATATGATAGCAGCAAATTTTGTCAAGGGGGAAAAGACGGCTCTTAAGTCTAGGTCCTCGATCCAACCCCTCCCGTGCTCGTATGTTGGGACGTGCCCAGTTATGGCAAGTACGGGGGAGTGATCCTTGAATGGAACGGCGATCCCTGACGCTATGTTGACGGCCCCGGGTCCAGCCGTGCCTAGGCACAGCCCAGCTCTTCCCGAGGCCCTAGCATAACCATCCGCGGCATAGGCTGCGTGCTGTTCGTGCCTCACAAGAATGTGCCTTATATTTGAGGCTGAAAGGGCATTGTAGAGGGGCAGGGACCACATGCCGGGCATACCGAATGCAAGGTCGAAACCGAGCCTCTCAAGAGCCTTCACCACAACATCAGCGGTCTTGGTTTCGTTCAAGATCATGCGACACCTTCTTCTTGTAGTATTCCACTAGCCCTCCTGATTTCAGGATCTCCTGGAGGAAAACAGGGAGGGGGGAGGTCTTGAGTGTGCCCTTTTTTGTATGCACTTCGCCATTCTCAAGGTCGATCTCTATAAAATCTCCTTCGTCCACCGTGCCACTTATACCACGGCACTCTATCAGCGGAAGACCGTTGTTTATCCCGTTTCTGAAGAAGATCCTGGCAAAGGACTCTGCTACAACTGCGGAAATTCCTGCCCACTTTATGGCGAGGACTGCCTGCTCCCTGCTCGAGCCGCAGCCAAAATTCTTACCTGCGACAATTATGTCGCCAGGTCTCACCTTTGAGCTGAAGGAAGGGTCCAGCCCCTCCAGCACATGTTTCGGCCAGATGGTTTTGTCAACGGACCTGAGGTACTTTGCTGGTATTATCACGTCGGTGTCAATATCGTCACCAAACTTCCATACCCTGCCCTTTATCATTGGAGGTACCTCCTTGGATCGGCGATTCGACCCTCCACTGCAGAGGCCGCAACTGTCTGGGGGGAGGCAAGGTAAACGGAAGAAGACCTGGCGCCCATTCTACCAATAAAGTTCCTGTTGGAAGTAGACACGCACACCTCATTCTCGCCCAACACTCCCATGTGAACCCCCAGGCAAGGACCGCATCCAACNACTCCTATTACTGCNCCTGCCTCTAAGAAGATGTCTATGAGCCCTTCTCTTTGGGCTTTAACGTATGTGGATTTTGAGGCAGGTATCACTATCAACCTTGTGTNCCTGTGTACCTTCTTTCCTTTCAATATCTTAGCAGCTTCAAAGAGGTCCTCATATCTACCATTTGTACATGAGCCCAAAAATGCTTGGTCTATCGGCTGCCCTTCGATCTCTGATACCGATTTGACATTCGCGACGCTACCAGGGCATGCAACTTTCGGTTCCAAAGAGGACACATCCAAATCCAAGGACTCGTCCACCTCGTCGGTTCTGAAAACCTCACCACCCCTGCCTAAGAACTCTATAGTCTTCTCATCCGCCTCTATGAAGCCCGTCTTGGCTCCCATCTCCACAGCCATATTTGCCATGGTCATCCTAGATGATTGTGACATTGACTTAACAGCCCCCCCTGCGAACTCTATAGCCTTGTAAGTGGCTCCATCTGTCCCAATAATTCTAACTATCTCAAGGATTAGATCTTTCGAAGAGACCCCCTTACTTAGACGCCCATCACATTTAACATATAGGGTCTCCGGAACTTTGAGCCAAGTCTTGCCCGTTGCAAGGATATATGCCAAGTCTGTAGCACCCATACCTGTTGAGAATAGACCGAACGCTCCAAGTGTGCAGCTATGAGAATCTGCTCCTACAACAATCATTCCTGGACCAACATAGCCTTTTTCGGGTATTACTTGGTGGCAGATTCCCTCCCCTAGGTCATGGAATTTGGTGATTCCTTGCTCCCTTGCAAATCTTCTCACTTTGGCCTGTAGCGTTGCAGCTTGGTCACTATAAGGTGGAACAGAATGGTCAAAAACGATTCCAACACGCTCAGGATCAAATATGCGCTTGACCCCCATCTCACCAAGTGCATCAATAATCAGGGGGCCTGTTCCATCATGGAAGTATGCAAAGTCCACCGGAACTTCAACAAAATCCCCTGCGCTGACCTTGCGCCCTAAAGATTTTGATATGATCTTCTCCACCGCAGTGCTAACCAATTTAATGCCCTCAAACCATTCAAGGTTAGAGGAATATTTTTATTTGTCGCCAAATGCGGCTCTATCCCCGGTCAATATTATCAACAAAAGTACTCCAATTTCATTTTCTTAAGATTTAGGACCCCCCTACCAAATTAATGATTTACTGATTTTTCTTCAACCCTTCAAGGAGCGTTTCCTTTAACACCCATAGTCATTTTAATTAGCTTTTATTAATAAAAACATAAATGGGAGATCCGCTTGAAGATTAGTGAACCCTTTCAACCAGACCCGAAGATGAAAACCCTCTACTTCACATACCTTGCCTTGATAATAGTGCCCCTTTTTGTATTGGGTCTTTGTGCTACTTCTTATATGCTCCTCATAAATGAGGTAACAGTTGCTACAATCTTTGCAATTTTCTACTTCCTTCCACTCATAGTTATAACGATCTTTGTTAGTTATTGGATCCCAAAATACTGTCGGTCTATCAAATATCTCTTGACAGAAAACGAAGTCAGAGTGGAAAGAGGAGTATGGTGGAAGACGCGCCATGCCGTGCCTTTCTCTAGGATAATGAGCATCGACACGATCCAAGGGCCGCTATCGAGACATTTTGGGATTGGAACTTTGGACATTTACACTGCTGGTTATACCGGGCGGGCTGGCGGGGGTAGTGGACCAAGTGTCAGGAGGGCCGAGGCATCTATAATGTTCGTGCCAAACTTCTTAGAGTTAAGGGAAGAAATATTGAACATCGTGAAGGGCAGGTCCCTTTTTGGTACTTCTGGGACTCTCTCTGAGGTCTTGGGTCAGCAAATTTTAGAAGAATTGAAAGAGATCCGAAAATTGTTGAGCTCAAGGCTTTCCTGATAAAACCGAAAAATACAGAGGACAAATTAGACTTCTTTTGAGACATAATGGTGTCCATTTAGATTTATAAGACGGTCAGCAGATGCCCTTTCAATTTCGGGTAATAAACATAATCTAACCTAAATCAAATAGACCTAAACCTTCAAATTTCTCCCTGACTTCCATAATCAACAAAACTCAATTTAAGATAAGATTTTCAAATTTTACTTTTACACGAGAGAGCACTCGCAAACACTATGGGGAGAAAGTAACTTACCTTAGCCCTTGAAGTATCCACGTAAACTTTTGGCAACCCGGATGCGTATGCCCCAAAACTATCGATATTTGCAACCAGAACCAGTGAACGGAATATTATGTTCCCAATTATTCCATCAGGCGCCAATAGAATGGACGCACCCGATTTTATCGCCCTCTCAATCTCTATACCGAAGTTCTCTACTTCCAATCCCATCTCCCTTATTCTTTGCGTTAACGAGATGGAAAATGAAAGAATTTTATCCACTTTGGGGCTACGACCAACATCCTCTAGCCTCCCCCCAGATATTACACCAACTCTGTAATCCATGCCCAAAAGTTCTGCAATCTCTTTTCCCTTAGCAGCAAAAGTCAATAGATCTTCAATGGTGTCGCCCTCATCTATTCCAACTGGCGCAAGCATAACAGGCCTTCCTTGTATCTCCATCAATGTTATGCGGTAAAGGTTATTACAATTGAATGCTGACCGAAGGCCCGAAAGCATGGTGTTTGCACTCAAATTTCCCCTTACAGCGGCATCAACAACCCCTTCCTTTAGCATATTCACCATGAAGCGCTCGGGGCACTCTGAAATTAATAGTGGGACCTCTTCAGCGATCTCTGGCGGGCGCGAGTCGCACACCGAAACTAATATTGGATCCGCATAACCTTCTCTCTTAGCAAAAAGGGCTGAATTCATCACTCTCNCCGATGAAGAGATTTCAGGGTTCAAACCTATCGCAACTTTNGCTCTATTTGCCAGAGCTAAAGAGTATATGCTGGGACGAATTCTATTTTCAACCATCCCTTGCTCTCTCCGCAAGAACTCTCTTTGCGAAATTTATCAGCCCGCCGTTGTCAATGAGCTCTGACCCTATAGGCAACGTCTTAAGGCGCTTAACGATCTCTGCCAATTCTTCCTCTGTAACTTGCATTCCACATGCTGCTAATTTCTCCCTAACACTCTCTGTTCCTGAATGTCGTCCAAAGACCAATTTACGCTCCTGTCCGACGAGCTGTGGATCGTAGGCTTCGTATGTAAATGGGTGTTTCATGACGGCAGCAACGTGTATTCCTGACTCGTGCCTGAAAGCGTTCGCCCCAACAACCGCCTTGTTCACAGGGATCGGAACTCCCGAGAACCTGGAGACCATAAGTGAGAGCTCACGCAGGAGCTCTGTCCTGAGCTCTAAATCCACACCATAAAGCGCATAAAGTGCCATTACTACCTCCTCTAAAGCGGCATTACCGCATCTCTCCCCGATACCGTTCACAGAGACTGAAATAGCGTCAACACCTGCCTCGTAGGCTGCTAGAGAATTTGCGACCGCGAGACCAAAATCGTCGTGGCAATGAACAGAGAGCTCTAAATCAAATAATTTTCTGATCGATTGCACAAGGTATGCCATTCCCTTGGGTCTGATGCATCCTGTTGTATCTGCTATCCCTAACCTGTCGGCCCCTCTATCTTTGGCTGCCGTATAAAGAGCTGTCAATGAGTTTAATGAGGTTCTGGTGGCATCCTCTGCTGACAATTGTACAAAGAGCCCATGATCCTTGGCATACTCCACCGATGCACCNGCCTGACTAATTGCCGTAGACAAGTCCATCTTTAACTTGTACTTTAAATGGAGTTCTGAAACCGCCAAAAATATTATAACGCCATCCACGTCTGCCCTCAAGGCAGCATCAATGTCTTTCTGCTTCGAGCGGCAAAGGCAAAGTATGTCTGCATTTAGCCTCTCTGATGAAACGGCACGAACTGCATCCTCATCATATGGGGATATCACAGGGAAGCCTGCCTCTATAGCATGCACCCCGACCTCATCCAACTTCCTGGCGATCTCAACTTTTTGTTCTTTAGTAAATTTAACACCAGGAGTCTGTTCCCCATCTCTCAGTGTTGTGTCGTATATCTTTACCTTCCTATTCTCCTGATGTATAAAATTGTAGGGACTTGTAAAGTACCTCAAGGTAGACACTTTCACAAATGTTCTTCTAAAGAGTTGATACAACAGTAGAATTAATATTTATCTCAGAAAAGTTTGTGTCCACAATATTTATCCACACGGTCTAATAAATTGAAGACAAGTGTCGGGGGGCTTTATTTGCAAATTTTGGTTACGGGAGGTGCGGGGTTCATAGGGACCAAACTTGTAGAAGAGCTCATAAAGAGAGGGGCTCTTGTTAAGATCTTTGATGATCTATCTTCTGGTAGGATGTCAAACATATCCCATTTGATAAAGACAGGGGCAGTAGAGTTTATTAAAGGAGATGTTCGGGATTTTCCAGCAGTAAGAGAGGCGGTAAGCGGTTGTGATATAGTATATCATCTGGCAGCACAATCTCTGGTCCCCTTCTCTATGGAAAGACCCGACGTAGACATGGAAATTAACATAAAAGGCACACTCAATGTACTGATGGCTGCAAAAGAGTTCGGTAGTAAAGTCGTCTTTACATCTTCATCTACCGTTTATGGAAATGTCGCCAGAACCCCGACCCCTGAGGACGAAGTTTTAATTCCCTATTCTTTTTATGGACTGTCNAAGATGGCGGCTGAACACTACTGNAGGATTTTCAGCGAACAATTTAATGTTCCAACGGTAATCCTTCGACTCTTTAATGTATACGGTCCAAGGAACACAAAGGGTCTGATGATTGATCTTTATCGGAAACTATTGAGAGATCAAAAGAGACTCGAATTACTGGGAACTGGCAACCAGTGCAAGGATTACTTGTACATTGACGATGCGGTAGAAGCCCTGCTTCTTGCGCCAGAAAAATCGGCATGCGCGGGCGACACTTACAACATTGGTTCTGGAGAGTCTTACACAGTGTTCCAAATAGCAGAATTCATGCTAGAACTCTTAGGTTTGGAAGGCGTTGAAATCTTCGCAAGAGGTGGCAAGGCTTGGTTGGGCGATGTGGAATTAACCAGACCTGACGTATCGAAAGCTGAAAGAGAGCTTGGCTGGAAAGCAAAAACCGGCATTAAAGAAGGACTCGCTAGGACAATTGTGTGGTTCGAAGAAAAATTAGGGAGGATTCCGACTGCAAAAACTCTTCACTAGAAGGCTGATTTGAGGATAACGCTTTCTCATACGTTTGTTAATGGGAATATGGTGCCAAAATATCCATCCATGCGCCCGCTTATGTTCTATTATAAATATTAAAAATTTATTCAAAATTTAAAAAATTTAAAAATAAATATTATATATACAAATAATGAAATGCGAAAATACTGGATCTATTTTTTATATTTATATTTGAGAAGCAAAAATATGCCCAGGATCATTGTTGCCAACCAGAACATTAGATCTAGGGAAAGCATCAAAGGTTGCACCATCCAGATGTTAACTGGGCCATGAATAGTAACTAATGTATTTACCCCCCAAACAAAAGGTAAACCGTAATTCACATGCACATAATCCGGCCAATCAACTTTTATGCCCATACTCAATGCCAAAATTAGGACAAATGCCCAAAAAACTGAAAATATTATCGCTAAATTCTCTTTAGACATAAACGAAAAAAAGGGATGAACCCATTTAAATTCGTCGGCGGAAAGTCCCTCTGCGAAAGCTTGGGGATGAAAGCCGAAGGATATTTTATGCTTACATATCGCAAATTATAATGAGCTATGAGCGTAAAGTACTCAACTGTGAGAGTTTCAGCGGCGACGAAGAAGAGGCTTGAAGAT
>QNVH01000038.1 GCA_004347955.1 Thermoproteota archaeon | reverse complement strand
ACTCCACGTTTGTTGAGCTCTGCCGCAACCTTGTCCACCATCAGCGGGAGGCCCGCTGCCTTGTCTGCGCGCGTGTTGAACGGCTTCTTTGTCTTACGGTTCTTCACGATCTCCAAAGCCCAGAACAGGCCGATCCCTCTCACATCACCGACCGAGGCGTGCCGGTCCTTGAGTTCGTTTAGCCTCTTACCAAGGTATTCGCCCATCTTTTTGGCGTTCTCGAACAGGTTGAGGCGCCTGTACTCATTAATGGCGGCTACGACGGGTGCCATGGCCAATGGGTGTGCCTCATAGGTATGCCCGTGCGCAAAGTAGTTCTCCTCNAAGTATTCGGCTATCTTCCTNGTCGTCGCAGTAATTCCCAACGGCGTGTAAGCCCCGGTGCTCCCTTTTGCTGTGGTTAATATGTCAGGCTTTACTCCCCAGTTATCGACGGCAAACCAGGTTCCAGTTCTTCCCCAGCCGGACATCACCTCGTCGGCAATGAATATGACGTTGTTCTCTTCTGCGATCTGCTTCAGCCTCGGGAGGTACTCCTTGACAGGCACCAAGACTCCGTTCGTACCAACTACAGGTTCAACTATTATTCCAGCAACATTCGCCTCATTCTTTATCATGTAATCAACATACTCTGCGCAGGTTATGCCACAGTCAGGGTACTCTTGCTTGAATGGGCACCTGTAGCAGTAGCAGTCAGGTGCGAATATTACACTGGAGATCTTCCCGGTTGGTTCTATGAACCATCTCCTGGGGTCGCCTGTGCAGGCAATAGAGCCCATGGTAGATCCATGGTAGGAGTGGTATCTGGAGATTATTTTGTATGCGCCTCTGGGCTTTTGGTACATCATTACAATCTTGAGGGCTGCCTCGTTGGCCTCGGTGCCTGATGTGGAATAGAAGATCTTCTCTAGGCCCTGTGGCAGAACTTCCACGAGAGCCTTGCTCACCCTAGCCCTGACCTCAACGGCATAGGCAGGGGATATGTACGGCATCTTCTTAGCCTGCTCTATTATGGCATCTATCACAGCTTTGTTCTTGTGGCCGAGGTTGGAGCACATGAGCTGCGAGGAGAAGTCCAGGAGTTTCCTCCCTGTGACATCCGTGAAGTAGACCCCCTCGGCGTCCACGATGTGGGGTGGTTTCTTCCATCCTTTTTGTGCACGCCATGTCCCATACGTATATTTCGAAACTAATTCTACAATTTCATCAGGTTGTCCCGACAAATTTCGGCCTCCTGTAACGCGTAAGGATTGATTGCATAGGGTATTAAGCTTTTGCTATAACTATGATGACAAAACGGTTAGCAACAGCTACAGGAGAATGCGCAGAAAATGTACATTCCCAGAAACGGTTTGGGTGAGTGACGATGAATATTTTAAAAATGAGGAGATCGCTTATATGATGGGTTAGATCGGGATGGCAAGTTTACAAAGAAAGAAAGGCTTCCAAGAGCTGAAAAGTGTGAGCGAGGCGCTCGAATTAGTAATGAGGGTTTGCGGATCTAAGAATTTGGGATCCGAGAGGGTGCCTTCCAAAGAGTCGTGTGGCAGGGTCTTAGAGAATGACGTGGTCTCAAAGATAGATGTGCCACCTTACGACAGGGCGGCGGTGGATGGTTTTGCAGTTAGGTCATGCGAGACATTCAGCGCAAGTCCATCAAACCCTGCCTTCTTTAAGCTCAAGGGCACGATTGAGGCAGGATCCCACGTTGGCGAGATCGGCGAGGGGGAGTGTTACGAAGTCTACACAGGGGCACCAATCCCAAAGGGGGCAGACGCGGTGGTGATGCTCGAGGATTGCGAGGTGGAGGGAGGGCTTGTAAAGGTCAAGAGGGCTGCCCCAAAGTTTGCAAATATCTCTCTAAAGGGGGAGGACATCAGGGCAGGGGAGGTTGTTATCAGGAGGGGCGAACTTCTGAGGCCTTGGCACATCGGAGTTCTGGCTTCCATAGGTGAGGGGAGCGTGATGGTGAGGAGAAAGCCAAGGGTGGCAGTCTTTTCAACCGGAGAAGAGTTGACAGAGGTTGATGGGGCGAGAGCTGCCAGCGGAAAGACAATAGACTCCACAAGACCTATGGTAGTGGGTGCTTTGAGGGAGATCGGATGTGAAGTTTTGGACCGCGGCATCGTGCCAGACGATTTTGACAGGATTTCGGCCGAGTTGATCGAGCTCTCAAAGAGGGCTGATTTGATAGTAACAATCGGCGGGACTTCAATGGGGGGCAAGGACCTGCTACCGGAGATACTCAAAACCAAGTTCTCCCTGATTTTCCATGGACTCGCCGTTAAGCCTGGAAAACCCACTGGCTTCGGGGTTGTTGAAGGTGTACCTGTAATGATGCTCCCAGGTTATCCAGTATCAGCGCTGGTGGGTTTCGAGAGTTTGGCGGTTCCGGTCCTGTATGCATGGACAGGGAGAAAGCCCCCGAAAAGGGAAAAAGTCAGAGCCTTCATGACGAGGAGCGTGGCAAGTACACCGGGCGTGAGGCACTTCTTGAGGGTAACGCTGGTGAGGAGAGAGGGAAGGCTATTCGCAGATCCCATAGCCATCACAGGCTCCGGGCTACTCTCCTCAATAACAAAGGCGGACGGTCTTGTGATCATTAAGGAGGACCTTGAGGGATTGGAAGAGGGATCCGAGGTAGAGGTCGAGCTGCTCAGGGGGGATTCAAATTGAGGAGGATATTTCACAGGCTGATGAGCATAGAAGAGGCGAGGGACAGAATACTCAGGGGCGTGAGGAAGGATCTAGAGACAGAGTCTGTGAAGATCTTTGAAGCCTCTGGCAGAGTTCTGGCAAAGTCTATAATTTCAAGGGTGGACCTCCCCCCTTTTGACAGGGCGGAGATGGACGGGTTCGCAGTTTTATCATCGGACTTAGAAGGGGCTTCTGAGCAGAGACCGGTGGCACTGAGGGTAGCCTTTAGGATAGACGCGGGGGACACTGAGTTGAGAGAGATCCGCAGAGGTGAATGCGCGGAAATAGCCACAGGCGCGCCCATGCCAAAGGGGGCAGATTCGGTGGTAATGGTAGAGTATACGAAGAAAGTGGGGGATTATGTTCAGATATTCAGGGGAACGACACCAGGGGAGAACGTGGCTTCGGCAGGTTCGGACATTCAGATGGGGGAGCTAGTCCTGAGAAGGGGGACCGTCCTGGGCAGGAGAGAGGTAGGCCTGCTTGCCGCGATGGGACTTGGAGAAGTTGATGTTATTAGACGACCAAGGATAGGGCTTCTCTCCACAGGAGACGAACTCGTAGGGCAGGGGGAGAATCTGGAGTTTGGAAAGATATACGACGCTAACTCGCCCTCCATAACCGCAGCCCTTTATGAAGAGGAGGCGGAGGTGATCAGCCTGGGAAGGGCTAAGGACGAATACGACGATATAAAAAATCGGGTTGCTGAAGGGCTAAGGATCTGCGATGCGGTGATAGTTTCGGGCGGGACCTCCGCTGGCGTAGGGGACATAGTCTACAGAGTTCTCGAAGATGTTTGCGATCAAGGCATAATTGTGCACGGTCTAAACGTGAAGCCAGGAAAGCCAACTGTTGTTGCGCTCCACCAAGGGAAGCCTGTATTCGGGCTCCCGGGATACCCAGTCTCGGCGTTAATGATCTTCAATGAGATAGTGAGGCCGTACATCGAGAGCGTCTCTCTCAAAAAGAAGGGAGAGGGCGCAAGAATCCTAGCAAAACTCTCAGAGAGGGTCAATGCTGCAAGGGGGAGAAGGTGGTTCCTACCAGTCCATGTGATAAAAAGGGAAGGTTTCAACATTGCCTATCCTATATTCGCAAGTTCGGGCGCCATTGGAACGCTGGCGAAGGCAGACGGGTACATTGTAATAAACGAAAACATAGAATTTCTGGACGAGGGAAAGGAGGTCCAGGTTAATTTGTTCCATGATGAAAAAAGCCTAGCAGATCTCGTCATAATGGGGAGCAACTGCCCGGCCCTGGATAGATTACTTGAAACACTCTTCAATAAATCCGGGATAAGGTCAAAGGTCGTAAACATCGGTTCCCTTGGCGGTCTAGAGGCTGTTGCCAAAAAGGAGGCAGATATAGCGGGGGTCCACCTGTTGGATCCACAGACTATGAGATATAACAGAGATTTTGTGAGAAGGTTTGGGCTCCCTGAGGAGAGCCTAGTTAAGGGCTATCGGCGCCTCCAAGGAATAATGATTAAGAAGGGCAACCCAAAATCAATAAGAGGATTGGAGGACATTTTGAGAGAAGAAATAACGTTTGTGAATAGAAACAGGGGGTCCGGAACTAGGATCCTGACAGACCACATGTTGAGAAGGATCTGTGAGGGCGTGGGGCTAAACTTTGAGGAGACCACCAAGAAGATCAGGGGGTACATGTGGGAGGCTAAGACGCACTCGGCAGTGGCGGCGGCTGTTAGCCAGGGAAGGGCGGACATGGGCATCGGGGTGATGAGCGCTGCGGCCAACTATGGTCTTGATTTTATACCCATCGGATATGAAGAGTACGATTTTGTCGTCTCCCCCGAGAGTCGTAAAAAAGAGGCAGTCCAGGAGTTCTTGAGTACTCTAAAATCTAAAGAGTTCCAGGAAGAGCTACTGAAGTTGCCGGGTTACGATATGAGTACAAACTGATCTGCTCTTTAATCTATGTCAAGATAAAACGCGACATCGAGTTATAAGAGAAATTGACAAAAAGATATTTACCCTTTGATAAAGATATACTTTCAGGTCTTTAGTTGGTGTGGGTAAAATGGGAAAGAGGACCCCGCTTTACAAGGTCCATAGTGAAAAGGCGAATATTGTGGAGTTTGCGGGTTTTGACATGCCATTACTTTATGAGAGCATATCAGAAGAGGTCATGAGCGTCAGGAACAGGGCAGGGTTATTCGATGTTAGCCACATGGGGAGGGTATCCTTCTCGGGAAAGGATGCCGGCGCCTTTTTGGACTTCATCACGTCCCAAGAAATCTCCAAATTGGAGTTGAACCAAGCAAGGTACGCATTGATACTCAACGANGGCGGGGGCATAAAGGACGATGTTATTGTTTTCAGAAGAGNNGAGGAGTCTTATTTGGTTGTATGGAATGCCGCAAACAGAGAAAAGAACATGAACTGGGTCGAGGGACACGCCAAAGGATTTGATGTAGAAGTAAAGGACCTGTCAGACAGGAGTTTCATGCTCGCCATTCAAGGACCTCAGGCAGAGGCAATTCTTCAGCAGATATGCGACAGAAAATTGGATGCCCTCAAGAGGTTCAGGGGCACAGAGGGGTATGTCAAGGCGGCAAAATGCCTCATAACCAGAACAGGGTATACGGGCGAGGACGGGTTCGAGCTGATCTCAGAAGATACCGAGATGGGAGAGGACATCTGGAGAAACCTTGTATCGTTGGGTGCAGCCCCAGCAGGGCTTGGTGCCAGGGACGTCCTTAGGATCGAGGCAGGGCTGCCGCTGTATGGACACGAGATAAACGAGGAGATCAACCCGTTCGAGGCACGGCTCGAGTTTGCCGTGAAGCTTCAGAAGGAGAATTTTGTTGGAAAAGCTGCGCTTGAGAGGGTCAAGGACAACATCACAAAGAAGAGATTTGGAATAAAAATGGTAGGCAAGGGCATACCCAGGGAGGGTTACAAGGTCTACTCAGAGGGCAAAGAGATCGGGTTTGTTACCAGTGGGACTTACTCTCCGACGATAAATTGCGGGATAGCAATGGCGTACCTGCCTTCAAGTGCAAAGTTAGGGGATGAGGTGACAATTAAAATCAGGGGTCGCGACGAAAGGGGAACAGTCACAGATTTCCCCTTCTATGACGTGGAGAGGTATGGGTGGAAGAGGAAGAGGTAGAGGTTGAGCTGGAAAGTAAATAAAGGTCGGCAGGTTTATCAAAATCGACTCGTATTCTATGAAAGAGGGTGCGCGCATTGAATATATCTATAAGCTTGAGCCATATTTCCGGAGAGAAGCTCATGGAGGTTGGAGGAGCTAGCAATATTCAGATCACTACCAACATAAGTGTTGTTAAACTCACGCCGATCGATGACAGCCTTGAGTGCAGTTTCATATTTACCGTGAATTATAACCCTGCAGTCGCAAACCTGACGATAAAAGGTGTGGCCAGGGTGACTGGCGAAAGGAGGGAACTGGAAGATATAAAGAAGTCCTTCGAGGGCAAGAGGATGCTTCCGTCCCCACTCTTGCAGACCATAGCTAATGTTTCTTTCATTGAGGGGGTGATACTGGCCAGGTCGCTCAACATACCCCCACCGTTACCGCTTCCCACGATCCCGCAACCATCAGAGAGCAAAGATGGGGCGCCAAGACCCAGCTACATAGCTTGACAACCGGCTACGCGATAAATGGTTTTCCATTAATGCCCCCACGGCTAAAATCAGGGGTTTCCTCGCTGAATTATCAGCCCTCACAGGTGTTGGTCTGATGATACCAGAAAAGATAGTACAAAATTATATAATTCTAATAAAAAGGAGTTAAGGTTGTTAAGAGATTCCAAAAACTGTATTTGGGGGGCAAAATTATGAGGGTAAAAGTGGTAGTTGATGGAAAGGAGATACCCATTAACGAGTTTGTTAACCAAATGCTCGGTGGCATGATCTCAGGAGGGGTGACGGCGCTGAAGGGCGTAGGGGAGGACTGGAAGACCATAGAAATCAGGGTAGAAAGGGTTGAAGAGTGACCCGCCCAAAGCTTCCATTACACTTGTGCAGCAGAATCTTCGTAGTTCAGCCCCTGGCAGAGACTGACAGGTTAATCTCTGCGAAGAACTCGCGTTTCGCCTTGCAAATTGGGCAGATATAGGGAGGCTCTTCTCGGAATGCCACATAGCCACACTGCTTGCAATACCAGAATTTCATACCGCCAACCACCTCCGAAATCCTCTCTTCTTTCCTAACTTCTTGAGTGGTTTCTGGGGTTATGCGACCGCTAAAGGCCCTTTCGATGAACTTGCTAGGCCTACGCTCAGGCACTGGCTGTAACTTTCTCTTTCCTTCGTACACCTCTTTGCTCACAAAGAGACCGCAGTAGCATGAGCCAAACTCCTCGACGTCAATGTCCCTGTAATCACAAGGACATATGATGTCCTTATCTAGCTCAAAGATCCCTGCAGCATACCTGCANGGGCAGGAAGGATAACCGTATCGCTCCTCGTTGGTTTTTAGGCCTTCAAGAAGGTCATTGAGGAAAGAGGCGTCAGGGTTCAGCTTGTATCCCCTAGATTCTGCGTCCATCTCCACCCTTCTTCTAACTTCTTCAAGAGAAGTCAAGCCAGAGCACCACTAATCTGATCTTCTCTGAACCCTGTGATTATTACCTTATCATCAATCACTATAAGTGGAAAGAGCAGCTGCGCTCCGCGACTGGCAATTTCAGCCTTGACTTTCTCCAAATCCTCTTTTGAGAGCAGATCTACATCTACATATTCATACTCTACGTCCTTGTCCTTGAGAAATTGCTTGGTTTTTTTGCACCACGCGCAAGTACTGAGTGTGTAGACAAAGACTTTGTGCTTTTTATTATTTCCAGATACTCTTTGGATCTTCATGACTAATAATAAACTCCATGGAAGTATTTTTGTATTTCTTTAGGAGTCAGAATCTAAAACATAGCCAATTGCCCCTCTTAATCGGAAGGGGCATCATTGCGTAGACAAAAAATGTTTTTGATTCTTCCTGAATTAATATAAATTTTTGCTTACTTAACCTCAATCCTGTAGAGTCTTTTTCTGAACCATAGTGCCACGTTTACCAAGGAGATCATAACAGGCACTTCAATCAACGGTCCTATCACTGTTGCAAAAGCCTCCTTGGAGGCGAGACCGAAAACCGAGACGGCAACCGCTATCGCTAGTTCAAAGTTATTGCTTGCCGCGGTGAAGGATAGCGCAGCCACTCTCTTGTAATCTAGACCTGACCTATTACCGATCAGGAAAGACAACAGGAACATTATGATAAAGTAGGAGAGAAGGGGCATGGCAATCATTGCCACATCCATTGGGAGTGTGACGATGTATTCCCCCTTAAGGGAGAACATTACTACTATTGTGAAGAGCAGAGCGAAGAGGGATGTTGGACTTAGCCTAGGCATAAGCACCTTATCGTACCATTCCCTGCCCTTCCTCTTTAGGAAGAAAAACCGGGTGATCATGCCCCCAAAAAAAGGTATTCCCAAGTAAATCAGCACAGAGGTTGCAATCTCGACAAGAGAGATTTGAA
The DNA here is from genome assembly GCA_004347955.1 of Thermoproteota archaeon. GTDB lineage: Archaea > Thermoproteota > Methanomethylicia > Methanomethylicales > Methanomethylicaceae > WYZ-LMO10. The sequence continues at coordinate 2,524 of QNVH01000038.1, read as the reverse complement.
CGACAGTGCCTGTCCCTGCGATCCATGAGCTTACCAGCGTAATGTAGAAGTAGGCATATATTGAGTAAAATGCGATTTGGAATACCGAATTCAGTGCCACGAGTATCGCAGCCCATTCATTATCACCCTCAGCCAGGTCGTTCCACACTATGACCATGGCTATGCACCTGGCGAGACCCACAAGTATTATGCCGTTCCTGAATTCTGGGAAGGGAGCGAGGAAGACCCAAGCTAAAACGAACATTAGAAATGGACCGACTAAGTAATTCAGCACTAATGACTCTATCAGCATGGTCTTCGATCCCTTTGCGGTCACTATCTTCCTGAGCTCTTCGTACCTGACTTTGGCAAGGGGAGGATACATCATCCATATCAGACCAATGGCTATGGGAATTGAAGTTGTGCCAACACTCAACTGACCTAGGAGGTCTGCCACCCCTGGGAATACATAGCCCAACCCAATGCCAATTACCATCGCCAAAAATATCCAGAGCGTTAAGAATCTGCTCAATATGGGAAGGCCGCTTTTTGAGTCGCCCATTTTTGGCCCTCAAAATTAATCCATAAATTACAATTTTTAGATATAAAAGTATATCTATCGCCTCGAGACCATAATCAATTATGGACAAGAGTGTCTTGGAACACAGGGCAAATTTATTTAGGGCACTGGCGGACCCGGTCCGTCTCCAGATACTGGAGTTCCTGAAGGAAGGGGAGAGGTGCGTCTGTGAAATAATACCTTTAATTGGTAGATCACAGTCGACTACATCGAAGAACCTAGACATACTCTACAGATCAGGCATACTGGAGAGGAGGGAGGATGGGCGCCGCACTTTCTACAAGATAAGGAGCCAAAAGGTATTAGAGCTTCTAAGTTTGGCAGATTCTTTGGTGTATGATTGGTTGTCTTATTATGCAAAGACCGCAGAGTATCTCGAATCTAAGAAATCAGCATAATAAATAAATGAACTTGCAAGCGAAAATAAGTTTATCAAGGACTTTTCGTTTTTAAAGACCAGCCGGCGATAGATGATGATAATCGAAACATTCGGAATAACAAAAGTCTTCAAGACGCTNGTAGCAGTCGACCACATAGATCTCTCTGTAGAAGAGGGCGAGATCTTCGGGCTATTGGGCCCTAATGGTGCAGGTAAGACAACACTGCTATCAATGCTCGCGACAATCCTAAAGCCGACAGAGGGGACCGCTAAGGTAAATGGTTATGACGTTATTCATCAGCCGGCTAAGGTTAGGAANTCNATAGGCATGGTATTCCAGGCTCCAAGCTCCGATGAACTCCTAACCGGATGGGAGAACCTCTATCTCCATGCCATGATGTACGGCGTTCCATCTCATGTTAGGCGGTCTAGGATAGATGAGGTTTTGGAGCTTGTGGATCTGAAGGATAGAGCAAAAGATCTCGTGAAGACTTATTCAGGGGGGATGAGGAGGAGGCTTGAGCTTGCGAGGNGATTACTCCACAAACCGAAGATCCTATTCCTAGACGAGCCCACATTAGGACTCGACCCCCAGACTAGGAGCCACATATGGGATTATATAAAGAGGCTCTCGAANGAAGAGGGCGTCACTGTGTTGATAACCACCCACTACATGGAGGAGGCTGATGCCCTCTGCGATAGGGTTGCCATAATAGATCACGGCAAAATAAGGGCGCTCGACTCNCCNGCAAATCTCAAGATGAAAGTGGGAAAGAGTATGATAAAGGCAAAAGTAAAGAACCCCAACGTGGAGGTGATAAGGAGTCTGCCCTATGTGAGCAAAGTTGAGGCTAAGGATGGAAACGTAACTATTATACTCTCAGAGGTGGGGGCGCACATTCAGGAGGTGCTGTGCAACCTGGGAGAGGCTTCGTTTGTGGAGCTGAGGGAGCCNACCCTCAACGATGTCTTTCTGCAGTTGACAGGAAGGGGGATAAGGGAGGAGTCTGCGGAGNGTTGGGAAGAAAAGTTAATTCAGGTGAGGACAAATGAGTGAGCTCTCAGGACTTTATGCGCTCTGGTACAGGGAGGTTAAAGTCTTCCTGAGAGAGAGGTCNAGGATAATCTCGTCCATAGTCAACCCCATCATCTGGCTTGTCGCCTTTGGCGGGGGTTTGGGCTCGACAATTTCATTCGGGGGCGCAGACTACCAAACATTCATATTTCCAGGAGTTTTGATGCTCACGGTGCTCTTCACCTCAATTTTCTTCGGGCTTTACATAGTCTGGGATAAAAGGATGGATTTCTTCAAGGAGGTGATGGTCGCACCCCTAAGCAGGCTCACGCTTTTCACCGGCAAGATGATGGGAGGATGCACAGATTCACTCCTGCAGGGATCTTTTCTGATAATAATCGGGTTATTCTTCAACATTAAGTACACCCTTTACTCCTTGGTCCTTGTCATAATCTTCTTGCTCTTTCTTTCAGCAGCCACCACAAGTTTAGGATTGGCCATAGGGGCGCAGCTGAGCAGCTTTGAGGGCTTCGGCCTGATTCAAAGCTTTGTGATTATGCCGCTCTTCTTC
>QNVH01000037.1 GCA_004347955.1 Thermoproteota archaeon | reverse complement strand
AGTTTTTACCTGGCAGATATGGCGATGCGTTCGATCTCTTCCCTCTTCTGGACGGCGTAGCTCTTTGGATCGTTGCTTGCGGCCATTACGATCTCATCTGCTAGACACTCTTCAATTGGTTTGTTACTACCAAAGGCAGAGTTTCTTGCGGCATCAGTTATGAACCTGAGGGCCAGGTCCACCCTACGCTGTGGGGACGAGTCAACTGACTGAGGGTAGGTCACTCCACCGTAACTGATGCGAGTCACTTCTTCTCTTGGGGCAGAGTTTTCTATTGCCCTAACTAAGACTTGAACCGGGTTTTCCCCTGTCTTCAAGTAAACTAGTTCAAGTGCATTGTCGACAATACTCAAGGCGAGGGCTTTCTTTCCTCCGTTCTTCCCCGGGCGCATTATTCTATTTGCGAGGCGTTCTACAATGTTTATCTTAGCCTTCCCGAAACGTTTGTGTTCATGCCTTCCGCAGGAGTGGGGGACAAGGACTGGATTAAGCGAAATGTAAGCCCTAAGACCCAAGTCTCTTATTTGGACGTTAGACGTGTCCCATTTTCCGAAGAGTTTTATCTCTGACAAAGCTTTCACCTCACCGGCTTCTGCTTCTTGCCAGTCATCAAGGCACTCAAGGATACGCCATTTATTTTTACCACTTTCCATCTCACTCCAGGGAGGTCACCAATTGCCTTACCCATAGGCCCGCCTATTCCCTCGACGATCACTTCGTCATGTTCATCAACGAAGTTAAGGGCGCCGTCCCCAGGCAGAAACGCGGTGATCTGTTTACCATTCTTAATGAGCTGAACTCGGACACATTTCCTAACGGCACTATTTGGCTGTCTGCTCTCCACGCCAACTTTTTCAAGAACGATGCCCCTCGCCTGCGGAGCACCTTCTAGNGGGTCAGCTTTCTCATCAAGCCTCAAAGCCCTCCTTTTGAACTGCCTTAGGCTCCAGCGGAACTTCTTCCTCTTATTGGCCAGTTTTCTCCCTGCGAGGAGCCCCTTTGGTGATTTTGAACCTGCCATGCGATACACCCAGTGCGGTCTTGGTAAAAGATTCACAATTATTTAACTTTGTCGGAAGGGGCCAATCAAAGTATTACAACATTGCTGATGTCAAAATGTCGCTTCATGAGGAGTCTTGTCTTGGCTATGTTTCGACCATTCCTACCTATGGCTATACCCTTATCTTTTGGATCGACAGTCACCTGAGCTACAGTGTTTCCTTCAGAATTCCTGGTGATCTTTATGCCCCTGACTTTCGCAGGCGCAAGTATGTTCTTCAAAAATTCTTCTGGGGAGTCCGCGTGCTCAACAATCTCAACGTTCCTGCCTATTACTTTTCTAGCCCTCTCAATATTGACCCCATTCTTACCGATTGCCAAACCCATATCGCCTGGACGGATTACAAAAATAATTCTGTTACCTTCAGGTTCCAGTACACAATCTTTTGCTATCGCCCCTGTCAAATTCTCAAGCAGGGCGATGTAGCGCATCTCGTCTGCAGTGAGTCTTATGTTTGGTAAGGCTCATCCCCCCTTCAACTGAAGGATAGAAGATTCGCCGGGGTCGATTATGGCAATAGTGGTTACTGGATAGGGCTTGCCACATACGCCGCCCAGATCCCAACTTGAGCCAGGGAAGATATACAGAGGTACTTCCGTCCCAGCAACCTGTTTTATCCGTGATGATAGGTTTTCAGGAGTGTTTGATGCCATCACGATCAATTTAGCTCTTTTCTTGTTTAAAGCTTTAAGGCTCACTTTGTATCCGATCTCAACTTTTCCCGTGCTGATGGCGACTTTCAGTTCCTTTGACAGATCCATCTTTAGGCACCTTCCTTGGGGAATCGCATGAAGAGCTCGACCACCCCTGTCCCTAAGGGTATTGATTGCCCGACTATAACGTTTTCAGTTACGCCCTCCAATGCATCCTCTTCTCCATGTGATGCCGCATCTAATAAATGCTTTACGGTTACCTCGAATGCGGCCCTTGCCAAGACGCTCGATTTTTCACCGCTAACTCCGTGGCGGCCTATTTGCCTTATTTTGCCGGTACATGTCATGAGGTCCGCAATCAGTATTACATGGCGCATGTCTACGTCAAGACCTTGTTGATCGAGAACCTGAAATGCTTCTTTTATTATCGCGGATCTTGCTGCTTCTATGCCAAGGACCTCCGCTATCTCGGAGATGTTATTTGTGTAGACCTTGTGTGGATCTACCCCCTTGACCTGGAGGACCGCAGAAAGGTTTGAGCCGTCGGTGTGTAGGACGTATTCGTCTCCCTCTTTTTGGACCAAGACCCTCTTTATCCCCTTTATGCCCTTTAGTCGGAGGTCCAAGATCCTCTCCCTGAGCCTCTTTATCTTCTCTGGTGATGTTATAGTTGGTGTGATTATTATGTTGTTCCCCTCAATCTCCACTTTCCCTACCTTTAGACGCTCGAGTGCCCTCGCCACGTATTCTAACTCTATGCCTTTGTCTTGAGCTATTTCTTCATCAATTTCAATTATGAATGAGGAGTTCACCATGTCGTATTCTATGCTCTTCGCTATGTTCTCTACAGCTATGCGCTCAATTCTTGATGCGACTTCCTTTGCCTTTTCCAAGCTGTATTTGTGATCCTCGTCGAGCCTTATGGTCATGGTTGGCGTGGAAGGGGTTCTTCTGGCATCAACTATTTCTATGAGCCGCGGTAGCCCGAGCGTTACATTTAGCTCTCTAACACCTGCATAGTGGAATGTTCGCAGGGTCATTTGGGTCCCAGGCTCGCCTACAGATTGGGCGGCTACCGTCCCTGCAGCCTCTCCTGGCTCGACTAGGGCGCGTATATAAGCCCTATTTACTTCCTCTATGACTTTTCTCATCTGTTCTTCGTTTAGATCAACCTTGTAGAGCTTCTCCCTGAGTTCATTTATAAGACTCTCAGGAAGTTTCTCTACATATTCATTGAGCAGTTTATTTATGAGTGATAGCTTTTGGTCTTCCTTTTCAGCTTGTGCCTTTGCTTTCTTGTTCGTCATATTATATCACACCAGCTCCTACAACTTTTTCAATGATCTTATCGACATTAACCGCCTTTCCATGGTCGCTTTTGGCAGGGTCGACACCATCTTCGCCATATTTGAACTGGATGATGGAACCATCGGTAGCCCGCACTGTTCCATCGTACTCGACTCTTATATCCTGTAAAGCGTTGATTAGTCTGCGCTGCATATAGCCGCTCTGGCTAGTTCTTACAGCTGTGTCAACTAGACCCTCCCTTCCGCCCATGGCGTGNAAGAAGAACTCGATGGGATTAAGACGATCNTTATAACTGCTGTATACGAACCCATGAGCTCTAGCACCCAAGTCCCCAGGCTTAAAGTGAGGCAAGGTCCTGTTCTGGTAACCCCTATTGATCCTTTCCCCTCTGACAGACTGCTGACCCACGCAAGCCACCATGTGTGCCAAGTTCATGAGGCTGCCCCTTGCGCCAGTCCTAGCCATTAGTAGGGCAGAGTTTGTCTCTTTTAGGTACTGGCTCGCGATCTCTCCTGCCTTCTCTCTTGCCTCCTCAAGTTCTTGCATGATCTTTGTCTCCAAGGTCTCTTCTAAGGTCCTACCTGGGAGTCGTTCCAGCAAGCCCTCGTTGTATATCTCGATTAATTTGGCGGTCTTCTGCTCCGCTTCTTCAACAACCATCCTTATCTTCTCTTTAGCCTCCCTAGGTAGTTCCTCCTCATCCAGTCCGATTGTAAGGCCCCTGCTATCAATGTATGATAGGAAGAGTCTGAATGCCTTGTCAATGAAAATTCTCCCCATATCCGTCCCATAGTCCTTGACGAGCCTGTGTAGGACGCTCTCCGGCTGCCCAGCACCAATTGCTTTTTTATCGAGAACGCCAGATATCAGAATGCCATTCCGTATCACTACATAGGCATCGTTAGGGCATTCTTCTTTCTTGCACTGTCCACACTTTTGACATATGTTTGCTCGAAGTGTGTAATTGAAATCTTTAGGGAAGAAGAGGCTCACAAGCTGCTTTCCTGTCCACATCTCCTCTGGCTCTTTAATGGCAGGAGGGGGCAACTCCCCATCATAACCTGCGCTTATCAGTAGCTGAGAAGCTTCCTCCCTGTTGAGGAGGGTGGTCTTCTTTGTGAGCATGTATGCGCCTGAGATGTAGTCCTGTATGGCACCCATTATAGGACCGCCGTACCTGGGGGAGAGGATCTGCTCCTGGACAAGCATCAATACCAGTGCCTCTGCCCTAGCCTCTTCGCTCTGAGGCACNTGGAGNTTCATTTCGTCGCCATCAAAGTCTGCATTATAAGGCGGGCACACGCAGAGGTTCAGCCGGAAGGTCTTGTAAGGGAGCACCCTGACCCGGTGAGCCATGATGGACATCCTGTGAAGCGACGGTTGCCTATTGAAAAGCACCACGTCGCCNTCCTTTATGTGCCGCTCGACGATGTAGCCGACCTCAACAGAATCGGCGATGGTTTTTCTGTCCTTCGGAAATCTTAAGTCGATCCTTCTTCCGTCCGGTCTGATTATGTAATTTGCGCCTGGATGGTTGTCTGGACCGTTCTCNATGAGCTTCTTCATCTCCTCAATGTTGAATTTGTTGATCCTTTCNGGAATTGTTAATAGCTTGGCGACTTCTATTGGAACGCCAACCTCGTTCATGCTAATGAGTGGATCGGGAGAGATTACGGTCCTCGCCGAGAAGTCCACCCTCTTTCCTGAGAGGTTTGAACGGAACCTTCCCTCTTTCCCCTTGAGCCTCTGGGCTAAAGTTCTGAGCGGGCGTCCTGACCTGTGCCTGGCGGGCGGTATTCCCGATGTTTCGTTGTCAAAGTAAGTTGTGACGTGGTACTGAAGGAGCTCCCAGAGGTCCTCTATTATAAGCTGGGGGGCTCCAGCATCGATGTTTTCTTTCAGGCGCTCGTTTATTCGGATTATGTCAACTAATTTGTGTGTCAGATCGTCCTCAGATCTGACCCCTGACTCCAACGTGATAGAGGGTCTAACGGAGGAGGGGGGGACCGGAAGGACTGTAAGCACCATCCATTCGGGCCTGGCCATCTGTGGATCTAGTCCAAGAAGGGCGGCGTCGGCGTCCGTGATGCGCTCCAGCCTAGCTCTTATCTCGCTTGGGGCTAGTTTTACATTGCCCTCTGGATGTTCCTCGTAGTAAGTTGTGGGCTTCTCAAACTTTATCTTGAACTGCTCTCGACCGCAGTACGGGCATTCTTGAAGTTTGCTCGCCTTCTTCATAATCTTCTCGGCGAGCTTATGTCTGAGCTGTGGCCAGCGCCGCCTATACTTTTCCATCAGTTGAACATACTTGTCGTAGTCTTCTTTCTTAAGCAGGATCCTCCCGCAGTTCCAGCATGTTGCTCTCAGCGTGAGATATACGGTCTTTGCGAATCCCGGATGCAATACAGGTCTGGCGAGCTCTATATGTCCGAAGTGACCCGGACATTGTCCCACTCTATTTCCGCAGGTCTGGCATTTTTGTCCAGGCTCTATTGTGCCAAGCCTTCTGTCCATTAAGCCTGCGTCTATCGGGACTCCGTCTTCGTCGTAAGTGTCAGCAGTTATTATATTCACAACAGACATCTTTCGGATCTCTTCTGGTGAGAGAAGACCGAATCTGATCGACTTTATGGATTTAGCGATATCATTGACAGACATAAGCTCACACCCTCTCTGCAAGTTTTAATCTTGGGGCAATCCCCAAGCTCATGAGCTCCTGAAGCAGGAGCTTGAATGCGTAAGACATNACAACCCGTGTTATCTTGGCTTTTTCACCGCAGACAGGGCATATGTACCTGTCCTTGATCCTATCGTAATAGGATATCAAGCCGCAATCCTCGCATATGTACACTACAGTTCTATCAGATTCGTCGAGTAGCCTCTCTTTGAGGAGCATCGCGGCCCCATGACCGATAAGACAGTCCCGCTCCATTTCTCCAAACCTGAGNCCCCCCTCTCTTGCCCTTCCCTCGGTAGGTTGCCTTGTGAGAATTTGGACAGGGCCCCTGGCTCTAGCGTGCATCTTGTCTGAGACCATGTGGTGCAGTTTCAGGTAATATGCTATACCTATGAATACCTCNGCCTCAAGCACCCTCCCTGTGCGGCCGTCGTACATGATCTCTTTGCCTGTAGGCTTGAAGCCAGCTTTCTCCAATAAGGTGCGCATCTTGTTTTCGTCTGCCCCGCAGAAGGCGGTCCCTTCTTGGGGTTCGCCGGAGACGGCGTAAGCCTTTCCGGCTAGTATCTCCAGTAGTTGACCCAGTGTCATTCTTGAAGGTATGGCGTGCGGGTTAATGATAAGATCTGGCACAATTCCCTCCTCTGTGTAGGGCATATCATATTGTGGGACCAGCATGCCAATGACGCCCTTCTGTCCATGTCTAGATGCAAATTTGTCGCCTAGTTCCGGTATGCGCTCATTTCTGACCCTTATCTTCACAAGTTTATTNCCATCGGAGGACTCAGTTATGAGGACTAGATCNACTATCCCGTCCTCACCCGCCCTCATGGACACAGAGGTCTCGCGCCGTGTAGGACCAGCGGTTTCGAACTCACGATACTCCTCAAGGAACCTNGGCGGGCTGGTCTTCCCAATAAGCACGTCTCCCCCTTGCACTATGGATTCTGGTTCGATTATTCCATCGTCACCCAAATATCGATATGACTCGGGTGTACGGTAGCCCCTGACGTTGGGCGAGGGGATCTCGATCTTGTCCTCCTGCCCGCCTGGGTACCGCCGCTCCTCGGTCTCATAGCATCTGAAGAATGAGGAGCGACCCAAACCTCTCTCCACAGAGGATTTATTCATTATTAGGGCATCCTCAATGTTGTAGCCGGAGTAGGAGAGGACCGCAACTATAAAGTTTTGGCCTGCAGGGCGTCTGTCCAGCTCGAGGATCTTGGCAGGCTTTGTATTAACAAGTGGCTTCTGTGGGTAGTGTAGCAAGTGGCCGCGGGTATCCAGTCGCTTGGANAAATTAGCAACATAGAACCCCAGTGCTTGCTTCACCATTGCGGAACCATATGTATTTCTTGGGGATTGGTTTGCTTCCAAGAATGGGATCATGGAAGCACTTATGCCGAGTATAGTGGATGGCACAATCTCCATGTGGGTGTGTTCCTTTGTCAATTCCTCAGGGGTGAGCGAGATGTAGGCGTTCTCTTCTTCCTCAGCGTCCAGGTATTCTACAATACTTTGAAGTATGAGNTCGTTCCAGGTCCACTCTCCTGAGAGAAGTTTCTCAACGTGGTCTTTTGTCAGACGCGGAACGCCGTTGTCGACAATTATGAGGGGGCGCCTCACCCTTCCAGCATCGCAGTTGACATAGACTTCCTGTATCATTCCATAATTGTAATAAGCGACGTTCACCTCGTGGTGGATCCTTCCACGCCTTCTTAACTTTCTGAGCTCCGCGACCAGAAGGTCGGGCTTCTGGTGAATCCCAATCAGACGACCGTTAAGTATGACCTTTGCCCCTGTTAGGCTTTTCTTCCTAGCAGATTCGATGGGCTCGGTCTCGAGTTCATAAAGGAGCTCTTCTATCGGGCGTTCATCTATACCCACAGATATAAATGACATTAAAGCCAGGTTCTTGACCAAGCCACAGTTAGGACCCTCAGGGGTTTCGCTCGGGCAGAGCCGGCCCCACTGGGTTGAGTGGAGGTCTCTGGCCTCGAAATGGGGTTGGCTTCTGCTGAGGGGGGAGATTATCCTCCTCAAATGCCCAACTGTCGATAAGTAGTTTGTTCGGTCCAGTAACTGGCTTACCCCAGCTTTTCCGCCTACCCAATTGCCTGTAGCCAAGGCGTGCCTCATCCGCTCTGTGATGACGTCCGCCCTTACCAGCGTGGGTATGGAGACCTTCCTGCTCCGGCTCTTTGCCCTCTCCAGTTGGTATTTGAGGTCGCGGCAGAAGCTCTTGAAGGCAACGCGGAATAGGCTTGCCAAGAGGTCCCCTGCGAGCTTTAAACGTTTGTTTGCATAGTGGTCCTTGTCGTCAGGTTTTCGACGACCTAGGGAGAGTTCGATGAGCTTTTCAGCCATCTGCCCGAGGTATAGGGCTTTCTTCTTACGGTCTTCCTTACCCGTCCCAAGATGTGGGAGGAGGTATTTGTCGAGTATTTGTTCAGCCCTCTGGATCCTAAAGTCGCGTGTCTGTCCTATGGCGACCCTGTTGCCAATGTAGTCGAGTGCATCATCGACAGTGTTTATTTCCATCCCTGCCTCTAATGTAGGTATAAGGGACTTCTGGATCTCGGGGTCGCTCGAAACAAACTCAACGATCTCTTTATCAGAAGCGATACCCAGAGCCCGCATTATTATAGACAAGGAGATCCTGCCAGGGATTGACGGGAAAGATACCTGCAGATCACCGCCCTTCATGCGCTCAATTGTGACCGGAACTCTAAAGCCAGACGTTGCCGAGAACACTTTGGCAATATGGGTCACTGGAGAGGTGCCTTCCATAACATCTACCAATATCCTGTTCACTGCAAGATCTTCTTGGATGACGACTACCCTTTCTGACCCATTGACTATGAAATAACCGCCAGGATCTTCCGGATCTTCACCAGATTTTATGAGCTCCTCTTTAGTCATTTTGGACAAAACGCAGGGAGTAGACTTAACCATTATTGGGAGCTTGCCGATGTAAACCTCCTGCTCTTCTTCCTCAATGCCGTTNTCAACTGGCGTGACCTTTAGATACATGGAGGAGGCATATGTCAGATTCCTCTGTCGGGACTCCATCGGCGTTATCTCTTTCTCTGACCCGTCAGCCTCATGAATCGTGGGAGGTTTTAACGTGAGTTTTCCCAATTTGATTTTGTACCCAGGTAGGTCAGTCTCTATGACCCCCTGCTCGTTCACGATCTCTTGGATCTTATTCTTGACAAAATCGTCAAAAGAATCAAGGTGTTGCCTAACAACACCCTTTTCTTTGAAGAAGCTCTCTACTAGAACCCATCTATCTTCAATTGTTAACCTATTCAATTAAATCACCCTGGAACCACATACCTATAAGCTATCGACTTTCCAGCAACCTCGCTATTGCGCTCTATTTTCAAGACGTCGCCTGGCTTGGCACCTAAGACTTTGCATACGGGGTCGCTCTTTCTTATCCAAGGCAGGTGCTCCTTCCTTATGCCATAGGTCTGCCTTAGGATCTCGACCTCTTCTTTTGAGAGTATTGTGAACTTCGGAACAAGTTCATGTTTAAGAATATCGAACTTTACCAATAACACCCCACCATTATCCAAATAAAAGATATGCCCGAGCCGAGCAATAAGTTGGAAAATGTGCTTATTTATAAAGTTTCCTATTATTCGAGGGGGTGGTCCCGCCCGCCGGATTTGAACCAGCGACCACCCGGTCAATGCCCAGCTGACGCAGGCGCATCACCCGCCAAATGGCGAACTTGCCTGCGCGACCACCGGTCTACAGCCGGGCGCTCTACCACTGAGCTAGGGCGGGCCATCGGGGAAAGGTTCCAAGATCTGCTAAAACTTGGCGGTTCTTATAAGTTTTTTCGAAGGGGTCACAGGGTGTCGAGTTATTCAAGGTCTTATGCCAATTGTTACAGGGATGGAGAGCGTCTGACCGTCTCTGATGACGGTCAGTTCGACGGACTGCCCTGGGACAGTCTCCCTCTCCAAATATGATGAAAGGTCTTCCATTGTCTTTATTGTGTGCTGATCGAGGGCCAAGATCAGATCCCCACCGACATAAATTTGTCTACCGGCTAATGTGACGACTTTTGTGCCGCCCTTCAACCCAGCCCTCTCTGCAGGGCTGTTCTTAGTCACAGATTGTATCAAGACGCCGTATGTATAATTCAGACCAACCGTCTTTGCTACAAGGTAGTCAACGGTGAGGCCGTTGATGCCCAAGTATGGGTGATCGTACTTTCCCTTCTCGACGAGATCCTTGAACTCCCTGATCAGTGTGTCTGATGGGACCGCAAATCCTACGTTCTGGGATCCAGATATTATGGCAGTGGTTATACCAACTACCCTCCCATTTGAGTCCAAGAGGGGACCGCCCGAATTTCCTGGGTTTATTGGTGTACTTATTTGAATCACGTCAGCAATGAGATATCCTGAGGCGGTCTCGGTCTGTATGGCTCTTCCCAGCTGGCTGACGATACCTGATGTGAGGGTTGATTGGAGACCATAAGGGTTGCCTATAGCCACAACAAGATCTCCGACATGAAGATTAGATGAAGAGGCGACAGGTATGGGTATAAGTTTGTTTTGTGGAGCCGCGGGTCTAAGGATTGCAAGATCACTGTACTTGTCCTTCCCCAAAACTTCAAAAGGATATGCTTCGCCGTCTANGAAAGTGACTGACCCTTGAATCATATTCTCTACAACGTGATAGTTGGTAACGATCAACGGCNTTCCAGTAAGGTTTACGACGAAACCAGAACCAAGGACTTCCTGATATGTTGTGCCAAAAAGATCGCTCACAGGCATAAGCCCTTTTATCATCACTACAGAGGCTTTCACAGAATCGTAAAGATCAAAAAGGGAAGGGCTTGCCAGTGTTACATTATTTTGTTGAAGGGATAAGAGGGAGGTCTGGAGGGCATTGAGTTTGGACTCCAAAGAGGAGATCTTATTCTGCAAGGATTCGACCTTTGTCATTAATGATGAGGAGCTGTATAGTGAGAGCGAGTAGCCGATATATGCCCCAGCTATGAAAATTATCAGAAATAACGCTGCAATGTTGTATGGGTTTTCCCTGTTCATAA